>JBFRWG010000178.1:0-62325 GCA_051439445.1 Crocosphaera sp.
ACCGTCTTGTGCCGTTGCAGTGGAGTTTGTGGTTATTAAGAGAAACTTTTGATAAGCATCGGAACCATTACTACTCACCAGTTGAATTTCTGTTTCCACCAAACGAGCGATCGCAGAGGTACTGACAATTTTATCGTTAACTTTCAGGGTTTCATTAACCTTAATTAGCAGATCGTTAATATCTTGAGGACTAAGAAGATCAAAAGGTTTAATGTATGGAGATTGATAGGTTCCCACCGCCTTCGGGCGTTGTTCTACCGTGAAAGGATAGATTCCCCATTCAGCAGCCGTTATCGCCTGTTGATAGGCAATTTCCGCAGCTAATTTAATATTTTCTGCCGTTAAATGGTTAGTAGCACAATAACCCAGTTGTCCCTTGGCTAAGACTTCCACCATCACCCCTTTGCTTTGAGTGCGTCCATTACTTTGGGGTTTTCCATCCCTAACATAGCGTAGAGTAGAAGTTTCAGTTACTTGGCGTAACCCGATCCAATCAGCAGGGACATCGATTTGTTTTAACCAGGTTTCTAGGGTTTGGGTCATTGATCTCTAACATACCTTGAATTTTCTACTATTCTAAGATAATTGAAAAATAAAGGTGACTAAATCCCCTTTGCCCAAAGAAATGCGATCGCCTGGTCGTAGACGGTGACGGTTTCCTGGGGGCAAAACCCTGTAATTAATATAAGTTCCGTTAGAACTACCCACATCTTCGATATAGAAAATACCTGCTTCGTTGCGAATGTCAGCATGAATACGAGAAACTACATCAGCACTCGGTAATCCTGAGACATCGAGATCCTGTGGAATTTGTTCATTGGGTTTACCTACATGAATAATTCCTAACCCTTGAGGTAGTTCTATTTTGCTATCAGTTTGAACATGGAGTAAACTGCCGACTTGTACCTGTATTTGTGTCCCTGGACTTGCCGCCGATTTTGAGGTTTCCTCTGAAACATTACCCGGAGGTGGTGTTGCTTCTTCTTTTGCTTCTTCTGATGTCGTAGAACCCTCAAAAGGATAGGGTGCGCCGCATTCCCCACAAAAAGTGGCATTACTTAGTAAAGGATGGCCACAGTTGCCACACTTAACCCACTGAGGAAGAGGGGTAAAACAGGCTTCACACTGTACTGCCCCATCTGGATTTTGATGCTCACAATTTGGACAAGTAATCATGGAAAAATTGGGTCTGAAACCCCGCCCCTTCAGGACGGCTTTACAATTAGAGCATTTCGCTGTACACTAAAATTTGTAGCGAAATACTTTCACTATGTACGCCACTCAAAAGAATCAACTTAGACGACTTAGCCAGCAGGAATTTAACGCCCTGAGTGCTTTGTGTCGTTTGAGTAAGAATCTTTTTAATGTGGCCTTGTACCAATGTAGGCAGTATTTTTTTATAGAAAGAGAACGGCTGACCTACGAATCTAACTACCATATTTGTAAGTCTAATGAGAACTATCGGAGACTTAACACCGATCTTGCTCAGCAGACAATGAAGGTGGTGGATAGAAGTATGAGGTCTTTCTTGGGTTTGCTTAAGGCTATTAGTATCGGACGCTATGACCAAAAACCACAACTTCCTAAATACTTGCCAAAAGACGGATATTTTCCTTTGATTATTCCGAGAATTAAAGTCAAAGATGGGGTCTTTAGAATTCCCATGTCTCGACAATTTAAGAAGGAATATGGTGAGGTTAAAATTCAACTCCCTGAAAGACTGAAAGATAAAGATATTAAGGAGGTACGAATACATCCAAAATACTCGGCTCGCTGGTTTGAAATCGAGTACATTTATGAGGATGAAAAAATAGAGACATCTGTTACTTCTGATAAAGCTATTGCTATTGATTTGGGGGTTGATAATTTGGCCGCTTGTTTTGACACTGAAGGGCATCAATTTTTGATTGATGGTAAAAGACTTAAAAGCATTAATCAGTGGTATAACAAGCGCAATTCTGAACTTCAATCTGCCAAGGATAAACAGCGGTGCGACCTCGGCGATTCGCAATCGCCTAGAGGAAGCGCACCAAGAGAAGGTATTAAAAGCTTTACTAACCAACAGGCTAGACTTTATCAATGGCGTAATGATCGTGTGAGAGATTATTTAAACAAAACGGCTCGAATAATAATTAACCATTGTTTGACCTATGAAATTGGCAAGCTCGTAGTCGGGTATAACCCTGGTATTAAGCAAGAGATTAATATCGGACGTTCTAATAACCAGAACTTTGTTCAAATTCCTTTCTGGCAACTGAGACAAAAGCTTAAAGCTTTGTGTTCTCGTTATGGTATCGAATACTTGGAGCAAGAAGAGTCTTACTCGTCTCAAGCTAGTTTTTACGATCAAGATGAAATCCCTGTATACAATGCCGATAACCCTAGTAAACATAAGTTTTCTGGTAAAAGAATTAAACGGGGTTTGTATCGAACAAAAGATAAACATTTAGTTTCTAGCGATATTAACGGAAGTGCCAATATTTTGCTTAAAAGTAAGCACAGACTCAGTTTTGAGCGAGTGTCTAGGGGGTTTTTGGCTAACCCTTTAAGGATTTTTGTCTCTTAAGAATCCACGCACTTTTAGGGTGTGGAGTGTCAAAAGGAATTAGATAGAGGGACGTTAAGAGCAATTATTCGACAAGCTGATTTAACAGTAGATGAATTTATTGAATTACTTTAAGTTGGGAAACATAGGAAGCGATCGCAGAAAAAATTCAACAATCTTAATCTTTAATGAATTATCCTTTTTTGATATAATAGGCGTGGTACTTATTATAATCAAGATTTATGTTAAAACAGAGGCAGAAATACAAAATTTTTATGAAAAAATTGTCAATGAGTTTTCTCCCCATGAGCAACTTTATTTAGCTTCTCTTATTTTAAATAATCTAGCTGAAAAAAAAGTGATGGTGATTGATGAAAGTGAGACTTGGACTCAAGAAGATCAAAACGATTTAGTTGCCTTTTCTTTGCAGTATAGCAATCAAGTTGCGGGAGACAGTGAGGAATTGGTTTAATATCTTTTAATTCTGGTGATGTGGTAAAGGTAGATTTTCCAAGGGTTAAAGGAATTAAGCGTCGTCCTGCTGTTGTTGTTTCTTCTACTATTTATAATACGACTCGTCCTGATGTAATTTTAGGGTTAATTACGACAAAAACAGCCTTATGAGGAGCAACAGATTATCTGCTTCAAGATTGGCAATTAGCAGGTTTACAGAAAGCATCAATGTTTCGGAGTTTTCTTGTTACTTTACCTGTGTCTACAAATATAGTTGTTATTGGACATCTTTCAGAACGAGATTGGCAAGGGTTTTGTAATTATTTGAAGGTCACATTTGCTGATTGTTAGATATGAAAATATAGGAGTAAGGTGGGTATTTCCCACCCTACGTTAAATTATTGGCGTTTCTTGCGAAGTTGGGTTAATCCCAGTCCACCAAGGGCGAAGAGTCCTAAGATTGAACTGGGTTCAGGAACAGGTGGATAATCTTCAACTTCACCATGAGATATACAATCTATGGGGTTATTTGGATCGGGACAATCTCTTGAAAAAACTTCACCAAAAGGTAGTACATCTCCATTAGGGTCCCAAGTTAAACGGAAACGACTGTAGAAGTCTCTTGGATCAAAGCCCAAATTATCATACCGTTTTGTTGTTTTACCAGCAGTTAAGCCTAATAAATCATTAATTTTCATTTCTGTAGGATGATCGAACATTCCATTACGATTAAGATCCCACCAAGCACGAAGCTGATATTGATTTTGTGGAGGGCGAGTAATGTTAAACATAACCTCTACCCAACTATCGCCAAAAATTACTCCATCCTCGTCATCTACTGGAGCAGGAAATCCTCCTAATATACTGCGATCATCCCCACTAGCGAATTTTGTAGGTTGTCCATCAAACTCGCTGTCCCATAAAAGTCCGAGTCTTTGTAATTCTCCTTCATCATAGCGTGGACCACCTTTTAGCGGGTTTCCAGGATCACTTGCATCTAGTTTGGTTTTATAACTTTCCGGTGCATCTCCAAAATCTTTAGCACACTCTTTACAATCACCCTTGGTGATGTTCCAAAAATCCTCTTTGGCACCCGCACCATATTTGGTAGCTGAACTTGTTGCTTTATTCCAATCTGCTGTTGGGGTTGCTAAAGGCATGAATGGAACTTTGGTCACGGTAAAGTCACCAGGTTCGTCGGTTCCAATTGCACCAACGTCTTTATATTCAATGGTATATCCCCATTCAAAACCCCACAATGGTGCTACTTTATAGGTGTCATCTTTAGCCGTTTTGTTATCTATCACCTTTTTATCGATCAGACAAATTATCCATGTCTCGAAAAGCCATTCGATTTTATTGCCCGCAATGGTCTTCGCTGGAAGCATCCAGTCTTGTGGACCATCAAAAAAACTCGGAAATGGTGGATTATCTGTCGGTTCATCATACCAAGGTAAGTAATCAAATTCCTGATCGAAAAAAGTCGCTGAACCGGCAGCATCACGGACTTTATGACCTCCAGGTGGTACATCAAGAAAAGGTTGCGGATATTTCACGCTTGGATCGTTAATCCAACGGAAAGTATCTGAATTAGTTTTTACACTTTGCATATAGTGGAATTCATTATTCTTTTTGGACGTAAACTTGCCTTGTATCTCCACGCCACCCAACCATTTGTCTTTGTCGGAATTAGCACCTGTCGTGTTTGTTGTAGTTTTATATTGATCAAGATCAATCTCGAAGGTTCCACATAGAACATCGCCACATTTGACTTCATATTTTTTCAAATCTACTGCCCAAGTGTTTTGAGAAGAAGATAGAAGTGTAAGTGTAGCTATTCCAAATGCGAAAGAAGTCAATTGAGTTTTCTGATGTACAAATTTTTGGCATGAAATATTGTTCATTTTTTCTTTTTTCTCCTTATTTTAGTCTTGAGGATTGGCAACTTGACTAATTTTTATCCCTAGAAAAACATTTCTGTCTCCTGGATAATTGGTCAATTTGATCAACTTTGTCACTCCATTACGGCATTTAAGAATCACTTTGCGAGGAACTGATCCAATTGCAAAACCTGTAATTTCTACTGTTACTTTATCTTGTGTCTCTTGGGGTAATAAACGTACTTCAATTAATCGTCCTCCCATCATGGTTCTATAGATTTCCTGTTTGTTTTCCGTTACCTCAATCCAATCAGTATGTTCCCAAGCATAGGGAGAACCGAGTTGAGCAGTAGCTTGAATAATCCATTCTGCTGCAAGTGTTTGACCCGCTAATTGCTCATTATTTCCTCCAATAACCTGTACAAAGATATTATGTTTTTCATTGTTATTATTGGGAATATTATTCGATGAAGTAGGGACAATAAGCACACTTACAATAGCAATTATTAAGGCTGTAATACGGGTGATTCCTACTATTTTGATTATTGAAAATTCATGAAAAATCTCCATAGTGTCTCCTGAATTTTTCAAAATTCACAGTCTAAACCTCTTGATAATCAAGCGATCGCATTTCTTCTAAAACCGCTTCATTTTCTTTCAACTCCTCAACTAAAACAGCAAAAACTAACGGTGTCTCAAACCCTTTTACACTTACTAAAAACGTGCCAATAACTGTCTCTCCTGCGGTCAACCAAACCACCTGAGAATTGTTATTTTTAGGTTTAGATCCAGCCTTGCGACTCATTAACATTAACGGTGTATCCACCATCATTCCGGCTTTTTTGAGACACTCTTTAGCTGTCCAAATGCGGGTAGCTGAAACATTGAGAGATTCTCCTTTAGAAGCAGCAATAATGTCCGCTAAGGCTAAATAATGGGTTCCTAAGAGATCGTGCCAAACCGTCCCAGAACGCTCGGTAACAGATTCCACGTCACAGCCACTTCCCCCCTTGATAACTAGGGTTAACGCCCCTGTATGGGATACGGAAACCACCTCTGAGGGGATTTCGGGTTTACCATCTAGCCTCCGTGTTACTTTTTGCCTTTTGCCTTTTGCCTTTTGCCTTCCCGACAGGGTGCGATCGCTTCTGACTCGACGCTCTACGGTGGCATCTTCATCGATAATTAGGGTTAGTTTAGCATCGGGGAAAACTTGTTTAATATTGCGCTCGAAATAGGGCGGTAATAGATGAGAAATCCAAGGGTCATCGGCTTTTTTATGTTTAATAATTTGCAGTTCTAATCCTTGCCAAATCTCTAAGATATTACCTTCAGCATCAAACACGGTTAAGTCGTAGATGAAAGTATCGTCAAAGTGTTGTCTTTCCTTTGCTGAGACAAATTGACTTTGACTACTATTCACCCCATAAATGGTTAATTTTTCGATACCTGTTGGTAAAATTGTGGCATGGGGAACACAAGCTTGTAAAGCATGAATTACTGCGTCCCTTGCTCCTGGATCACCTAACAGTAATGACTGGGGTAAATAGCGACTAAACCATTCTAGGGAGGGTTTAGTTTCAATTTCTGCCACACATTCGGTGGCGATAAGATGTTCATAATTTTTTATCCGTTGAAAACGTCCTTGATGAAACAATAATTCACCATACAAATGCTGTTGCGGATCAATGTTATGACTTGAGTTCGGTGTTGAATCTTGTTTAACGAGAGAATCAGTCCTGGTTTGTAACTGTTGCGCATCAGTAAGGGAGCTATTTTCTGGGACTTCTGTTTCTACTGTTTCTGGAGTCAACAGGGTTTGTAACTGTTGCGCATCAGTAAGGGAGCTATTTTCTGGGACTTCTGTTTCTGCTGTTTCTGGAGTAAACAGGGTTTGTAACTGTTGCGCATCAGTAACAGAACTGATCACTGCTGAAAAATGATCCACTGTAAACCCAGTTTGTTGACTCCGAATCACTGTTTTAACCTTTCCAGACGGGTACAGTAACGCAGCAATACGAATGGTTAACGGTTCATCAGCAGACACCACAATGGGATGATTAAACTTGACAGATTCAAAAGTGATTTTATCCTCCCTATCCCCATTTAGTAGGGAAGGCAATAATGCGGTGGCAACTTGCATCATTGCTTCTAAACCCATGACTCCAGGAAAGATATATTCCCCTTCGTAAACATGATCTTTGAGGTAAGGATCATTATCCAGAGATAACTCAGCTTCAATAATTAATTCCACCCCAGGATAGGAAACCTTTTGTTGCTCTAAGAACCGTAAAAATGGCAACTCTAACCCTTCCATTTTCAGGGTTGGAGGTTCCCCAAACCTTCCTGAAACAATAACTGTTTCTGTTGCGCAATAGTTATTCATCAGACGACGTAATATCTCAATCCCTTGATCGGGGGGAATGGGTGTAATTCCTTGCTGCATTAAACTATCGATGCGGCCTAATTTTTCTCCCATCCCCACACCAGACCAAACCGACCATGCTAAGTTGAGACAGTGACAATGGGGATATTTCTCTTGAAACTCGGCCACAAGATGACCTAACCATTCGTTGGCTAACCCATAGTCTGCTTCTCCTGGGAGTCCTGTTTCCGCAATAATAGAGCCAAAAGTAATTAACTGTTTTAAGCTATCAGGATTAACAGCAGCAAGAATATTGTTTAATCCTTGTACTTTGGGAGCTAAAGTCTCATAAATATCCTCTTTTTCCAAGTTTTGGATTAATTTTGGTTTGTTTATTCCGGCACCATGAATGATAGCGGTAACTGTTCCAAGATTGGTAGAGATTTGTTCAATGGCCTGTTTGACTTTCTCAATATCTGTCACATCTACAGACACATAGATCACTTGAATACCAAGGGACTGCATCCGAACTAAGTTATGGGTTAACTCTTCATCCTGTTCCGGTTGCGATCGCCCTAATAAGGCCAAACGGACTCCAGTTTCTTTGGCAATAGATAACGCACATTCGGCAGCAATACCCTTTCCACCTCCTGTTACACATAAAACATCATTTGAGGTGAGAGGGGGAGCAGAGGGAGAAAGGTTAACTTCTGACTTCAAGACACGCGATCGCCTAATCCCTTGGTTGTCATAATAAACTTCGTTGTACTCTTCGGTAGATAAGGTTTCTGTGATGATCCAATCAACAGCTTGGGGATGGTTTAGGGGAACATTGATGACACAAGTTTTGATGTCGGGGTTCTCTAAATATAGTGTCCTAGCGAAAGAAGCAGCACTGTAACTCTGTTGCACTAAAATGAAATAATTTGACTCATTAATTGCTAGTTTTGCCCCTTCTAATAAATTGTCAATGATGGTTTCATCATAGTTGGGGGGAAGACAGACAATGATTCCCTCACCTTCGTATTGCGAGAAAGCTGTTTCTAGGGGAGTCTTCAAACCATAATCTATGGGTGCAATGATACGCCAGTTAGCAGCAGTGGGGTTAGGGGTAGGAAGAGAAGTATTTAAGGGAGATTCGACCAATTCGATAGTAAATGAACGAATCCAACTATCTACTCCCATAGTAGCCTTTTCTATAGGCTTTATTTCTTGAATTTTCTCTAAATCTTCTAAAGCTTCCGCAATATCTCCCACAGTTGCGTTAGCGTAGTCTGTGGGAGAAACAGGAGCAGATAACCCTAAACGACGAGCAGCTTCAGCAACTAATTGACCCACACTGATAGAATTAAGGTGTAAATCACTTAATAAGCGATGATCTTCTTGGATAGTTGCTATGGGTAACTCTGTTTTTTCTGAAAGTAGTTGACGAACACAGTTTAAGGGAGACTGATCATGATTTGAAGCAGTATTATTTTCTTTCTCTTCTCTCTTCTGCTCCTTCTGCTCACCCTGCTCCTTATACTTATCTAAACTAACAACTGTTTTTAACTCACCAGTCTGGGGTACTAACTCACAAGGATTAACAAAAAACTTCGGTTGATAATCAAGATTAAAGTCTCTTGTAAACCGTCCTTTAAATAAAGTCTCGTGATGAATATCAACCCCTAAAACAAAAGCTGCACCGACTGCTTGTAATAACCCTTTAAGGGAGTCACTACCGCTATCAATAGAGATAACTGGAACCTGAGAAAAACTCGAAACAATACGTCCTAAAATATGTCCAGGCCCCACTTCAATAAATAGGTCAACATTTTTTTGTGCTAAAGAGATAGCTTCCAGAAAACGGACAGGAGACGTGACTTGTTTGAGCAATAGCGATCGCAGATCATCTTCTGATGTTAAAACTGTTCCTGTCACTGTTGAAATAACAGACTTTTGAATCGGGGATAAAGCTTGATTTTGTAGATAGTTTTTTAAAGGATTAACTGCTTTAGCAACTAAAGGAGAATGGAAAGCATGGGATACTGGTAAAGGGACTGTTTTTATGCCTTTTTTGGTGGCTTTTTTGATGACATCTTCTACCCCTAATGCTTCTCCAGAGATAATGGTTTGAGTGGGTGAGTTAATACCAGAAATGACTACCACACGACCATTCAACAATCCTCTGACTGTGTGTTCATTGGTGAAAATACTCGCCATTTTTCCCGTAGAGTCTCCTAATTCTGCCATTGCTTCACCCCGCATTTTAGCTAGATTAATAATGGATGCTTCATCAAAGACTTTAGACCAATATAAAGCAGCTAATTCTCCTAAACTATTACCGACAGCAACATCAGCTTTAATCCCAAACTTCTCTAAGATATTTAAACCAGCAAGAGTAGAAGTTATGATGGCAGGTTGAGCAATTCTAGTCGAAATTTTATCATCAATATCAGATAATTTGGCTAGGTCATAGAATTGTTTTAATTCAGGATAACGCTCCCCCCAAAGTCCACTATTTAAGTAAATAGGGGCAGATTGTCCAGGAAATAATAAGCCTAGTTTTGGCTGAATTTTTTTAATCTCTAAAAAAACATTATCTAATTCTTGATTATTTTCTTTTTCTTCATCAATGAGACTTATTAAGGATTCTAAGCAATGGGTTAATTCATCGGGTTGATTGGCAATAAGAGCAGCACGAATGGGTAAACTTAGATCAATATTTTTATTTATTTTTACTGCTAAATCTGTTATCTCTCTATAAGATAGCTTAGAACTAAATCCTAATAAATGAGTAATTTGATTTCTTAAGTCTTCCCTCGTTGCTGCTGAAAAAAGAAACAACTCAGTATCTTGATAACTGGTAATTAAAGATTGTTCCTTTGCTGTTAACTTTTGACGACGAATATTCCCTAATCCTTCTAAGACAATATGACTATTAATCCCCCCAAAACCCATAGCACTAACTCCAGTACGAAGAGAGCGATCGCTGGGCCATAATTTACCGACTTTATTAACTTCTAAAACAGGATTATTTTTAGTTAATTGATCATGGGGTATGTCACAACCAGTTGTAGGGGGAATCATTTGCCGATAAATGGCCATAGTAGCCTTGATTAATCCTGCTATTCCCGCAGCAGCTTTCGTGTGTCCAATATTAGCCTTAACTGAACCAATAACAGCCTTTTTAAGGGATAAACTGGGCTTCGTTTTAGTCTGTTTTATAGCATGAGATAGCACTTCTAATTCTACCTTATCTCCCACAGGTGTACCTGTGCCATGCCCTTCAAAATAACTAACTGTATCAACACCAAAACCTGCCCGTTTATAAGCTCTTTTTACTGCTAATAATTGTCCTTCCACTTCAGGACGAGTTATTCCCCCATTACCATCAGAAGAAATTCCCCAACCACGAATCAGAGCATAGATACATTTTTGTTGCTCTAAAGCATCTTCATAGCGCATTAATACCACAAAACCACAACCCTCACCAGGGATAAAACCGGCCGATTTTTTATCATAAACTTTCATCTCTTTTTCTGTTAATGCACCTGCTTTAGCAAACCCTACTAATTCAAAGGGATCGATGCTTAAATCTATCCCTCCTGCTAAAGCAACATCGAGATCACCTGTTAATAGTTGATTGCAAGCATTAGCTACTGCTAATAAAGAGGAACTACAGGCACCATCAATGGTGTAACCACCACCTTTTAAGTTAAAATAGTTGCAGATTCTTCCAGCAATGGTATTAGATAAATTACCAGCTAAAGATTCCTCCCCAATAGGTTCAAAAGGTTCCTTATATTTCACTTCTAATTTATCAAGAAACATCTGGATTTCTTGATGAGATACCCCTTGATTAATTAAATGAGATTGTACCACACGACGTACATAAGGCCATCTTAATCTTAATGTATTGGCACGAGAAAATTCTCCTGTTAAGGTATTACCTAATAACACCCCTGTTGTCTCATTAGGTAAATTTTGATTTTCTATAAAATTAGCATCTTTTAATGCTTGAGAAGCCATATCTAATGCTAACCAATGGACTAAGTCTGCTGCTCGAAAGGTACTCCCAACCACTCGAAATGCAATGCGATCAAACTCATAATTTTCTATGACAGCAGCTTGTTTTGAATAGATAGTATCAGGGGTCAATTTATTGGGTGAAAAATAATCATCTAAGGATAATCTTTCCTCTGGAAGACGACGAAATGCTTGTCGTTTAGCTAAGACATTTTCCCACAACTCTTGTGGGTTTTTAGCATCAGAATATTGACAAGACATCCCAACAATAGCAATTTTAGGATAATTTTTAGACAAAGTGTTATTCATTTTTTAGCTCCTGATTTTCATAGAAAATGTAACATGACAATCCACATCATATTAGATGATAAATAACCAATCTTTTTTAGTTCTTAGATAATGATTGAACTAAAAAATATTTTGACTTAAGAAAAGGTTTTAGATAATAAATACATCCTCTCACTAAACAAATAAATGTTAATCCAAAGAACATACCAAATACAACATGAAACATCATTAAAACACCATAAGCAACAGCCACAGATAAACCAAAAATAACTTGATTTTTAGCAGTCATAGGTGTGGTTCCTGGATCACTAATCATATAGAAAGTAAACAGGACAAAAGCTACCCCAGTCATGGGTAATAAACCTGCTATTAACGGAGTTTCAAAGACATAACTTCTGATAACTGCTTGTAAGAAAAATCCCCCAATCCAACCCATAATTACGGGTAATTTGTGGGTAAAACGAGCATTAAGAAAAGTTCCTGTGCAAACAATAATAATGGGGAAAATCCAATCAGCATAACCATATAAATTCTCGGTAAACTGATAAGGGGGAGCAATGCCAATCCAAGGAAAGAGTAGTAAAGTAACACTAATTCCGAAATTAGAAGGATTCAAAAAATGTCGTAATTTATTACCCATTGCTACTCGAAATAGATATTTAGAAGCAATGGCAACCGCAGCAGCAAAAGCGATAGGAAATAATCGGTCATTCGCATATAAAAGCATTGCCACTGCTAATCCAGTAATATGTGCTGGCAAAAGAAAATCAATTAATGTTGTTAGATTTCCCCAGAAACGAGGGGTTTTACGCATACTAAAACTATCTAGCGTTTCTAATCCTAATTCCATGAAATAAGCTGCCAATAAAGACACAAAAGGTTGCGCCCAAGATTGTTCAAAACCAAGGAAAGTATGACCTAAAATATTGAGAAAAGTAATTGCAATAGCAAACCGACGTAACCCCGCAAGACGATGATTGGTCTTAGTCGGTTGACTGTGAGGAATTGAGGTAAAATTGAACTGAGAAAATGATTGGGTAATTGTCATGACTTTGATTCCAGATGTGACAGAAGATGTTATCGTTTCTTCTAGTGATTTATTGAGTGATGAACCACCAATAGAAACTTATTGACATCTCCAACAGATGATTTTGCTGATTAAATGTTTAGAGTGGTATTGGCGAGATAGAAGCGACTTCTTTGCTGTGGGAAATTTGACTATTTATTACAGTCCTCGTCAACGGAAATCTGAACATTTTCGAGGCCCTGATTTATTTGTGGTTTTAGATGTAGAAAGAAAGCCTCGTAAAAGTTGGGTTGTGTGGGAAGAAGGGGGACAATATCCCAATGTGATTGTAGAGATTTTATCGCCAACCACCGCAAAAACCGATAAAGGTTTAAAGAAACAAATTTATCAAGATATTTTCCGCACCCCTGATTATTTTTGGTTCGATCCTGAAACCTTAGAATTTCAAGGATTTCAATTAATGGCCGGTCAATATCAAGTAATAGAACCCAATGAAAACGGATGGTTATGGAGTCAACAATTAGGGTTATATTTAGGAATTGATAATGACCAATTACGGTTTTTCACTCCTGAAGGAAAGTTAGTATTAACTCCAGAAGAAACAGCAGAAAAATTAACTGAGAAATTGCTGGAACTGGGGATTAATCCTGATGAACTCGACAGTTAATCTATGCCTTATATTGTTGAGGTTTTTGACCTAATTTCCGTTTGAAGAACGCGCCGAAACCAACAGCAGTAATTGAACCGAGAATGGTTAAAGGTTCAGGGACTGTATGCCTTGGGTCCGTCGGATCCACAATCGCTGTAGCACCCTCAATCCAAGGACGACTAGGATCTGAAAACGATATTTGGAAGGGGTTTGTTGGGTCACCGAATTCTTGATCATCAATAAAAGCCTGAAAGTGAATGGGAACATTTATATCGGAGTCAATATCGAAAGTGACCAACTTTTCGGTCGGCGACAGTAGTTGCGTGTTCACGATAGTTACCTTCATTGTCCCTGTTCGATCACAAACCACTGATTGACCCGATATCAAATCTGTACATACTCCTGGATCGGTATGTAACCGTGCTTTTAACTGTTCCACTTGGGTTAACGACGACTCTCCACCATACATAATGTCTAGCTCCTCACTGTCTAACTGCAGTGCCTCAATCACAAGATCCGTTGTATCCATTCCACCTGAGCCTGAATTCAGGATGTTTATGTCACCTAGCCTACGGACCAGAGTATCAACCATAGAGCCTTTTTCTGGAGGAACTTCTGTACAGTGTGTGTGGGGTTTATTTCGTCCATGGCATCCCTCTCCTTTAAATTGTGGCGGCTTAGGATCAGGATTAATAAAAAGCGAAGGCTCGAACTTTACTGTTGCCTCAAAGGCATCGGATAGAACACCGTTAAATTCGCCAAAAAATCCCGCAGGTAGTGAAACCTCAATCGATGTGATCTCTTCCTGCCCATCAATAACAACTGGGGCTGTCCTTAGTGCATCCACACCTGCCTCCAGGAAAAAAGCCCTAGCAGGTGCTACGTCGAGACTAATCGCTCCTAAGGAAAGCGCAATAACCGTTGCACTTCGACTAACAAACTTTGATGGATTTAAAACATTCATGATTTTTGTCTCCTTGTGTCAAATAAATAAACTGTTGAGCATTTGAGCATTTGAGCATTTCTCCTCACACCTACCACACTCCCGATTTCTAGAAGGTTTTGCTGCAAAACCTACGTAGTATTGCTTTTTCCATATCAACCGCGTTCGTCAATAGATATATTTGCTTGATGGAAAAATTAGAGAAGGTTGAGTTGTGATTGAAAAAACCCAACCTAAGTTTTTGAGGAGTTTTAATGAAACGAGAAAGATGATTATTTCTTAGCCTTGTCTCTGCGTTTGAGACCAGCAACAGACCCTAATCCTAAGAAGAGAAGACCAAGGGTTGTGGAGGGTTCAGGAACGCGGGGATGAACCGTGTGAGTCTCAGCAACGATTATGATTCCTGCTGGTTGCTCAGGATCATCCAGGAAGTATAAAGGTGTTGAACCCGTACCACAATAATTAATGGCAACGGGGGGACTTTCTAAACACTCAGGATTAGATGATTCAGGAGCGTCAGGAATAATAATATCGGGAGAAACACCCATCAGAGGGCGATCGCCGACAACATTGACTGCTAGGTCTGCTGTACTTAAGGTAATGGGGCCATTAGGATCATCAATAATAATGGTGCTGAATACGTCAAAAAAGCTCTCAGCATTACCATCACCATCGGGATCGGTAATTGCACCGCTACCTTTTCCAACTAAAGTAATGGGAATGTCTCCTAAAAATCCTTTCAATTCTTCAAAAATCCAAGTTTCAATTACCCCATCCTCTCCAGGTTCTCGAAAAATCTTAGCCGGGCCTCCTAACATGACATCAAACGTTCCGGGGGTGAGTCCAAAAGGATTGCCAGGTTGAACTTCAATTAAAACTCTTGCCCAAGTTTCCGTAAATATATCTCCACCTTCGGGACAATTAGACACCCAGTCAAGTCCGACGATAGCTCCTTGGGTTTTCCCACAATCGGCTGCGGATGCTGGTGGTGGCATTAATTCTAACATTGTTCCATGCCCATCAGGAAACGTCGGCCCACCTTTTTCGTGTAGAACTAAGTCGGGGACTTTGCCATTCAAACCATCGGGATCAGCTTTAACTGCAAAGAAATCATCTAAATTCGGTCCAGGTTGTAGGTGGAAGTTCGCATCGACATCTTGATCCACCGGATCGGGAACCAATACCGCAAAATCAGCAGGGGGAGTATGACTCCAACCTGCATCAAACTGTTGAAGGAATATATTATCAAAGAAGTTGTCAATATCAGGACCTCCATCAATTGGCGTAAATGCAACTTGATAGAAAACATCTAAGAATGAATCAAAGGTTCCTTGAACGGCTCCTGTGTCGTCAAAAGCAAGCTGTCCACCCCCTAAGTCAACTGTATTATGATTAATGGTCATTTCTCCCACTGTAGGAGTATTCGGATCAAGGGTCGCTAACAAGTTGTACTGAAATCCATTAATATCAACTGGATCAATATTGCCCAAAGAAAGCTGAGTCATTTCAATGGGAATGGTGACTTGAGTTGTTTCTACAATACCGTCATTATTGTTATCAAAAATAGCATTGGCTTGTCGCTGAACTACTGTATCAGTATTGCCTGGCAACCCTGGAATGGGAACCCCTTGTAAGTCAATGGGTATTTGTTGACCCGCAGGAAGTCCTAACCCTAATTGATCATTTAATTTATCTGTATCGAAAATAAAGGTAGAAAAGCCAGCTGGTGAAATAAAATAGTCAGATCCTTGCACAATATTTGACGCTTTGGCGGACTCGGCAACGCCCAAAACAGCGATCGCACTTAATCCCACTGCCCCGATTAAACTACGGGTCACAAACTTGGTTGGATTGAAAATAGTCATGGTGTCATACTCCGTTATTAATAATTGAATTTTGTTCCGACATTGGAACAGTTTTCTTAAAGCTTCAGCTAACTGAAGCGGGTTTTGCCGTCTTTCCCAGTGGCAAAATATGGCTACCAGGTCTTAACAATAAAGTTGTGTGTTGGGGGTGTCCCTCTGTATTGCGCCATTGCACTTCAACCGGTAAAGCAGTATCTTCACTCACTTTCCCTAACCCAAAATGCAATCGAGAACTCCTCACCCCAGAATGTCCATTCCCTCCGTCTACTTGGGCGACTAACTTCCGTCCATCGGGTAAACTCACTGTTACTGATGCACCGATGGCCTGGGAAATAGAACCGTTACTATTGCGCAATAGTTTGAGGTCTAAAAATGCTCCTGTGTTGTGACTATCGTTGCGATAGAAATAGGAATCTTCCCATTGGTTGGCATAAATAAAGTCTAAGTCTCCATCCCCATCTACGTCTGCGGTGGCGATACCTCGCGTCACATAAGGCTCATCTAACCCTAAGTCTGGGGCTAAATCATAGTAACGACCATCGGCGGCACGGACGAAAAAGGGGTTATGTTGATGTCCACTTAAATCATCGCCGTCTTGGAATTTAAACCAGCTTTTAGAGACTTTTAATAACTGGTCATTTGCTAATGCTAATTCCTGTAATTCTGGCCAACGATATACCTCTCCTTTCCGAAAACCAGTAGCTTGTAAGGCTTCTAATTCTCCATCGTTATTGAAGTCAGCAAACTTGGTTTCCCAACCCCAACCACTACGAGATAATCCTAATGCTTCACTCTCATCTTTATAAGGAGCAATGCCTCGCTGCATTTTATCATATTCTCCTGTACTTGTAAAGAGAAAATGACTTTCTTCTAAGGCATATTCGTCAGCAATATTACTCACATAAATATCTAATAATCCATCATGATTAATATCCCCAAAATCTACACCCATACCTTTAAAAGAATCATGCCCCAATACTTTAGAATTAGGAGTATTAAAGCCTTTTTCTCCTTGAAGTTGAGCAAATTTAAGCTGTCCTGGTTTTGACTGGTTATGGAGTAATCTATCGGGTCCAAAATCATTAGCAAAGTAGATTTCGGGTAATAAATCTCCATCTAAATCGGCGGTTCCTAGGGCTAATGTCCAGCCATGAGTTGTCTGATTATCAAAGATTTTTATATCTTTATAAGCAACTTGATTGTCATTTTTTTGCCATAATAAAACTCGATTATCTCCCCCGTTATAAGCACGAGTCATAGAATCTTGCATCGCTTCTATTTCCGTACTATTAGGATCAATAATTTCAGAATTATCAGGAAAATAATTACCAATGATTAAATCACTATGTCCATCTCCATCAAGATCAGAAAAAGTGGCCGCATTGGTGTACCATTTTTCTCCTGTCAAAACAATATCTTGAGGCTGATAACTATCCCCATTAAGACTTAATAAAGTCCCATTTGTTTTACCTAAAAAAGCAACAGGAGTCCGTCCCCAATAGTAAACCAAGAGATCCATCACCCCATCTTCATTCATATCCCCTGGTAAACAACCCATAGGTGCAGTGGTCACAGCATCTATGGAAAGGTTTGCAGGAAATAAGGTAAAGGGTGTATAGCGATCGCCTGTCCCTGGTACCGGTGCGACAATCACCTGATCGTTACGGGGTTCCACATAACAGAGATCATTATCTAACCCATCCCCATCGAGATCATTTAAGGCAACTGCAGCCCCTACTGCCGATATCCAGCCAGAAATATGCTCTAAACTGGGATTAACTTTCCTAAGCTGATGATAAGGCTTTCCTACGACTTCTGGTAATGGAAAACGGGTAAATTCAAAGCGCGATGCCATAGCCTCCCTCTCACCTGCTGATAAGACAGGAAGCCGAGAAAAGACAAATAAGCTAATAATCACAGTAAACGCTAAGATATGTTTGCCATAGCGTCGGATAGCACGTTTTAAGTTTCTCATTCTCTTGATAACTAATTAACTAAATCGTTGTTGAATCCGTTGTCGCCACTGTTCGTAAGCGGGAATGGTTTCCTCATAGGAGAGTCCCATGAGAGCATCATCGGTAATATCCGCAGCTTGTTGGACTGACATTCCACACAAATTCTGCACCGCTATTTCCGTATGTTCCGTCAAATTTTCGGCTCTTAGACGAGTTTTTGCAGCAAAGGCGGTTCCCTGAGCTAATTGGGCGTAATAGGGCTTCGCTACTTGTTTTAAGCTGTCTAATTGAACGTTTTTCATGCCTCCTGCATAGGCACAAGCCAAACCAATACCACTCCATAAATCAGCCCGGCGACAGGGTTGAAATTGGGCGATCGCCTGTTCAATGGCCTGAAGATTTGCCCCTTTGACAAACCAGAGACTTCGCCCTAACCCTTGATCAAACACCCGACAGCTATACCCTGAGAGGTTTTTGGGGGGAAGAATCCCTTGTATATACTCAGGCCAGTGAAAGTATCCCTGATGAAACCCATAACCATCGATGGCTAACCAACCAAGGAGGGGATGAGGAGTGTGGAATGTAGAATTTAGAATGTAGAATTTAGAATGCAATTGTTGCTTCATTCTAAATTTGTCTCCCTGAGTTTCTTTGTCTCTCAGTTTGCTTAAATAAGACTGAACCCCTCCAGGAAGTCGGGCTAATAGCCAACCAATACCCACATAAGTCATATAAATGTGGTTTTGACCTTCTAGACTCAAAAATTGGGTAATTCTTGTTGTATTCCAAGGGCTAAGGCGATCTAATAAGGCTAAACCCATGGCTGCGCCTTCAAAAGCAAACCCCCGATACTCTTTTTCAAGGCTATTGAGGTTAACAATAACTTGAGAAGGATCATTGAAGGCGATCGCTGTTTGATAACCTTGTAAAAAGGTTTTGCCAATGGTTTCTAAATGCTGTTGTGTTTGGCAATGGGTACTGAGAAACCCCCGTCTCCGAAAGGTGGCTTCTTCAGGAGATATCTGGAGAAAAGTCTGTCTGAGTTTACCCCCTAGACTAGGGGCTAATGTAACAGTTTCAGTACTTTTCTGCTTCAGGAAAGGCATTGAGATTGTTAGAATATTAAACATGATGGTCTGGGATCATCCATCCTCTTGCAAGAGAATGGTTTGATAAGGACTATATTTTGAGATTTTTAGCTGAGTTGAGGCGTTTAGACTTCAACTCAGTTTTTTTTGAGATTTTTAGCTGAGTTAAGAGGTTTGTGCCTTATTTGGCTGGCTAAGTTTTCATTCCTGTTATAGAAACTTTTTCAACACCAATAAATTTAGAACAAATTCATGTATGTGAGTATTAGTTTTCAGGGAATTTGTTTGTTTTTGTTATATTTATTGATGTTTCTTAATCTAACTTCAACTAACAGCCTTGAAATATTAATCTAATTTTATTTTTTCTCGAATCATATCAATTTATAACGTTATTTTACTTTATTTTAAATAAAATGATCAAAACTTTATGGATAATCTAGGCAAACATTAAGACTCGATTAATCAATTAGCCGTCTCGTGATTCGGTTGACTGTGCAAATATCTCTGCAAAAATAAGCCCCGATTGGTTTGGAGTCATTAGAAGAATTATTAAATTTTTTTTGCCTAAATTAGCAAGCATCTTTTCATTAGTACCACAAAAATGTAACACCTTTCATAAATAAATAATTAATTTTTTAGTTTTTTACAATTCTTAAAAAATAGAGCAAATAGGGGAGAGAAAAAAAAGCGGATCTCTTCTACAATTGAAAGCTAATTTCCCCTTAACGCTTGAAACACTTAGTATGAATAATGATCAGCAATGAGTGACCTTAAAATAAAAAAATCATGGTTAAACCCCATTATGATCATACTTGTCGCCATTATAAGCTCTTCTCTGACAGCTTTTATCCTTAATAACCCACGACAACCTTCTCATAATAACCACTCAATTCCTATGGATACTCTCTCATCAGAGAAAACCCCCTTAGAAACAGTGGCAGCTTTAGGAAGATTAGAACCTTTAGGCGAGGTGATTCATCTCTCCGTTCCCACCTTACTCGAAGGGGCGAGAGTCGAACAACTTTTAGTCAAACAAGGACAACGGGTTCAAAAAGGAGAGGTGATCGCCATTCTCCATAACCGGGATCAACTTCAAGCAGCTTTTAACCAAGCCAGAAATCAAGTGGCTATTGCTGAAGCTAAATTAGCAAAAGTGAAGGCTGGGGCAAAAATCGGTGAGATTAAAGCCCAAGAAGCAAAGATTTCTCGGATTAAAGCCGAAATCGAAGGACAAAAAGCCACGCAACAAGCTACCATTAACCGCATACAAGCCCAACTTAATAATGCCAATACTGAGTGTCAGCGTTATGAAACCCTCTATGAGGATGGTGCAATTTCTGCCTCCGATCGAGATAATATGTGTGTTAAAGCCCAGACATTTCAAGAACAACTAATTGAAGCCCAAACCAACCGTGAGCGCACCATTACCACTTTATGGCAACAGTTAACTGAAGCTCAAAGTACCCTAGAAAAGATTGCCGAAGTTCGTCCCGTAGACGTAGCGATCGCTCAAGCTGAATTAAACCAAGCTTATACCCTCGTACAACAGGCGCAAGCCAACTTAGACCTAGCCTTTGTCAAAGCCCCCCAAAAGGGTCAAATCTTGGAAATTCATACTTATCAGGGGGAAATGGTGGGTCAACAGGGTATTGTTGCCCTTGGTCAAACGCAACAGATGTATGCCATTGCAGAAGTTTACGAAACAGATATTGATCACATTCGCCTGGGTCAAGGGGCCACCATTACCAGTCAAGGGTTTAAGGAGCAATTAACTGGAACCGTTGAGGAGATAGGCTTACAAATTGGCAAAAAAGATAGTTTAGGAACTGATCCAGCCGCCGATGTTGATGCTAGGGTAGTAGAAGTAAAAATACGCCTTGATGCTGCTGCTAGTCAACGAGTTCAAGGATTAACCAATTTACAGGTTAGAGTTTTGATCAATCTTTCCTCTCTTGGGGGTGCTACGTCATGAAATTGATTAAAATCCCCTTAGCCTGGTTACAATTAAAACATCAAAAAATACGATTATTGGTTGCTATCACAGGAATTAGTTTTGCAGTTATTTTGATGTTTATGCAATTAGGTTTTCAGTCTGCTTTGTTTGATAGCGCAGTTTTACTTCATAGGAGTTTAAGAGGAGATATTTTTTTACTCAGTCCTCGTTCTACTGCTTTAATTGCTATGAAAAGTTTTTCTGAGCGGCGATTGTATCAGGTTTTAGGAGATAAAAATGTTGAGTTTATTGCTCCGATTTATTTAGGATTTGCTCAATGGAAAAATCCGGCTAATCCCTTGAAGTGGCGGAACATTCATATCATTGGTTTTGACACAGAATATCCTGTTTTAAATTTACCTGGAGTTGCAGAAAATCTTGATAAATTAAAAGAACCTGATGTGGTTTTATTCGATGTAGCTTCTAGACATGAATTTGGTCCTGTGGTCAACTTTTTTCAAACTAAAACCTCTCTATACACTGAAATTGATAATATGAGTAATGCTACCCGTGAAATCCAAGTGGTAGGCTTATTTAAACTGGGGACAACTTTTGGTATTGATGGAAATTTGATTACGAGCCATCTCAATTTTTTAAGAATTTTTTCCCAACGAAAAAAAGGGTTAATCGAAGTAGGAGTGATTAAATTAAAATCAGAGAATACTGTAAAAATTAAGCAAAAATTACAACAATATTTACCCAATGATGTACAAATTTTTACCAAAGAAGAATGGATTAACTTTGAGAAAAAATACTGGATGACCAGTACAGCAATTGGTTTTATTTTTACTTTAGGGGTAGGCATGGGTTTAATTGTAGGAATTGTAGTTGTGTATCAAATTCTTTATACAGATGTAGCCAATCATTTAAAAGAATATGCAACTCTAACCACCATAGGATATCGAAATCGTTATTTTTTAGCAGTGATTTTACAAGAGTCTTTAATATTAGCTTGTTTGGGTTATATTCCAGGCTTTCTTATTGCTTCAGGACTCTATAATATTGCTCATAGAACTACTTTATTACCCATTGTTATGACTCAACAAAGAACATGGTTTGTTTTTTCATTAACGATTATCATGTGTTTTTTAGCTGGAGTCATAGCAATTCGCAAACTTCAAGATGTTGACCCGGCTGATATTTTTTAATCAACTCTAATATAGTCTAATATATCTCAAATAAGGGTAAGATACTCATGCAATTGTCTTTACTTTCAAAAAAAACAATCATACTCATTATTACCTTGACAACTTGGATAGTTTGGTTAACTTTTCTAGGGTTTGAAAAGGCATTTTTTCACCTTACTCATTATTGGCACATTGCCTTAACCATGTTATTTGGTTCTATGATAGCTGGAGGAACCAGTATGGGCGGTGGGGCCGTTGCTTTTCCTGTGTTTACTAAGTTGCTTCATATTTCTCCCCATGATGCTAAAATCTTCTCTTTAGCCATTCAAAGTGTGGGTATGACGGCTGCTGCTTTGACTATTTATTTAAGCAAAATTCCTGTAGAATGGCGAGTGATTCCTTGGGCTAGTTTAGGGGGAGTTTTCGGGATTTTCCTAGGGTTAAGTTGTTTTTCTCCTTGGCTTCCTCCTGATATTCTCAGAATATGTTTTACAGTTATGTTAACTAGCTTTTCAGTGACTTTATTTATTTTAAATCAAAATCATAAACGTAAAAAAAAGTTAATATCAATTTGGGGAAAATCCGAAAAAACTGCTTGTATTATAGCCGGTATGGTTGGAGGAATTATGAGTGGTTTGGTCGGAAATGGTATTGATATTGTGGTTTTTTCTGTGATGATTTTAGTTTGGCATTTAAGTGAAAAAGTAGCCACACCAACCTCGGTTATTGTAATGGCAATTAATGCCCTAGTCGGTTTCTTTTTACAAGTATTTATTTTTAATGATTTTCCCCCGAATGTGCAGCATTATTGGCTGGCTGCTATTCCTATTGTGGTTATGGGGGCCCCCTTGGGGGCAGTGTTATGTAGCAAACTCCACCATTCAGCCATCGCTAATAGTTTGATTTTTCTAATTTTAATGGAAATGATCAGTTCTTTTTTAATTATTCCTTTGCGTCCCGCTATTATTCTGTCTACTGTTCTTTCGATGTTTCTGTTTTCAGGACTTAATTATTGGCTGTATCATCTGCCGATTATTACATTATCTCAAACGAAAAATTAACTCATTAACTATTATGAAACCTTACGAATATCACCACATTGTCAGTTTTGAAGAAACCAACTTAGTTGGTAATGTTTATTATGCTAATTATGTTCGCTGGCAAGGCCGTTGTCGGGAGATGTTTTTGAAAGATCATGCTCCTGATATCATTGATGAACTCTCTCAAGGATTAGCTTTAGTCACTGTTTCTGTCTCCTGTGAATATCTATCGGAATTATTCGCTTTTGATCATGTGTTAATTAAAATGAGATTGGAGGCTGTTAAACAAAATCGTATCACTATGTTATTTGAATATTGGAGAGTAACAAATCAGGGAGAAGAATTAATTGCTAAAGGAAAACAAGAGGCGGCCTGTATGCGAAGAGAACAGCACAAAACAATTCCGACTCCTATTCCTCTAACTCTCAAAAAAGCCCTAGACAAATTCCACTAGGGCCTGTCTGCAAAGCTAAAAAACCTTAGTTGAGGGGAGCAGGGGAGGCAGAGGAAGCAGAGGAGGAAATTAACTCATTTTTCATATTCTAATAGTTTGCAGACAGACCCTAGACAAATAGAGCGATGGCAATTATTTTCAGGACTCATACTATTGCGCAACAGTTAAAACCCTGATGGTTTCTTGTTCACAACTAAAACTCGCTTCACTAGACAAATAGAGCGAGCGCAATTATTTTCAGGACTCATACTATTGCGCAACAGTTAAAACCCTCATTGTTAGGCATTGAACACACCCCATCTAAAATCTTTGATTTAGATGGTGACTGCGCGAAACGATTTTGTTCAAACCTAAAACTCGCTTCACTAGGCTGTGTCTGCAAAGTTCAAAAATCTTAGTTGACAGAGGCTCCAGGAAGCAGGGGAAGCAGAAGGGGAAATTATACCAATTTCAAAAACTTAGACTACAGATATAAATGTTGTAGGGGTCAACGGCCGTTGACCCCTACGAGAATGTGTAGTCAGACTAAGAGAAATTGGTATTAGCTTATTCTTAATATTCTAATAGTTTGCAGACAGACCCTAATCTTCTCAATTTCAGTTCAATGCAGCCATCACAAACGGCACAGCCTCTTTCTGAAAATTGAGATCGGGAAACTGTTGTTTGGCTAATCCTTCAAAAACGAGTAGGGCCAGAATTGTTAGGGTAAATTGATTTGTACTGTAAAGACCGTGTTTGCGCTGAATTGCAAACAGTTCACCGACAAAACCAACAACCTGAAAATCACCAGCCTGGAGTCCACCTACTTGTTCAATTAAGCGAGTGATGTCATGGTCAAAAGCATTGACATCAAGGTTCTCAGGTAAAAATTGAGCAGTTTCTCGTACAATACGAGCGGCTGACTTACCGTTACGAAAAGCAATAGATAGGAAAAATTTAGCAAAATTACATCGGGTTAACTCATCAAGTTGAACCATGAATCCTGCATCCAAAATGACCAATTGACCGTTCTGAGCAACAAGGACGTTGCCAGGATGCATATCACAATGGATAAATCCTTCTTTGAAGATCATCTGATACAGTGCTTGTAACCCAACGGTAAGAGCTTTTCTTGCTGTATTTTCTGGTAAAAGAGGATTGCTTAACTTGTCTAATTCTGGAATAAATTCCATCACAAGAATCTCTGGAGTACATAGGTCTTCGTGAACCAATGGCACAATAATGTCATTATTATTGCCAAAAAGAGTATGAAGACGTTTTAAATTTGATGCCTCTTGTACAAAATCAGTCTGGCCGATTAGGATATCACTAACTTCTTTCAAGGCTTCCTGAACAGGAATACTCTGCATAAAAGGAAGTTGTGCAATCAATCTACCGAAAAACTGAAGAATTTGACAATCGTTCTTTAATGAGGTTTTAACTCCTGGTCGCAAAACTTTTAGAGCAATTTCTTGGCCGTTATCTCGGCAAATGGCTCGATGTACTTGTGCCACAGTGGCACTTGCGACAGGAATAGTATCAATATTTTGAATATTTTGGCAGCATATATTTTTATCTAAAATTTGTTGAGTTATTTTGGGACTAAGAGGTTTAACTCGATCCTGTAAACAGCTTAATGCTTGACAAATATCGAGAGGCAATAGATCAGCCCTAGTAGCAAGAATTTGGGCTACTTTTGGGAAAGCTCCCCCCAATCTTTGACAAATAATGGGCAGTCTTTTGGCTAAAAGTAGGCTGATTGATTGACGATTTTTTCCAAAACTGCTGAAACACAAAAATGCCAAGGAATAGAAAATTTCAAAGGCAATGACAGTTACAACAAAGACAAAACGGATGATTACCATGTGACTAAGATAAAAGGGGCAAAAAAAAGAATAACTAAAGACAAAGACCCGAAAAATCTAAGAATCTAAAACCTAAATCTCCTAGTCTAAGTTTTAATCGTTACTTGTATTTTTACTCAACTCCTTATTGCCAATAAAATGTTGAAAATTTTTTAACGCATTAAATTTTTCTTGCATTAAAATCGGTAACGCAATTAATAAGGGAGGATCGAAAAGATGTAGAGAACGAAGAATTAAATCTTTACTCTCTTCAACTCGACCGTTTTGAACTGATATAGGGCCAATTACTTCTGTAAGAACATTCCGATTTAAGAGAAATGATAAAGGCTCTTTTCCTGTAAATGCCACTGCACATATATAATATTTACCATCTTCGACATCGGTCATTCGATACCATCCAGGAGACATTAAAATATTACATTTAATCGGCTTATTTTTGGGGATTTTTTCCTTAAACAAACCAACAAAAATCATCCTAGCTTTATTTTCAGGATCGTGAACTTTCCCGGCTAAAGACATCTTAATAGGAATAATATCGGATTGAGTTTTTAATTGAGTACACCAATCATAAAAACGAGAAGGGGTAATTGATGTTGCCAAATGACGAAAACGCTTGGGTGATAAACCAACAAGGTTAGTAAAGCGAGTAGTAAAAGAACCAATGCTATTGTAACCAGTCTCGTAACATATATCAGTTATACTTAATTCCGTTGTCAGGAGCAGTTGTTTAGCAGAATTTATCCGTACTCTATATAAAAACTGTAAAGGAGGAGTTCCGGTTATTTTTCTAAATATACGATTGAAATGATAAGGACTAAGTTGTGCAATTTCTGCTAGTTCTGATAAAGATAGTGGCTCATCTAAATGCTTATACATAGACAGAATAACTCTTTCTATAGATGGCAGATGAGATTCTAAAGAGCTTTTTTGTGAGTTTGTTTCGACAGATAAATTAGCAAGTAACATATTTCAAAAAAGAGTGTATTAACTTGTAAAAACAAATTTTGAGCGAAAAGTAAAAAGGTTATTCCTCTTCCTCGCTATGTTAAGTTGTATTAAGAGAAAAAAGTTAAGTAGATCGGCGATGCTTTGCAGCCGTTTCTGCTGTCTCTAGTAAGGGAAAAACAGGAAACAAGTCGTAATAAAGTTTGACAGGTTTCGTTGACAAAAAGACTACTTTAAACAAAGCGTCTAACCAGATAATAATCATGATTTCTTTATTTTTTAGTTAAGTTTTATGAAGTTGTTTTCGTAAAGACAATTCGCAATTTTAGAGAAGTATTTAAAAAAATATTGAATTAGAATCTAAGTCAACAATGCAAAGGAGGCATATCAAAGAATGGCTATCGATCTTTGTAACAAATTAAAACTCAGACAAAATTTAACCGAGCCAAGCACTGAGGGACAACCCCGTCATAAACCCCTTAATAATCTTTTCGTCCCACTGGCTACTTTAAAAGAAGACCAAAAACATAACCTAGAACTGGCTTATCGTTCAACAGTTAGTCACACAGATCCGCGCTATATTGTCGGTGATCCCGCAGCTTGGTCGAGTGACTTTGGATATGCCTTGGATCGAATAGCGATGCGTTTAGATTCTCGTCCTAGTGAACTTTTGCGAGAAGAGGCCCTCAATAATCCCGACCCAGCAATGCGAGAACAAGCGTTATATGAATATGCCGATCGCAACGAAGCCGATGCCATTGAATTATTAGCCTACATCGTTGAACACGACAATAATCGTGAAGTTCGCTGGGATGCGCTTTGGGCCATCGAAAAACTGGCGGGAATTCATGCAATTGAAACTTTGCAAAAATTTGGTAATGATGATGATCCCGAAATCGCAGAGTGGGCTAATTTATTCAGTTCAGAGTTACAAACAGGCGATCCTGTCTTTGATCAGCGCGATTGTCGTAGTACCCCCGGACGGACATTTGACGAGACAATCTATTTGTTAATTCACTGTGATCTTTATATTCGCCTCGACAACTCTAATCAATACTGGGGAAAATTATCCTTACCTCCTCAAGGGTTAGCTCGCATCTATGGAAAAGCTCATGCTTGTCCTAACGTAGAAACTCGTGAACGGCAACTGGTTATTGCGAAAACCATTGAAGGAGTTCACTCAGATGGCAGCTTACATATCGATAATTATCTTTTCAGAGGATTTACGGAACGGACACAATCAGACAGAGGAAATTTCTACTTTGAATCGCAAGTTAAACGTCCTTTTTATCCATCTGGTTTAGCTGATGATCCTTCTCAAGGAA
Source organism: Crocosphaera sp. (assembly GCA_051439445.1). Lineage (GTDB taxonomy): Bacteria > Cyanobacteriota > Cyanobacteriia > Cyanobacteriales > Microcystaceae > Crocosphaera. Next base: position 27,795 of record JBFRWG010000178.1, read on the forward strand.
CAAGAGACACGTTAATTGGTTTTGCTCGTCAAGGTTGTTGGCACTTAGACAATCGTTTTAAAATTAAAGGACATGATGCCATTCGTTATGTTCGTGGTCGTTTCCAAGGATGGGGATATACCAACTTAGAACGATTAGCCGGAAAATCTATTGAAGAGATTATTCAACCTGGGAATGGAATTCTTTCAACCCTTCATGATCCTGTTGCCGGTCCAATGACAAATGTATTTATCGCAGGAACTTTTAAAGGTAAGCTTAATGACTGGGATGGAGACGGTTACATTGATCTCAATTCTCGTAATGTTTACTCAACGGTTGATGGTGACGTAGATACCAATATGGATGGTATTGCTGATCATCCAGGATCTTCTTGTTCTCACTGGATTCCTTCAAATTAAAAGAAGGAGTGCAGAGGAATGATCAAAAACATCGCCAGCATTCCCATTTTTGTGAGTGATCAGGAAAAAGCATTAACATTTTATCGTGATTATTTAGGTTTTAAGGTTGTTAACGATATTTCCTATAAAGACAATACTGTGCGTTGGTTAACAATCGCTTTACCTAATAACAATTTGGAGTTGATTCTTTTTCATCCGAAAATGAGTGAAACCCCAGATGAACAAGAGCAAATAGCAAAACGAATTGGTCAGTGGACAGGGATCATTCTGGAGACAGATGATATTCAAAATGATTATCAATCCCTTAAAGAAAAAGGGGTTAACTTTCAAGAAGAACCAAGTCAGCAATTTTGGGGTGGGTGGAATGTATCTTTTGCTGATCCTGACGGCAATATTTTTCAATTAATTCAACCCAAATAAGTTAAGTTAATACTGTTTAGTCACAGTTTTGATTGAGGGTCATTGCATTTTAGAGTTCGGTAACGGTTTTACTAGAATTGAGAAATTAGGGACTTAAATTTGATTTCTCTTCCGTCAAACTGGAAAAACTGTTACTATTTCTCAATTCTAAAACTTTTTATGGCAAGTGATCATTCGATTATTTTCTATAGAACCCATTTGGGATCTATCAGAAATCCCTTTCCCGTTAACGCACAAAAAAAGACCCAAAAAGTCAAACTAAAGAAACATGATTTGTACTCAGACAGAAACTTCCCGTAAAACCACCAAAGCCAAAAAATCAGAAACAGGTGCTTGTTCTCTAAAATTATCGAGATTAGCCCATTTACTTGGTTTAATCATTGTTCCTAATCTAATTTTACCCCGTATAAGTTCGGCTGCTTTACCGATGGGTGGAATTGATATGATTCCCGGTTTCTTTAATCTAGAGGTAGAATTTATTGCTGGGCCGAATCAAGGACAAACTTATAGTGTTCCGAATATGTTTGACCCAGAATATTTATTCTCTAGAGGTGATCCATTTATTGATGGTGGATTGACGGTTGATGATATGAGTGTGCTACCAATTCCATCAGGATTTGACGTTCCTAGTATCGTAAAAGATTCTGATATTTCCTCTATCCCAGATGGATTTAATGGCACACAATTAGAATCGTTACATCACCAAATGCTCTCTTTAAATGCTCAGTCGGCGGATGGATTGTTTCGTCTTGTAGCGGGACAGACTCTAAAAAATGAATTTCCCAGTATATTTGAGCCGAGTTTGGGTTTAATTGTTGAAGATAACGATCAACAAATAGAAGGGTTTTTCAACTTATATGGAATCGTCGTCACACCCGTTGAAACTCTCATCATCGGTAGGGGAGAGTTTGCTGAAGCTGTTTTAGCAGATATTGTCGTCTTAGACGATGAAGCCCCTTTTCCATTCATCTTTTTCCCCGATCCCAATGCGGGAACTCGTTTAGCTGTCTCTCTTAATGATCCTGATGGACCGGCTATTGCCGAAGTCAGGGTCACTTCTCCCAATGCTTTTGTATCAATTCCAGAACCGAGTAGCATTTTGGGATTGGCCGTTTTTTCCTCTTCTTTGCTCCTAGTAAAAAGAAGCAGTAAATGAGCAAGTTTGAAGAAGAAAAAAAAATGGTTTCGAGATATTCTCAAAACAGCCACAGAAATTAAACCATTTCTCATCCACAATTAGTGAGCTTAATTCCACAAGGACAAAGATTATGACTGTATCCAAAATTCGCAACACCAACAAAAAATTGTCTTGGGGTCCCTCAATTGATTTGAGTACGATTGAATATTTGTATCCCCCGCAAAACGTAGAACCCTATACACCACCATCTCCAGGAGTGGATAATTTAGGAATCACCTCGACCGATACCTTTATGATTCCTAATGTCGGCGAGTTTACTGTTGATTTCAAAGGTTTTGTCAGAGTTGCTCGTTCAAAACCCACAACAGATGAGTGGGTAACGGCTGAGGTGTTTACCAATCTAATCCATATGTGTATGCGAGGGGAACATCCCGATATTGGACCCATTGTCGTCACCCTTAATCCAGATTTTCTTTCAGCAGGACAACTGAGAACGCCTTTTCGTGATATGGAATCTGTACAACCGGCAAAAGCTTGTCGTATGGCAGTGGGAGCTTATTTTAATGTTCCCAACTTGGGACTGACATTTTTTAACAAAGAACCCATTGAATTGACCATCGATAACGTACAAATGATTCCACCGTCTGGCAATCCAGGAGAAGGTCGCATCTATCAGATACTTCCTTTATTCGATATCAATAATCCTGACGCCAACCCAGTCGCCTATTTAACAAGTCTGCATTTTGCTATGGGTAATTACATTAAAGAAGTTGAAATTCAAAGGATTTTAAACGATGAGCCGGTTGTTAACTAAGAAATTGGTTAAAACTTCACAAATAAGTTAGAGAGGTTAGAGATGTTGAAGTTATTCGAGGCAAAAGCTATATCAACGGACAATCCAAGTACAGTGGTTGTGACGTTTGTTACTAATCTGCCGGAGATAACTGTCTGGCAAGCATTGACAGAGCCATCAAGATTAGCTCAGTGGTTTGCTGAGTCGACAACTTCTCTTAATCTTTGTTCTCAGGGCCATAATCGCTTTGACTTTGGAGATGGTGATTTTTTTGAAGTAACCAATATCAATAGTCCTTTTCCCTTTTGTCTAGAGTATGACTGGAGATTTTTAGGAATCAGTCCTCTTGCACATATTGTTTGGCAAATTATTCCCCAAGGGAATGAAACGTTAGTGAGTGTAACTGACACCCAAGCGAACCGTTCTCTTGAAGAGACTTTAGAGTTACAAAAGGGATGGATTGATTTTAGTGAACGATTGGCTCAGTTTTTGAAAACTAATCAATCAACTCGTTATGACTGGAGGCGGGAGATTGATGGGAGTATTGAATTAGCTTGTGATCCCAAAACTGCATTGGCGATTCTATTTTCTCCTGAAAAACAAGTTCAGTGGCTTCCCCTAACGCCAACGGAAATCGACACAAATCATCACTTAACTTTGACCCATCAAAGTCCACTCGCTTCCTGTCAAGTTATTGAGCCTGTATGGCAGACCAGAACTCAACTTAGTTTTCATCTCTTCCATTCTAATTGGTTAAACCCGACCCATTGTTTCTTGAAACTGGTTCCCTATAACCATCAAACAATGCTGGTTATTAATCATAGTAATTGGGAAGAAATTAGTCTAGATAGTGACTATCAATTAGAGCAACGCAAGGGATTTTGTAAAATATGGATTAAAACTTTGCAAAACGCTCAAAAAACTATCAACTTAGAAACACAAACTTTGCAAGGAGAATTGTATGTCACAAACTGACTTAGAAGCCAACAAAACCGTTGTTCGTCGTTGGGTAGAACAAGTATTTAATGGCAAAAATATGGCGGCTGTGGATCAATTAAAAACAGCTAATTATGTAGATTGGACTCCTTTTCCTGGACAAGGACCGGTGCTGGAAGGATTTAAACCCGTTTTGCAACTTTTTCTTTCTGCTTTCCCTGATTTTCAATATGTGATTGAAGACGAAATTGCTGAAGGAGATTTAGTTGTCTTTCGTGGTAGGTGGAAAGGAACTCATAACAACGATTTTCTCGGTTTATCTGCTACCGGAAGAGAAATTACAGGTCAACGGATTGACACATTTCGAGTTGTAGGAGATAAGATGGTCGAACATTGGGGATGTGGCAATGAATTAAATGTTATGCAACTTCTTGGCATACTTCCCGTATCTGAATCAACCAGTGATTCCTGATTTTTAATTCATCACAGAACAATAACGACTTAAGGAGGAATTTGTCATGTCTTTAAAGGATAACAAAGCTGTTGTCTCCCAGTTTATTGAAGAGATTTTCAATAAAAGAAGTTTAGCAGCAATAGACACCTTAGTATCTGCTGAGGCCATCGATCACTATAAACAAGGATTGACATTGTCTTTACTGATGACAGCCTTTCCTGACTTTCAGGTGAAGATTAAAACGATGATTGCTGAAGGAGATAAGGTAACCGTTGTTTCTACCTTGACAGGTACACATCGGGGAAAATTAATGGGCATTGAGCCGACGAATAAAGCGATATCAGTGATCAAAACTGATATTTATCGAGTTATGGACGGCAAAATAGTTGAAAGCTGGCAAAATGGAGACTATATGGGAATGATGCAACAAATAGGACTGGTGGATTCACAACGTCTGATTTATCATCTTCAAGTTAAATCTAAGATGGAAGGATTAAATTTGAAAAATGCTCCAGTTAAAGAACTAATCTCAGTCAACATCAAACAATAATTTTTCGTTAATGTTATCGGCTTTTTGCCAGGTGAGTAAAAAAACTTATGTTTTCAGAAGTCAAAAATGTTTTAGCTACCTCTTGTGAGGGAAATGATCATTATACTTCTCAGCAAGAACCTGTATTAGACATCAAAGAGATTCAAGGACACATCTTGCCAGAATCTCAAAAAAATTACCAGACCCTACTATTTTTTGAGATTGAAAAAATCACAACGGTTAGACATTGGCTTCTGAAAATACAGTCTCGTCTTACTACCATGGAAACGGTATTGAATGCTAAACGCCAAAAGTCAGCCACGTCTGTTTCTTCTATTCAAGAAACATGGATTAACCTTGCTTTTACTTTTAGTGGGCTGAGAAAACTGACAAAGGATGCCGATTTATTCCAAGATTTTGCCTTTAAGGAAGGACTCCACCATCGGTCTCGTCTTTTAGGTGATCCCATTGATCGTAATGCTGAAGGAAATTGTCATAATTGGGTGATCGGAAGTCCTCTAAATATCCCCGACTTGATGTTAATTGTCGCTAGTGATGAACAAGACGAACTACAAAAAGCCGTACAAACCCTTGATTTAACCAGAGAATCAGGACTACGATTTTTATTTGAGCAACCAGGTTCTGTCTTACCTTCTCCATTACGAGAACATGAACATTTTGGTTTTCGAGATTGCATTTCTCAGCCTTGTTTGCGAGGTCGTATTTCTCAGGAACCTAAAGATTTTCTGGTTAAACGTGAAACTTCCGCTAATTGCCCCCAAGGAAAACCAGGTTATGATCTTATCTGGCCTGGAGAATTTATTTTCGGATATCCCACTCAAAATCCCATCGATTCTCAAAGTTCTGCACCGAATGCAGAAGCAGGGCCATCTTGGGCAAAAAACGGTTCTTATCTGGTTTTTAGAAGATTACGCCAAGATGTCTCCTCTTTTAAGGATTTTCTTGTCTCTCTTTCCCAAGATTTGACAAAATTTAGCCCTGCACTGCCTACACTAACACCAGAGACACTAGCAGCGAAACTGATGGGACGTTGGTATAGTGGTGCGCCCATTGTTCTGTCTCCCCAAGAAGATAATCCGCAGATGGGAAGTGATCACGGAATCAACAATCATTTTAAATATGAAGCATCTGACCCAAAAATAAGAGAGAGCAAGGAATCTATTTGTCCTGCTGCAGCCCATATCCGCAAAGCTTTTCCCAGAGACACTCACAATCTTAGCGACAACGAAACGGTTAGACAAACTCATCGATTGCTTCGTCGAGGCGTTCCTTTTGGAGAAGCATCTCCAGGACAAAAAGAACGAGGATTATTATTTTTAGCTTATCAAACTTCAATTGAACGTCAGTTTGAATTTATTACAACTAATTGGATTAATAATCCTAATTTTCCCGATACGGGTGATGGTTACGATCCCATTGTTGGACAAAATAATAATCCTGGAGAACAACGCCAACGACAATGGACATTACCTGTGGAGATCGATGACACAGTAATCAAAATTCCTGTAAATCTTCCCCAAGATTGGGTCATTCCTACAGGAGGAGGCTATTTCTTTGTTCCTTCTCTGACAGGGTTAAGTATGTTGGCTGTTTCTTAATTGACTCTAAAAATTAAGGAGATCAGCCAAACTTAGCAAACCACAAATTTACGATTCACAGTGCATCCATCAGCCACCTTTTGTCAATTTTCTCTTGAATTAAGTGGTCGGACATAAATATGCACTGTCTTAAGAAACGTAACTTATACCAAATCCGCTGATCATCGTAGCGTAATATTCTTTCTTCCCCTACTCCCTCTGCCTCCTCTGCCCCCTCTGCTCTACTTAACAAGTAACATTGATTTTTGTTCAGGTACTTATGCCTATTTACTATGAATTTACCTTGTGTGAGCCTGATTGAAGCTGATTCTTATGACTTATCTATCCTTGAGATATCTTTAGAAAAGCTCTTATTACCTCTTGGCGGTTTATCTACCTTTGTTAATAAAGGTGATTGGGTTCTCTTAAAACCTAATTTACTGACCGCTTCTCGTCCTGGAAAAGAATGTATTACTCGTCCAGAAATTGTCTACTGCATTGCGAAAATGGTAAAAGCTTTGGGTGGAAAACCCTTCATAGGGGATAGCCCAACCTTTAATAGTGCAGCAGGTGTGATTAAAGCTTCAGAATATCGACCTTTAATCGCAGAGCTAGATCTGCCCATCGTGGAATTACATAGTAAGCTTTATTCCAGTAAAGGCAAAACATTTGCACATTTGATGCTCAGTCAAGAAGCAATGGAAGCGGATGTAATTATCAATTTACCTAAAGTTAAATCTCACGCTCAAGTCACTCTTACTTTAGGAGTCAAAAATCTTTTTGGCTGTGTACCTGGTAAGACCAAGGCCTTATGGCACATGGATATTGGCTCAGACAACAATCATTTTGCAACAATGCTAGTAGAAACAGCACAAACCATTAGTCCCAATCTTACAATTATTGACGGCATTATAGGACATGAAGGTAATGGTCCAAATAATGGCAAACCTCGTCATTTGGGATGGCTGGGAGCATCTGCAAATGTATTTGCTTTAGATAGGTCAATTGTTGATATTTTGAATGTAGATCCGGCTAGTGTTCCAACCCTTGTCGCTGCACAACAACAAGGACTAGAACCAACTTTGGAATCTATTTATTTTCCTCTTTTACATCCTCAGGCTCTTAAGGTAAATGATTGGAAGTTGCCTTCTAAAACCATGCCTCTTGACTTTGGTTTACCGACTATCCCCAAAAAAATCATGAAATATTTGTTTACCCGTCTTTTGCACACTCCGAGTACAACTCACTAACTATTTTGCGTCGACTAAGTACCTTAATCAAAAAAATTACGATATGTCTGAAAGTATGATGGACTCAACCACTAACCTGAACATAGCTCATGATGATATTACCTTATCGAAAAGCTTTGCGAATCTACAACAATCTAACAAAATTTTTCCGAGTCTACATTGCCTTAAGGCAAAAACCCTCGTAAGAGATCGTTGGGAAAAGCTTGTTACTACTATTGAGATTCCAGCAACCGTTGAAGAAATATGGTCAGCTTTGACAGATCCAGATAAGTTAAAATTTTGGCTAGCTGTTTGTCATGGTTCGATTGAAAATAAAGATAGTGATTGTTTACTAGACTTTGAAGATGGAGAGTTTTTTTTCTGTCGTCCTATAACCGTTGATTCTCGCTCTAAACTTCAATATATGTGGCGCTGGTTGGGTATTGGTCAAGCAACCTCAGTTACTTGGGAATTAGAGCCAATCAACTCTTATACTCGTATTACTGTAACTGAAGAAGCTCTTAATCCCCCTTGGGATTGGCAGACATGGAATGGAGGCGGCTGGCCCGGTATTTTGGAACAACTAGCCGCTTATTTACGGACAGGAATTAGTTGGCGTTGGCCTTGGCGGCGTGTGGGCCCTTATATCCAGATTGAACTATCAAGTTCGGTCTATGAAGTTTGGGATCGTCTTTTTAATTCTGCTAATCTCAAGTATTGGCTACTCTCAACCCAAGGAAGTATTATTCCTGGTCAATCATTATCTATACTTATGGGAGATGCCAGTGGTTCTATAACAATGAATGTGCATGAGGTCATAGAACCAGGACAGTTACCGCCGTCGTTTTTACCCTCTCTTAATTTTTCTTTAAACCGACCAATATGGAAGACAGATGTGGGTGGAAGATTGTGGCTTGAACCTGCTGGTTGGGGTCGCAGCCTACTTCAAGTAGTACACTACAATTGGGAGAGTTTACCCCCAGAATTACAATTATCAGAACGGAAAATACTAACGCGGTATTGGGTTGATACGGCAGAACGTGCTAGTCAAATGTTCCGTCCCAGAGAAAATCCTGTTGGTCCTCATAATTGGTAACAAACTTATCACCTTAAAATCTATGAAAAGCAGATATTTATGGACAATTGGCTTAGGGTTTGTCTTGGGATTGTTCAACCTATCTCAAGAAGCCAAAGCATCTCAGATTGTGTATGGAGAACCCCAAGCTTTGGGAGAAGGAACAGTGCGTTCTTTTATTGCCTTCAACGAGCAAAATATCCCTTCTGAGATGGGGATGGTATTTACTGAAGAAGCATTGATTAATCTTCCCTCAGTAGAGGAAAGATACGCTTTTTTCTTACCATTGCCAGAAGAAGCAAATTTTGCCCCCTTTCAAGAAATGGAAATTCTTTGGTTTCCTCGCGGGCATGATCCGGGAATTTATGACGCTCCTCATTTCCATTTAAGTTTATTTACTCTTTCTCAACAAGAATTGTTTACTATCCTACCAGGGACTGAGAATTGGGAAAAAGTATTTGAACTTCCGACACCAGATTTAATCCCGTCAGATTTTGTGCCAGCTTCTGCTGTTGGTTTAGTACAGGTGATTCCTACGGTGGGTTACTTTTGGGCTGACCCCACTGCCCCTGAATTTCAAGGTCTCGGATTGACAAATGGCTTTCTCTATACTTCGTATAATAAAGAGATAATTCTTTATGATTGGCTATTTTCCTTAAATATGTTGACCGAAAAGAATAATTTGACAAATTCTCTTAAATTACCTCTTGCTTATTCTAGACAAGGTTATTATCCTACCACCTACACCATCACTTTTGATGAACAAAGCCAAGAGCATTCTGTCTCGTTTAGTGGATTAACCTTTCGAGAAACTGCTACTGCATCCGTTCCAGAAAAAACCTCTACCTTAAGCTTTTTAATTGTTAGTATGCTAGTTATCTTGAAAAAGACAATCAACTACCCTAAATTTTGAGAAGTTGAGGCTTGAGAGAACAGGAACAAGGAAAAAGCTCTCTAGCTCAACTTTTCACCGCTTTAGCTGATCTTGGTAAGAGAACCTATTAAAACCCCAAAAAGATTAAAATTCCACTAGCCAGCAAAAATCCTATAAGCCGATTAAAAGATAATCCAATAGTGTAAAGTCCAGAAAAACCCCACCAATTCCAATATTGTAAATCAACGGCAACAATAGATATTAAACAAATTAAAGTAACGATTGTTAGCTTAAACTCTAGTGATGAAGCAGGAATAATTAACAGAATTGCTGTAAGAATGAGTGATACTAGCCATTGTGTTACAAACTCTAATCCCAAAAATTTTGACATCGAGTAATAATCGCTTGGTTTCGCTGCTAAAAACATGACTACTTTTTCAGAGCGTATATAAAACATTCCTTGTTCGTCATCTTCGGGAACAATTGGACTTAAATCTTTTTGATCATTTACTTCTTTTACGCTTTTGATGCCCCAAGGAAATACATTTTGAGCTAATCCATTCCAAAAAAATAATACTATTGCACCAATGATAGAACCTTTAATTAATGTAAACCATTCCATTTTTTAATGACTCATTTAATTATTGTTTAACTAGTGAATTACCCCAACCTAACTCTGTTATAGTTGGGGCTTCCAACTTAACTAAGATTGAGGAAGATATTATTAGTCCTGCGGAGTTTTCCGTCTCATTAGCGGTTGCCTCCACAATCCTTGTTTTGTTTGGGTCTTACACAGCCGACCCAGGCAGTCACCCTGCTTACCAAGGCTAAGTGTTTTCTTGTCGCGATTGCACTTTGGACTTATGCTATTGCTGCCGACTTTTCTATTCTTGTGCAGTCTTTTCTCCGATTTACCGCTAGTACATACTTTACACCGCACTTAGTCGCTTTTTTGTCGGTCAGATGGGTCGCAACCTATAATTATTGTAGCACAAAACAAGAAAAAATGGATGCTTCGCAGTTTATTGATCGGTTGGCATTCATCCCCACCTCAAATATTGATATTCTTTTAGAATTTATAGGTGGGGACTTCTGCCAACATTCCGTAAAATTAACACAGCGATCGCTCAACCCCCTCAGAACGACCCTATCTCAGAGAGAACAATGTTACGGAACTGCGCTGCACCACCTAGGTTATCAACAGTGTCATTATCGTTGACGAACACCAAGCGATCGTACTCCCCAGTGAAATATTGACCAAGGTTGATGCTATAGTCTTTCCAGCCATCAACAGCTTGGACATCGTTTAAGCCTTCGTAATCATTGAAAGCTTGATTAGCAAAGGTTTGAGTGCCGTAGAGTTGAAAGATGGTGTTGGTATTGTTGAATAGATCATCGTCATTATCAAAGCCAATACCTTGTATTTCAGCTTCTTCATCACTACGGAATTGGAAACTGAGGCTAGTGTTGTCAGTAACAGTATAACCAGTGATATCTAAAGACTTCCAGGTATTATTCTCCAGTTGAACCTCGTTTCCATTATTCAAATAGGTAACCAGTGCCTCATCAGTATCTTGAGGGACAGGATTACCATTAAATACTGAAGCATCCCCGTAACGTTCTAAGACATTACTAACAATCATTCCGTTCACTGTTACGGTTAGTTGTTCTGTTGTTGGGGGTGGTGTAACCTCTTCTAAAAAGATGTTACGGAATTGCGAAGAACTGCCTTGATTATTGTTACCATCTTGGTCGTTGGAGAAGACTAAATATTGATAGTCTCCTGTATAGTAATTACCGACATCAATAGTATAAGTTTTCCAGCCATCTCCCTCATTATAGTTATTAAAGGCTTGTTCTCCAAAGGATTGACTTCCGTAGAGTTGGAAAAGTTGTTGACTTTCATCATTGGCTGTATTGGGGTCATCAAAAATGTTATCATCATTATCTAGTCCGATGCCATTAATTTCGCCTTCATCTGTACTGAGAAACTCAAAGCTTAAAACAGTATTTTCAGTAACAGTATAGTTCCCTAAATGCAACCGTTTCCAAGCATTATTTTCCAGTTTAACTTCATTACCATTATCTAAATAGGTAATCACAGCATCATCAGTATCTTGAGGAAGACGATTACCATTAAATACTGAATCATCTCCATAACGTTCTAAAGAGTTATTAACGGTGGCTCCATTAATATTAATCATTAGTTCGTCTATCAAATCATTGACATTAATAGTGAATGCTTCGGAATAGATATTGTGATCTGAATCTGTGGTTTGTACCCGAATACTATAACTATTTTGGCTTTCATAGTTAAAGATGGTGTTGGTTTTGAGACTGTTACCAATAATAGTAAATAGGTTATTATGGGTGTCTCCTTCTCCTGTTACTAAATTGTAGGTAAAGGTTTCTCCTATATCGGGATCACTGGTTGTAAAAGTTCCGACTGTCGTGTTAATGGGTTGATTTTTATCAATATTGGTATTATTTAAAACTAGGTCGGTTGGAGAATTATTGACAGTTTGAAATTCCAACGCACCCAAATCTAAAAAATCACCAATAACCCGAGGATTCAGTAAATAATCTAATTCGATCAATTCTAAGGTATCACCATCATTATCAAGATCCCATGTATCAGGAGGAAGAAAACTTTCATCTCCTGTATTAATAGCAACACTACTAGAAGTTAAAGCATAAACTCCATCTTCATTTGTCTCCTGGAAAAGGGGATCAACCCCGACAATATTGCTAGTGCTTAATCCTAAAACAGATTGAGGATTTTGGATCAAATTATTTTCGAGCGCAACAGGAATTGCCCCTCCTAAATCAAAACCCGTTGGATTATTTTCCTCTCCGATAACGGTATGAGCAAAAATATTATTGTAAGCTCTTAATTCTCCATCCTCAGTAGGAATTCGCATAGCATTAGGATTCCCCGGTGCAACATAAACCGATATGTTTTCCGTGCCATTATTATTACTATGAGCAACATTATAAGCAATCGTATTACCCAATAAGTCTACTTTAGCTGCCGGAAGCAACTCAAAAGAAGCAGCAACATAAAGGGCCGCTCCATTAATAGCGGCTGAATTACGGGTAATAACACTATTGCTAATTTGAGACTCTGTACTAGGATCTAAAAGAAGTCCTCCCCCTTTCCCGAAACGGGTTGTATTACCACTAATAAGGGAATGGGCTAAATTTAAGACACCAGGAGACTTGTTAGCTAAGAGAAAGCGGGGTGCAGACATCCGAATCCCACCCCCTTCGTGGTTAGCTTGATTATGGAGAAACTGAGACTTAAGCACATCAAGGGTAACCCCCTCAAAAGAACCGCCTCCTCCACCAATTCCAGCCATATTATTGACCACTTGACTCTCTTTAATCAGAACATCAATCCCGTCAATCAGTCTGACTCCTCCTCCAATATGTTCGGCCGTGTTATGTTTGAGATTAACCTGCTCAAAAGTCAGATCAGCAGAATTTTCTCTATTAGATTGTCCATAAATTCCTCCTCCATCTTCACCTTGGTTCCTAGAAATCTCGGACTTGCTGATATCGATACTGGTGGCATTATTAAAAGCTTCAAAATAAATACCGCCTCCTTTTTCTTTGGCTATATTGTCTGAGATAGTGACATCTTCTAAATGATGATCCCCACCATAAACAGCAATCGCTCCACCGTGTCCTTCTGTTTGTGCAACATTATTGGTACCGGTCGCTTCGTTGTTAATAAAGTTAACGGTTTGCCACTCGGAGCGATTATCCTTACTGCCTCTTAATCGAACGGCTCCTCCATTTCCTTGACTTTTATTCTGGACAAAGTCACTGTTAAGAATGGTAGCGGTATGAGGACTATTATTGTCTCCCCCAAGATTAATACTAGCGGCCCCACCGAACACTCTTGCTTGATTTTGCTGAAAAAGAACGTTGTTTATCTCGACATTGCCACGAGTCGAAACCGCACCACCATAGTCGGCTAAATTTCGAGAAAATAAACTGTAGGTAATGGTGGCATTTGTTTGATTATTTGCCACGATCGCCCCCCCAGATCCTGAAGGGGTTTCATTGATATTCGTATCAAATAATGCCTCATTAATATTTAAGTCACTATAATCAGTGGCATAAATGGCTGCTCCACTAGCCTTCTTATCCCCAGTGAGACGATTATCAACAAATCTGGCTTGGTTAATGATAATGTCAGCTATCTCTCCATAAATTGCTCCGCCACCTAGGTTGGCATTATCGGCTACATTTTCTTGAAAAAGACTGTTATCAGAGATGGTTACTTGAGCGCGATCGCTATTTTCTCCTTGAGCAAAAATAGCCCCTCCTCCAGCGAAGAAACCTCCTGTTGATGTATTGTTCTCAAAACTTCCTGCCTGAATGTCAATAACCACTCCTCCCTGACTATAGATACCACCTCCTTCACCATTGGCGGTGTTGTCAGAAATAGCACTATGGTCGAAATCAAGAGTGATTTCCCTCAACCCTTCTTCTTTTGCATAAATTCCGCCCCCATCTTCTAGGGCAGTATTGCCACTAATGCTACTATTTTCTAACTGTAAATTTCCTGAAGAAATAGCAACTCCACCACCATATACGGCTGTATTCTGGGTAAGTAAGCTATCTATGAGGGTGACGGAACTTTCTCCACTAATGAAAATTCCACCCCCTTTCCCATCTAATCCCAAGGAATCAACTTGTTGACCCCCTGTGACTGTAATATTGTCTAAAGTTAAAGTGGAACCTTGCCGAACATGAAAAACACTGTCTTTATCAATTAATGTACCGGCATTAATAATGGCTTTTTCATCACCATTAATTGTTTCAATGGTAATATTACGATTGCCAAAAATGTCTAAGTCTCCCGTTAAGCCAAATTGTTCTCTACTCCCTTCTTGAGTTAAATTGTAAGTAGCACCTGCTTGTAACTGTATTCGGAAGCTATGCTGATTGTTGTTATGTGCATAAATTAGAGCGTCCCTTAAGGATAAACCACTGCCTCCAAACCCTCCATCATTTTCATCAAGGTTTGTTGTTACTGTGAGTATATTGTCATGAGAAGGATTAACCATTTTGTAACCTCTTTACCTATTCAAAATTGCGGATCGAACTATATTTGAGCCTGAACATGAAAATGCCCAAACAACCTCGAATTAATAACTAACGACTACAGGAGAAATTAGAGAAGTCGCTCCTTGCTGCATTACTTTGATGTTGTATTCTTCACGAATAGTAGATAGGGGAACATCTAAATATTGCTGAAAATCGTAAGTGTGCCATTTCTTAGACATCTGCAAAGAATAACTAATCGCCTGACAACAGGGAATAAAGCACCGCCACATCCACCACAACCAGTCTAAGTACGAACTAGCGGTAAGAATCTCTTTAATACGTTGATTGAATTCGCGATCGCCCAATATTTCTTTAGTCACTCGTATGGAATCCCAGAAATCTTTACCAGGATAAGTTGCCCAAAACTGCCAGGTATCTAAGATCACCTCCGATTCTGGAGAAATGTCCATTCCTGTAATAACATGAACGACATCATGTGCCTTAAATGCTTGAGCGATGATACGGCGATCGTTGTCTGCAAAACGATCTAACGTAGGGTTGGCTGCATAGTATTCTGCTAAACCAATTCTAAGAGTTTGTTGGCTGTTTTGATTCTGATACTTCATTCTCTTCACCTATATAGTTGACTTCATGTCTTGAGTATCGGAAATTTATGGAGTCATAGTCTTACAAATTCCGACGATTTTTTATAGGATCTGATAACGTACTTATCAACCTATCAACCATCAACCTCAAATGATGAAATCTTAAAAGAGTTTGAGTTTTATTATCGAAAATAATTGGGTCTAAAACCCCGCCTTTTAAGGAACCCACCGTTTTTGAAACGGAGATTTATGCTCCGTTTCAAAAACAACTTCTGTGCGATAAGTACCTGGACAAAAATAAACGTTACTTGTGTTGCTTAAGCAGGGGGAGCAGAGGGGGTAGAGGAAGCAGAGGAGGAGGGGTTATCCAATCATTTACATTTCTTAAGACAGTGCGCTTTATTTATGTCCGACTACTTAGCGCGCCCTACGCAGTGAGGAACTTCTGACTTCTGACTTCGTTAATTGCCTCTCTGTAAGGTTTTCGGAGTCACCCCCGTCAACTTCTTAAAATGATAATTAAGATGTCCCTGATTGGCAAAGCCGACTTGATAAGCGATATCAGCAATACTTAAGTTTCTTTGACGTAATAATTCCTTGGCTTGCTTGACGCGACGACGAATCAAATATTGATGGGGTGTGTACCCAGTGGATTGTTTAAACAGACGAGAAAAGTAACCAGGACTCATTTGGGTGAGTTGGGCTAATTCCTCTAAACTCAAAGATTTATCCAAATGTGCGTCTATGTATTCCAAGACTTGTTTTAGTTTGTAGTGGGCTAAACCATTGTTATAGCTTTTGATTTGAGGTTTGGTTGTAGCGTAGTTATTAAATAGATGTACTGCCATGAGATTGGCGATCGCATCGGCATATAAACGCCCTCCCAAACCACCTGTTTCTACTTCCCTCTTGAGTTGTAAACCTAGTTGATAGATTAGAGGATCGTTTTGGGCAAAATGAGTCGTAATGTCAATATTATCGAAGTCTACTGTCTCGTATAAAGCTCCCTCGAATACTCTTGGCTCAAATCCCAACATAATCCACGAACCAGCATTTTCCCACTGGACTTGATGAGGAGCGTTGGCAGGAATGATAACTACATCTGCTACCTGGATTTCCTCTTTTTGCATTTCTCCTGCAATCCTACGACGAGAGATGACTAACTCTGGGGTTTCAGTGAAGATCAAAACGCTATATTGTGGAGTGACAAGTTCGAGTGTTTCACCCGGCTGCATAATGCGGTCGTATGCTAGATACATCCCATCCCAGTCTATATTCTTGCTAGTAAGTACGGGAAAATGAGATAAAGCTTTTGTTACTAATTCTGTTGTCGGTTGACAATCCTGGGAATAATCAAGGGTAATTAAATTATCAGAAGACATAACCAATTAAGAGAAGTGTCTTAGCTTGATCTAAGTAGTCGGACATATTTAAAGTTAACTGTGAGGGGGGGAGTCAGGAGGAATTAACAGAGGTTACATTTTTTAACATAGTGCTGTTGATTGATGTCCGACTACTTAGGTAGCAATTTAACTGTTAGTTTTCCCTAGAAACCTGAAAATGTCCACCTAAATTTAGGAACTTAAGATAAGGAGATAAGGGGGGGTAAGTACCTGGACAAAAATAAACGTTACTTGTGTTGGTTAACCAGGGGGGCAGAGGGGGCAGAGGAAGCAGAGGCGGAGGGTTTATCCAGTCATTTACATTTCTTAAGACAGTTCGCTGTATTTATTTCCGACTACTTAATAAGAGCGGATTTGGTATTATATTTCAGATCAGGGGATTATTCAATGATCAAGAAAACGATAAAAATTGCAAGAAGAAAAAGGCATTTAGTATAAGCATTTAACAGTTTAGTCTCTTTTGATTTTACTCATTATTAGGAACATTATTGCGAGGATAAATAGCAGGAGTTCTCCTCGTTTTTCTGCTATTAAAGAGTTGACTTAAAGGGACTTCTGCCTCATCTTGTACGAGGTGAAGATAGTTAGGCCCTTTACTAATATACTTGGCATAACTGGAGGATAAATAAGGAATAAACTGCTCATTTTTCGCCGTATAAACCTCAGCAAAAGCCACTAAAAAAGCATTACCATAAGTATCAATTACTTTTTGATTAGGAATGGTTAAATCGGGCAAAGAATCTAAGACTGCTTTCATTTGTGCATCTAACTTAGAAAAGTTAACATGGGCTTGTCCTTCCACTAAAGCAAAATATTTATCATCTGTATTAATCCAAACAAAAGCTTGTAATTGTTCAATGGCTGCAGGAGTTGCCGGATCACTACTTCCGGCCGCTAACATAACGGGAATCCTTATGTTAGAGAGTCCATTTGGGCCAAACACTGCGCTAGTTACAGGATTGATAACTAGGGTAGAGGTGACTCTTCGATCACGAAAATTATAATCTGTGCGAGGCAATTCTAAAGCCCGACATTGCAATAATAAAGAAAGATTCGGCCCCCAAAGTCTTCGCCCACAACTGGTTTCTAAAGTTTCAAAATCAAGGGTTGCCCCTGCCACCGCTAAAGCTGTATATCCCCCAAAAGAATGACCCATGACTCCCACATTATTCAGGTCTAAACGTCCGCCAAACTCTCTCCCATTGACTCTTTCTAACTCATCAATCACAAAACTAACATCTAAGGGACGATTAATAAACTCATCCACTTTCACAATCTCTCTCGAAAAGCCTTGTAACATTTCTTGAAGCTGGTTAAAATCACTACCTGGGTGTTGAGGTAACGCCACCAGATAACCATAGGAAGCTAACTGTTTCGCATCATCTTCAAAATCTTCGGGACGAGATGCTAACCCATGAGAGAAAATAATAACAGGGGTTTTTCCCTCTCGCCATGTTTGTGGTTGCACTAACAACACATCAAATTCTCGTTGACGACTCTCATCAAATAACCTCACCTTACGAGTTGGGGCAACCCCATAGTCTCCTCGTTGTCGGATGTCTCGCAGGGTAGCAAAGTCAGGGACACTTTCTTGTTGTGCAGTTTCGGCTGCGATGCTTTTCATTTCGGCCACAATGGCATTAGTTCCCTGTCCTAACAGTTCTAAGTAAGTCGCTGCTCTAAGAACTTCTTCGAGGTTAAACTGCATATTAACGGCTAGATGACGCAGAAAGTTGAGTAAGGTCAATCCCTCTTTTTGGTCAAAAGCAGCTTGTACTATTGCTCCTCTCAGGGCGTATTTCCCGTTTCTTCCTCCTTGAATGGATAATAAGTGACCTACTCGGCTTAAAAGTTCTTCTCCCATAGGACTATTGAAGAAACGGGAGAGTTGTACCGGATCAAGGTCTGCTCTTTTGAGTAACGCTTCTCGAAAGGCTTCTTTTTCTGCCTCCCCAACCCCCGCTAAGTCCATATAATAGGCTAATTCCTTGTTAATAACGCCTTCTGTTGCAAACAGTTCTAAAGAATCGATCCCTAAAGATAAATTAATGGGAGGATAGATAAAAATTAATCTTTGACTGGCTAAAACAGGATAAGCAGTCATAATCGCTGCTAAAGTTCCTAATGTAATATTTTTAAGCTGTTTTTGCCAAGGAAGCTTAAGGGAAGAAAGAACACGAATCATTTGTTATTTTGCAAAGGGATAATGACACTCATCTAATTTAGCAGTTTTCCTCTGTGTACATACCTCAATCTTACTGTTGCGCAATAGAATACAAATGTTCGCATCTAAGGGATAACATTGAGAATCGAGATTGTCTCAGCAAAAATTAACCCTTACTGTTGCGCAATAGAAGAGCCAGATTTATATAACAGGTTATAACAGGTTATGGTATCCAGAATCGAGATTATCTCAGCAAAAATTAACTCTTACTGTTGCGCAATAGAAGAGCCAGATTTATATAACAGGTTATAACAGGTTATGTTTTTGACATATTTCTTAAATCCAGACGGAGAGTTGTTATAATCATGCTTAAATTCCGAATTCAATGAGGAGTCTGATTGCTATGAAAAAGATAATTCTGGCTTTACCTGTTTTGTTAGGGGTTATGGCTATGCCTTCTCATACCTTGGCCCATACCATGTTTACTAATTATTTATTAAACGATACCTTAGATTTTCAAAGCACTTATAGCACCGATGAAGCAGCTAAAAATGCTGAAGTTTATGTCTATGCTCCCAATGATTTAGAAGAACCTTGGTTAGAAACAAGAACCGATGAAGAAGGACGTTTTTCTTTTCTTCCTGATCCCTCTATTCCTGGGGACTGGGAAGTCCAAATTATTGATGAAGGTCACGGAGAAGTTATTATTGTTCCTGTGACTGAGGAAGGGGTAGATTTTGAGAATATTAGTTATGAATCTAAACAAGATTTACATTATAGTTCTACTTCCATGTCTCCCTTGCAAAGTTTATTAATTACCGCAGGAGTCGCTGGTTTATGGTTCGCTGTCTTGCGTAAAAATTAAGATAAATTTTCTCTTTCTTATCCTTATACGGGCTTAATAATCTTAAGCCCTTACTGAGCTTTTTCAATGAACTACCTCGCCCATTTACTGTTAGCAGAAAATACCCCAGAATCTCGTATCGGTAACTTATTAGGGGATTTTGTGAAAGGGGAAATTGATATCAAAAAATCTTCTTATAATGAGGCAATTATTAAAGGGATTAGAACCCATTATCAAGTTGACTGTTTTACCGATAAGCACAAAATTTTTAAACAAAGTAAACAACGTATTTATAAATCACAAGGTCGTTTTTCTCCCATCCTCATCGATGTTTTTTATGATCACTTTTTAGCCAATCATTGGCACTTATTCTCTTCAGAAAAATTAGAAACCTTTGCTGATAAGATTTATGTTACTTTACAAAAAAGTCATCATTTACTACCGAAAAAACTCCAGTTAGTTTTACCCAGAATCATCCTAGAAAACTGGTTAGTTTCCTATGGCCAAATAGAAGGAATCCAACAGACCTGTAAACGATTAGGCAAACGCATTAAACGAGCCAATAACTGTGCGATCGCCCACCAGGATTTACAAGCCAACTATCAAGGGTTAGAAACAGATTTTCTTGCCTTTTTTCCACAAGTTGTCAAGTATGTCGACACAAATCGTCATACTTTCTAATTTACTGAATATCCCACCAACCAAAGGCAGGACCGACAAAACGCACTGTTACCCAGATAGCCACCATTATACCAATCCCGATCCAAGCCCCTCGCGTTGTCCATTGATAGAAAGCATCCGCTTGAGATTTGGAAATGGGAAGCCAAGGCAAAATCCTTTCCTCCTGACCATACTGATCTCCTAAAGCTGTTTTGCGGCGTTTAGCTTCACCCATAAATTATCCCACAACTCATCATCTTTAATGATAACCGTTCACGACAAATCTTAAAAACATTGGCAGTTCATTCGACAATGACCGTGACGATCGTAGCATGGATCATGAAACCTAATTTTGGGGATTCCCTCATAGGGTTTTTCAGTTGAGTAGGAATTATTTCTAGCTAGGGATGACGGAGTGATGGGACATAAATCATGTTTACAAGTCTCCTAGTCTCCAACGTCCCCTTGTCAAAAATGTCTATCCAATTGAAAAGTGCTGTCAAAGCGATCGCCCCTTAAGGATTCGTGATCCTCTCCTTAACCCACTCATTAAACCAACTCATCATGACTCAAACCAATGATAATCTAAACGTTGATGAGGCTTTAAAAGTCCTGAAAGATTATAGTTGTCTTCAAATTAAAATTGTGGATTTTGAAGCAGATAAACATAAGCTACGTCAAGCGATTCAATTAGTCTCTGAGTTATGTGACAGCGAAAATATTGGCATTTGTGCCGACAACTTTCAACAAGGAGTTAAAACTTTAAAAAGTTATCTCAAAGCATTAGGATTTTTAGGTGATTTAGACACCAAAAGGACTCTTCCTACTGGTCATCCCGTCTATATTAAATTCAATACAGAAACCATGTCCTATTATGTCGATAATTATACAGGAAGTTATCGAGGGGTATTAATTTCTTGTCAATCCGACGACCATAAATTAGTGGGAACTTACGGACATTTTCCCCTTAATTTATTTGAATAGTTAACCGCTAGAATCTTTCTCTTGCTAAAAACCATGAGTCAATCAGAATGTAGAATGTAGAATGTAGAATTACCTCCACCTCAAGTTGGAGGCTTGAAACAACGAAAATTCTTCTTTTCATCCCCTTGAAAGAGGAGGCTTGGAACCCTTTTTTTCGGTCAGAAATTTGGTATCATGGAAAAGAAATCAAGACTATTTAATTGCATCTAAAAAACATGGGAGAAACCATTACCCTATTATCGAAACGAGAAATTGAAAAAATGCGTCGTGCTGGACGTTTAGCGGCAGAACTATTAGACCATCTCGCACCAATGGTTAAACCTGGAATCAGCACCTTAGAACTGAACGACGAAGCCGAAAAATGGACTCAATCACAAGGAGCAATCAGCGCACCTTTAGGATATCATGGCTTTCCTAAATCAATTTGTACCAGCGTCAATCACGTCGTTTGTCATGGTATTCCCAATGCTCAACAAATCCTCAAAGAGGGGGATATTATTAACATTGATGTTACCCCCATTTTAGATGGTTATCATGGGGATACCTCAAAAACTTTTTTTGTAGGAACCCCCTCCCCTTTAGCCAAAAGATTAGTCGAAATCACAGAAAAATGTTTAATCGAAGCTATTAAAACCGTTAAACCAGGGTCAAGAATTGGCGATATTGGGGCAGCTATCCAAGAATGTGCCGAACCGCAAGGGTTTTCAGTAGTCAGAGATTTTGTTGGTCATGGTGTGAGTAATGTCTTTCATACTGCACCGCAAGTCCCCCATTATGGGAAACGAGGTAAAGGAAAAAAATTGCGTCCAGGGATGGTATTTACGATTGAACCCATGATTAATGAAGGAACCTGGGAAGCCGTAATTTTAAAAGACGGTTGGACAGCAGTAACCAAAGACGGCAAACTATCAGCACAGTTTGAACATACCATAGCCGTTACTGAAGCAGGGGTAGAAATTTTAACTCTCCCTTAATGCTTTTCGTTCAATACAAAAATTTTTTCCTGCGTTAATATAAGATCGATTATTATTATCGTTAACATTGACCCTAAAGATTCATCTGCCTAAAGGGTCTTTATGGCAAACCGATCATAACACAAGGCAATAGTTATCATGTTTAAGCAATTAATGGCTAAAAAGTTAGCAGTGGTTTTAACCTTAGTGGGAAGCATCTTGGGAGTTGCACCGGTAACCCTCGCACAGTCTATTGATCAAGTAGATAAAGCTCCCTATCAAAGCAACGAAAGAAACCCTAATGGAGAATTAGGTGATTTTATGAACCCTTTAGGTTTAATGCACCGTGCCAACTTACAACGCAGTCGTAATGGGGGTGAATTTGCTGAAGATACCATGAATAACCTTTCTGAAGCGGCCAGATCATTTAGAGAAGCACAAATGCGGGCCCTCGAAGCACAACAATCATCAGAAACTTCCACAGAGGTTCCTACGGAAGTTAATCTTGATTAGTAATTCTTGAAACACTATTTGTTTATTACCTGTCCCCACCTAAAATGTAGATGTCTCTGACAATATTTTTAGGTGGGGACTTGTTTCGATGTTTCTGTTAAAGCAATTATTGACCAAATTCCAAACGCGCTTGCTCAACCATTTCTACTGTCACCTCTTCAGAATCTGCTGCCCTTGCTAATTGCTCTATCCTTTGTCTTGCTTGGGTTCTCACAAAAAAGGGAATATTTTTTAGTTTTTTTTGCGCTTCTTGAGTCCAACGTGGACCATCTTCTGTACTAAATTGGTTCATCGTTTTGTAAATATTAGTTAACATTCTCTTCTCACCTTATATTATATTATATCATCTCCCATACTGCTCGGTTAAGAAACATTATTGATTTAGACAAGCAAGAGGAACCGAGAAGGTACAGGGAGAAGGAAAAAGGTATCATAAACTATTAATATACACCCGCTCAGTTGTATATAATGTCTGATATAACTGCATTTGATTGTGGTAGAGAATAATGACTTTTGAGCAGGATTTGTATTTAGATATTTATCATACCTTTAAAAAAACATGGGGTTATCAAGAATTTAGACCCCCACAGAAAGAGATTATCACTTGTTTATTAAAAGGAGAAGATGCGTTAATTATCATGCCAACAGGGGGAGGAAAATCCATCTGTTTTCAACTTCCTGCTTTAATCAAAAAAGGTTTAACGCTTGTCATTTCTCCTTTAGTCGCCTTGATGGAAAATCAGGTAAATGAATTAACAAATAAACAATTACCTGTAGAATTATTACACAATGAAATACCTAGACGACAACGTAAAAAGACATTAGAAAAGATTAATAAACAACAAGTTAGATTACTGTATCTCTCCCCTGAAACTTTATTAAGTCCTCCGATATGGAACTTATTGATTCAGCCCCATATTGAGATTAATGGACTTATTTTAGATGAGGCCCATTGTTTAGTCCAATGGGGAGAGACATTTCGTCCTACTTATAGTCGTTTAGGAGCAGTTAGACAAGCATTATTAAAGAATAAACCGAATTTTCAAAAAATAGCGATCGCAGCTTTTACAGCAACAGCAGATATTAAATCACAAGCTATTATTAAAAACAGTTTAAAATTAGAAAATCCTCAAATCTTTTCTTTGAGTCCCTATCGAAATAATCTCAATTTAAACATAAAAATTGCCTGGACTCCCCGTTGTCGTCTTCATCTACTATTAAAGTTTATTCAACAGCAACAAAAATCTACAGGTTTGATTTATATTCGTTCTCGTAAAGAGAGTGACAAAATTACTCAGTTTTTACAAGAATTAAATTATCAAGTTGCAGCTTATCATGCCGGTTTAAGTTCAAGAGAAAGACGAAATATTGAAGAGCAATGGTTAGAAGAAAAATTACAATTTGTGGTTTGTACTTCAGCATTTGGCTTAGGAATTAATAAAGCAAATGTTCGTTGGATTGTTCATTATCAACCCCCAGTTTTATTATCAGAATACTTACAAGAAATTGGCAGAGGAGGAAGAGATGGAAAGACAACAAATACCTTAACTCTAATGAGTGAACCGACGGGATGGCTTGATGCCAGTGATCAAAAAAGAAATTATTATTTTCAACAACAATTACAGAAAAATTATCAAAAAGCAAAACATTATTTTAGAAAGATACCCAGGCAAGGAAATCTAGACACTTTGAAACAAGAAATTCCAAATATAGAAATAGTCTTATCCTTATTATATCGTTGGAGAATCTTAGAATGGATTGATCCCTTTAATTATAAAATTAATTCTGATAAATTATCTCTCAATTTGAATAAGATTACCAAGATATCTCAACAGCAATCACAACAAATGAAACAGTATTTAATGACTCGTTCTTGTCGTTGGCAATATATATTAAATGCTTTTGGTTTTACTAAAGAAGCAAAAAACTTTAAATGTGGTCATTGTGATAATTGTTTAAGAAAAATGTAATAGATTGTATAATTTATTTGATTATTGGAAAGATTATATGATATAAATAATTAGAACAGAAGCTCTGATCTCGAAATTGATAACCATTAAGGAATGAAAGTTGAAGTCAAAGCAACGCTATTAGAATGGGCTTGTCGTCGAAGTGGACTTGATGACGAGACATTGCTAAAGAAATTTCCTAAGCTTCCAGAATGGAAGGCGGGAACGACTCAACCTACCTTAAAGCAATTAGAACAATTTGCCAAAAAAAATCGTGTTCCTTTAGGAATGTTATTTTTACCTTCTCCACCTGTTGAAAAACTGCCTATTTCAGATTTTCGTACCATCAAAAATAATAGCATCAATAAACCGAGTCAAAATCTATTAGAAACAATTTATTTATGTCAACAAATACAAGAGTGGTACTCTCAATATTTAAGGGATAATGGATTTAGTGAAAATGAATTTGTTGGGTGTGTAACAATAGATAATAGTGTCATTGAGGTCGCCCAAAATTTTCGTGATGCCGTTGGTTTTAGTCTAGAGGAACGTCAACAATTTACTAATTTAGAAGAGACACGACGATTTTGTATTGCACAGGTCAGAAAGTTAAATATATTAGTAATAATTAGTGGTTTTGTTGGCAATAATACCCATCGTTCTCTTAACCCTAATGAATTTCGTGGTTTTGTTTTAATTGATCGCTTTTCTCCCTTGATTTTTATTAATGGGAAGGATACAAAATCAGCACAATTGTTTACATTGGCTCATGAATTAGCCCATATTTGGTTAGGCAGTGAAGGGATATCTAATATTCAGATAGCTGATGTTAAGAATCAAGATGATCATGAAATTTGGTGCAATAAAGTTGCAGCAGAATTACTGGTTCCTTTAGAAGATTTAGACAATAATTTTTATCATTCTAATGCTTTAGAAGATGAGATAAAACGACTCGCTAAGTTTTATAAAGTTAGTTCGTTAGTGATTACCCGTCGTCTTTATGATTTAAAGGTCTATGATTACCAAAAATTTAGAACTATTTATGAACAAGAATCAGATGATTTCAAACTATCAGGAAAACAGAAGAAACAAAAAGCAGGAGGTGATTTTTATCGTAATATAAATGCGAAAATGGGTTCTCAATTTCTGCAAGCATTAGTATCTAGTACCTTAGAAGGAAAAACCCTATTTCGAGATGCGTTTCGATTGTTAGGCATTAAGAAATCAAAAGCCTTCTATAATATTGCTAATAATTTAACGGAGGGGTAATGCAATATTTGTTAGATGCTAATGTTTTTATTGAGGCGAAGAATCGATATTATGGGTTGGATTTTTGTCCAGCTTTCTGGGAGTGGTTAATTCAAAAGAATGATGAGCAAAGAGTTTTTAGTATAGAAGCAGTTTATAATGAACTTACTACAGGAAAGGATAATTTATCGAGTTGGGCAACCTTACATAAAAATAATTTCTTTTTATCACCTAATAGCGAAACACTATCTCAATTTCCTGTTGTGAGTAATTGGGCAATGAGTCAAGATTATAAACAAACTGCAATTAATCAGTTTTTGGATGTAGCAGACTATTATTTAGTCTCTCATGCTTTAGGAAATTCAATGACAGTCGTAACCCATGAAAAACGGGATAATTCAAAGAGAAAAATAAAAATTCCTAATGCTTGTCAAGCTTTGGGGGTTCAGTTTACAGATACTTTTGAAATGTTACGATCGCAAAATGCTAATTTTGTTCTAGGTTCTATCTGAAGAGCTTCTTCTAGAAGACAAAAACCTGTACAATTCTAGACATACCTGTACATAATGTCTAGGATATTTCGTCTGCTCCAGGAAACTTGCCAGTTGATTAGACCATAGATTTAGATATAATAAATATGAGAGTAACAATGGCCATCTATGTACGCAATCAAGAGAGAGTTAAAGCTGAATAACAAGCAAAAAAGCTTTTTTGCCGGCTGTGCTGGCTTTTCTCGCTTTGTGTACAATCATGGATTATCTCTGCTCAAAGCCACCTGGGATATTCCCGAAATCTCTGGCAGTGACTCAAAACGGTTAGATGCTATCAAAAAAGTCTTTACAAACATTACTAAAAAGCAAACAGAATATTTGTGGACAAATAAATATTCATCACGCATCTATCAGAATGCTTTTAGGGACTTAAAAAAAGCATTTTCTCGTTGGCGAGATCCCAAAATAAAAGCAGATTTACCTCGTTTTAAAAAGAAAAAACATAACTGTAGTTTTACAGTAGATAGTTCTAATGGCAAGGTATTAGTTAGGGAGGGAAAAAGAATAAAAATTCCTACCTTGGGAACTTTTAGATTAAAGGAAGGTATCCCTTATAACTGTGTTTCTCAGACTTTCACTATTTCGAGAGAAGCAGGGAAATGGTATATAAGTTTGGCTGTTTCAGCATCTTATATACCTGAGATGAAACACAAGCATCAAAAAGTAGGAATTGACTTAGGAATAAAAACTTTTGCCACTCTTAGTGACGGGAACACCTTTGAGACTCCATCTTCCATCAAAAAAGCGAAAACCAAGCTAGGAAAAATACAATGGAGAAACAGAAATAAGGTACTAGGCAACCGTCATTCTAGAATAGAAGCATCTAAAAATGCGATTAAATATTACCAGAAACTAAGAAAGAAGCATAAAAGAATCAGCAACATTCGAGAGGATTTTCTGCAAAAGACCACCACATTATTAGCGAAAACTTATCAAAATATTCTCGTAGAAGATTTAAACGTTAAAGGCATGATGGCTAATCACAAATTATCCAATGCCTTATCTAATTTAGGATTATATCGTTTTCGAGAATTGTTGAGTTATAAACAAGAATGTTTTGGTTTTTTGTTAACCATAGTAGATAGGTGGTTCCCCAGTTCAAAAACTTGTTCAGTCTGTGGAAATATACAAGATATGCCCTTATGTGAAAGGGTATATCATTGTCAAAATTGTGGTCAAGTTATGGACAGGGACTTAAATGCGTCAATTAATCTCGAAAATTGGACAAACAATGCCGATGGCTTATCGGTAAACCCTGCGCTCAGTCGAAGGGTAAACGCCTGTGGACTAGAAGGAGCCGACTCCCTAGGTTGAAGCAGGAATTGAACAGCAAGCCTGTCCAGGTTTGTCTAGGTTTCATGAAGCAGGCAAACTGGAAAACTTCTTAACGATTTAAGGTTTAGGGGGACATTGACCGCTACAATAAGCTACTGCAACCATGAGATCAAAAGATAGAAGCGATCACCCCTACTTAGACGAATCACTATGGCAAAAGTTCTTGTATCAGACCCCATTGACCAAGTTGGTATCGATATCCTCTCACAAGTCGCACAAGTGGATGTCAAAACAGGACTTCCCCCAGAAGAATTAGTTAAAATTATCCCTGAATACGATGCCATGATGCTGCGTTCAGGAACCCGTGTCACCAAAGAAATCATTGAGGCCGCAACTCAACTGAAAATCATTGGCCGAGCAGGGGTTGGTGTTGATAATATTGATGTTCCTGCCGCAACTCGCCAGGGTATTGTCGTGGTTAACTCTCCAGAAGGGAATACCATCGCAGCAGCAGAACACGCCTTAGCGATGATTTTGTCCCTATCCCGTCATATTCCTGAAGCGAACCAGTCCGTTAAAAATAAAAAATGGGAGCGTAAACGTTTTATCGGGGCAGAAGTTTATAAAAAAACCTTAGGCGTTGTTGGTTTAGGAAAAATCGGCTCCCATGTCGCTAATGTGGCTAAGTCGATGGGCATGAAATTATTAGCCTATGATCCCTTTATTTCTAAAGAACGGGCTGATCAGTTGGGGTGTACCCTAGTGGATCTCGATCTCCTTTTTTCTGAGTCGGACTATATTACCCTACACATCCCCAAAACCCCTGAAACCACCCACGTGATCAATAAAGAGGCATTGGCAAAAATGAAGCCCACCACCCGTATTGTCAACTGCGCGCGGGGAGGCACC
Source organism: Crocosphaera sp. (assembly GCA_051439445.1). GTDB lineage: Bacteria > Cyanobacteriota > Cyanobacteriia > Cyanobacteriales > Microcystaceae > Crocosphaera. Next base: position 56,355 of record JBFRWG010000178.1, read on the forward strand.
ATTGATGAGGAGGCCTTAGCAGAAGCGATCGCCAGTGGAAAAATAGCCGGTGCAGCTTTAGATGTCTTTGAAGAAGAACCCTTAGGAGAATCTAAACTGAGAGAGTTTGATAACGTCATTTTAACCCCCCATTTAGGAGCTTCTACAGCAGAGGCCCAGGTTAACGTTGCCGTAGATGTAGCCGAACAAATACGGGATGTTTTATTAGGACTTCCTGCCCGTTCTGCCGTTAATATTCCAGGACTAACCCCCGATGTCATGGAACAAATGCGCCCTTATTTACAATTGGCGGAAACCTTGGGCAATTTAGTGGGACAATTAGCAGGAGGCCGTATTGAACGCCTCACCGTTCGTCTACAAGGGGAGTTAGCCAGTGCCAAGAGTCAACCCATCGTGGTCGCTTCCATCAAAGGTTTACTCTCCCAAGCTCTACGAGAACGGGTAAATTACGTCAATGCAGCCATCGAAGCCCAAGAACGAGGAGTCCGTATCATTGAAACCCGTGATGCCTCCATTCGCGACTATTCTGGTTCATTGTATTTAGAAGCACAAGGCTCCTTAGGAGAACATTCCGTTACCGGGGCTTTATTAAGTGATGGAGAAATTCGTATTACCGATGTGGATGGCTTTCCCATTAATGTGCCTCCCAGCAATTATATGTTATTTACTGTTCACCGTGATATGCCGGGGATTATTGGTAAAATTGGTTCTCTCTTAGGCAGTTTTAACGTTAACATCGCTAGTATGCAAGTAGGACGCAAAATTGTTCGAGGAGATGCTGTCATGGCCTTAAGTTTAGATGATCCTTTACCCGAAGGACTCCTATCAGAAATTACCAAGGTGTCCGGTATTCGCAACGCTTATACCGTTAAACTTTAACATCCTTCACCACAGCCAACAGGGGACATAGGAAGGGTGGGAAGTGTGATAAATGTTTTATCTTTTCCTCCTCTGCCTCCCCTGCCTTCTCTGCTCCCCCTTCCACCTTCTTCATTCATCAAAAAGTCCTATGTCAACCAGTTGGTGGGAAATCACCATTTTATGTCATCCTCATTTAGAAGAATCAATTTTTTGGCGGTTAGATACCTTCGGCTGTTCAGGAACCTCACGGGAAGTTAAGGGGAAATCTTATGTTATTCGGGCTTATGCCCCACAAATTCAATATCACTCTTTAGATATCTCTGCTTTATCTCTATGGTTACAACAAGATGCCTTAGTCTTATCCTTACCTCAACCCCTAACCCGTTGGAAATTAATCGATGAAGAAGACTGGTCTAGTAGTTGGAAACAATACTGGAAACCCACAGAAGTTGGCGATCGCTTTATCATTTATCCCGCTTGGTTATCCCCTCCTCAAGACACCAAGAGACTCATTTTAAGGCTTGATCCAGGGGTGGCCTTTGGTACGGGAACCCATCCGACTACTCAGTTATGTCTTGAGTCTTTGGAGATGCGTTTATCAAAACCCACAGGGGATCTGGTGATTGCTGATATTGGTTCGGGATCAGGAATTCTTTCCATTGGGGCCATTTTATTAGGGGCGACGAAAGCTTATGCCGTGGATATTGATCCCTTAGCGGTTAAAGCAGCAAGGGAAAATCGTCATCTCAATAAAATTCATCCCAATCATTTAGTGATTAATCAAGGGAGTATTAAGGAATTATTAGACTTGGTGAGTCATGGGGTGGATGGAATTGTTTGTAATATTTTAGCTGAGGTGATTATTGACTTAATTCCTGAGTTTTCTCACTTAGCCAAGCCCAAAACTTGGGGCATTTTAAGCGGTATTTTATTAGACCAATCTCAAGCGATCGCCGATACCTTAGAAGAACATGGTTGGGTGGTGGCAGCACTCTGGAAGCGTAAACAATGGTGTTGTTTTCAAATTCGTCGAGCAGCATGAAGAATGGGGAATGGATAATGGAGAATGTAATGCTAAATTCTAAATTTTATTCTTTTTTCCGACTCAAGAAACCGATGCTCCCTAAAGTCATTAAAAATATTGCCTTTGAGTATTGCTAAGGGTAATGTTAACCCCTAGCAAAAAGTTCAACACTATTATTAACTAAAATCTTTGCGAACTGCCTCCTCCCCATCTCCGACTGCCTCGCCCGAAGGGCTGTTAATTTTTTTTAGCGTCTTGTTTACCATTGCGCCAAGCATTCATGGTTCGTCCGAGGTTTTGGGTAAATTCTTCCCATCCCCACCAACTACCAGCCTGGTGTTCATCCCAAGAGGACGAAAAAATACCATAACTTAACCCCAATACCCCTAAACCAAAAAGTCCTAAACTTACGGCACCAACGGCGGATGTAGGAATATCTAACCAGTCATGACTGACAATCCAATAGAAAATGAAAAAGGATGACATCCCTAATACCGTAGGAATACCTGAAAAAATCGCCATACGTTTAATCATCCGTTGACTAACCGCCTCAGGGATTACACTGAGACTGGCATCAGAGTTTTTTCGTTTTTTTTCAGGATTGTTCGTTGTTTTAACAGAATTTGATGAGGTAGGTGGGGATTTTTGACTTTTTTTCTTCTTTTTTTGTTGAGGTTCAAAGGGTAAGGAGTTTCTTGAAGAGTTAGCTGGCATAGGTTTTCAATGGCAATAGCAAATTAAGTGAAGTACCCCAACGTAAGACGATGGGGCTTCCCAGGCTCAGACAGTAACCCGTCTGATACAGACTCGATGCACTATCTTTCGGATAGCCACCCCTTAACGAGTCCCTCCCGTGGGCGTAAGTTTCCGCACTTCCTGCGGTACACACACAAAATTAGGATAAAAATAAAAATGTGATTAACAACACAGTTTCATTAATTCTAACTTAATATGGATGGTTTCGCTGGGGGAGATGGGAGAATGTAGAATGTAGAAGCATTCAATTCCCATAAATTCTACATTCTACATTCTTAATTCCTAATTCCTCTTATCCAAACTATTTAAACTTAATGGGACAAAGTCACCATAGATGGTTAAACCCAATAACATCTCTTCTTCTGCTTGAATGAGTTGGCCAGTCAAGACGCAACTCTCGTCTTTTTTGGCTTTTGCTGCTACAGTTGCACGAATATCAACGGCCGAAAATTGCGGTCGATAGTCCCCTGATTTTTGCTGCACATAGTTCCAGAGAATATCTCTGATCAATGCTTGATATCCTTGATTACCAGAAAGCCCTTTTAGCTTGTCTTTGAGGGTTTTTTCTAAACGAATGCTAGTCACTTCCATTTCAGTGGTTGATGTTCTAGGAAGGGTTTTCATGATTTTTTCCTCATTTAAGGTAGACATTTCAGTAATATAAGTGTAGTATGAAAAAGATTCTTTTAACACGGTTGAAAACTTTCATGTTACTTTTCTGTTTTCCATTGTCGTCCCTCGTCATTTTCAGGACTTGCCCACAAGAGCAAGCTGAGATTCTGGGTATGCAATGGCTAGAAATAGAGAGTAATCCCAAAATAGCCAATGAAATTAATTTAAGACCTCAATTTTATCGAGATTATTTCTTTTTAAAGGAAAATAAACCCCAGAACAGTAGAATATCCCTAACCCAAGAAAGCGGGGGGTTGAGGTCACTCTTCTCTATCCCTAGGTAAATACTCAAATCTTCAAAGTTTGTCTTACCCCCGCTTTCTTAACTAGGAGAAGGTGGGGGTTTTTTTAGATAAATCAAAGTAGATGTACTCCTCAAACATGGTTCAAGAATATTATTTTCTTCCTATCAACGATGGGGCCAACAACTGCCATTTTCAAGCGAAACAAGACAATGTTGAAACTAACTTATACGAACGACGGATTTTATATCGAGTCTCTTGAGCAGTCCTTAGAAAGCTGGGTAAGCAACCGTGTTATGTTAGCACTACGTTCTGGCACTAGCCTTTGTGTTGAACCCAGTACCGCCTCGATTTTAATCCCTTTAGACTTTCCTTGCTTGGATCAATTATTAGAAAATGCTAAAGCTTTTAGAGGAGAAATCTTAGAAATCACCCCTTGTGATCAACAGTCTCTCGAAGTTGTCTTAGAAGGGACTTGGTTGGGAGCCGATGTGGCCAGTGAAGAAGGATTATTTGTCTGTTGTTTAAGCGATCGCCTTGAGTCTCTTCTGTCGGGTTGGAGTGCGGTGAAACAGTAACGGTGAGAGGGAATAGGGTCAAGTTTTGACCCTATTTGTTATAAAATTATGGATAACTGAAGAGTTCGATGATTTTGGGTCGAAAAAATGTAAAATTAAAGTAGATAAAAATAACTCAGCGTCTGACAATGAATCCTCAAACTAAAAATAAACAACTGCTAAAAATTCTCATTGGTGCAGCTTGGATCGATGGCATCATTCAAGTAGAAGAAAGAGACTATTTAAAACGGATGTCTCAAAGTCATGGATTGTCTGAAGACGAGGATCTCAAGGATCTTCTCTCAGAATTAAAACCAGTTCAACCGACTCAATGTTATCAATGGTTAGAGGAATATTTAGGGGATAATCCCACTATAGATGATTATCAACAATTATTAGAAACCTTAAGTGCTTTGATCTATAGTGATGGAGATGTTCAAATGCAAGAAGCACAATTATTAACTAAACTACAACTACTTGATCCGGCTCAAGATTCCCCTAAATCAGCTTTTGATCAATTTCTGAAATACATACAAAAAATGTATAAAAAAGCCATTAGTCAAAAAATTTAAAATGGCCAAACCCTTAAGTCAATCATTCATTCTTATTGTTGAGTGGAACAGGTTGTAGAGACAAAAAATAGTTTGCGACCCGAATAAGAGGGAGTCCAAAATATGTGAAAAATTGCTTGACAGACTCACCATAGATAAGATATAGAAAAAAACAAAAAATAACTCTAATAACTTAAATCAAAAATTAAGGTTAATCAAAATAATTGGGAACTATAATATGCAGCAAATAAGACGAGCTAAATTAGAAGATTTAGAGGAAATTATCAATATTTATAATGCCAGCATTCCCAGTCGTATTGCAACAGGCGATTTACAGAAAATAACAGTAGAAAGTCGCTTAAAATGGTTTCAAGAAAGAGATGACAAAAAATATCCTATTTGGGTAATTGAGAATAATAATAAAATCATAGGTTGGATAAGTTTACAGCATTTTTATGGTCGTCCTGCTTATAAAAAGACCGCAGAAATTAGTTTATATATTGCTGAAGAATATCGGGGTCAAGGAATTGGTCAAAAACTTTTACAGTATGTGATTGAAGAAAGTACAAAATTGGGATTAAAAAACTTACTTGGCTTTATTTTTGCCCACAATCAACCTAGCCTAAACTTATTTAAAAAATATAATTTTCAACAATGGGGATACTTGCCAAAAGTAGCTCAATTGGATAATCTCGAAAGAGACTTAGTGATAATGGGACTTGCTTTGGAGAAATCAAATAAATAAAATATTAGCTAAAAACTATGACTCAATCACAGATTACAGAACCACAATTATCAAATCCTGAAGAACTAGAAAAAGAAGAAGAATCCGATTATTTTGATTATTTTTTCGATGAACCTGGGAGTGAACCAGGGAAGTTAAACATAGAACCAGATGCTAAACCTTCTCGTATTGTTTTAATTGATTATGATCAAGATCATGCTGTTCGTAAAGTCGATGTTACTCCCAAAGCATTAACCCCTTATTTAGGAACAAATACTATTTCTTGGATGGATATTCAGGGGTTAGGAAGTGAGCGAATCCTAAAACAAATTGGAGAAATTTTTAAACTTCATCCTTTACTATTAGAAGATGTTGTTAATGTACCGCAACGTCCAAAAGTTGAAGACTATAACGAACAATTAATGATGATTGTGCAAATGGTTCGAGCGAAGGAAAATGAAGAAGGGTTTGAAAGTGAACAAGTTGGTTTTGTCCTCGGAACTCGCTATTTATTAACCTTTCAAGAGGAAGAAATTGAAGATTGTTTTGATATTGTTAGAGAAAGAATTAGGGCAAATCAAGGA
>JBFRWG010000179.1:0-15596 GCA_051439445.1 Crocosphaera sp.
TTAAAGGTCATGGACTTAACCGACATAAGGTAATAGGTAATCATATCAAATCACCAGCTTTAGTGGTTAATTCTAAGACTTGTCAGCTTTCAATGCCAGTGAAAATTAAACCGATAAAAAAGGAGGATTCGGATTATGTTTGTTCCGTAGATTTGGGCATTAATAATGCTGCTACCTGTTCAATTATTGGACGAGACGGTACTGTAAAGGCTCGAAAATTTATCAATCCGGCTAGAGACATAGACCGTCGCAATAAACGGAAAATGATGATTACTAAAAAGTCAAAACAAACTCATAAAAAAACGGGCAAAAAGTTTGTTAAAGGTTTTTGTCGAGGACTTTATCGAAAATCGAGTCATATTAATTTAGAAATTTCTCGGTATATTTCTAAAGAGATAATTGAGTTTGCTAAACTACATAATGTTAAAGTAATTGTCATCGAAAACTTAGCAGGATGGAAAGCTAAGGCAGGAAAGAAAGGCACTTTAATGAGACAGAAGTTTCATTTATGGTGTCATCAAAAAATAGTAGAGATTTTAAGTGACCGATGGGCAGAATTAGGGGGAAATGTGCAAACAATTAACCCTAAATATACCAGTGCTTATGCTTTTGATGGCAGTGGGAAAGTTAAACGCAGTAAAAAGAATTATTCTTTGTGTACTTTTTCCAATGGGAAACAATATAATGCCGATTTAGGAGCTTCATATAATATCGGAGCAAGGTATTGGTATTCTGTCTTAATTGGTGATAAGTATTTCTCTAAGGTATTTGTTAGCCAAAGTTCTACAAATACACTGAGAACACCAGTAACCTTGGGGACACTTAGAAGTCTAAAAGCTTCTGGGTGCAAGTGAATCCCCATCTAAATCAAAGATTATAGATGGGGTGTGTTCAAAACTAAAAAAATGCAATCAAAAAGATTAGTAAAAATCAGTCGTTTTTTATCTTATCATTTACGTCACGCTCCTGAAAAGTTAGGATTAGTTTTAGAAAAAGGAGGGTGGATCTCTACAATTAAATTACTAGAATCTGCTAAAAATAATCAATTCTCTTTAACTTTTTATGAACTAGAGGAAGTGGTAACTAGAAATGATAAACAACGATTTTCTTTTAATGAAAGCAGAACAAAAATCAGGGCCAATCAAGGTCATAGTATAGCAATTGATTCACAACTAGAGCCTATCATACCTCCTTCGATTTTATATCATGGAACTTATCAGAAAGTAACTCAAAAAATACTCAAAGAAGGACTAAAAAAGATGAGTCGCCATCATGTTCATTTATCAACCACAAAGGAAACCGCTTTTCGGGTGGGATCTCGTCGAGGAAAACCTGTCATTTTTACGATTAATGCTCAACAAATGGCTGAAGATGGCTTCATTTTTTACTGTTCAGATAATGGAGTCTGGTTAGTTGATAATGTCCCTCCCAACTATCTTAACCAAGATAGTTTAATTGACTAGGGGCTTAATATTATTACGCCCCTACTGACTTGATAAAAATGTTATTTAATTACCGTGTTAAGACTTTGACAAAATTCTTCTAGGTCCCTTAATCCTTCTTCGGGGGTTCCTTGAGCTAAACGTTTGACACAAGCACTGCCGACAATAACCCCATCAGCCCCCCAATTTTTGACCTGTAAGGCTTGTTGGGGTCCGGAAATGCCAAAACCTACCCCAATGGGTTTATCTGTGACTGTACGGAGATTTTTCAGCAAGTCTTCCACTCTGGTAGCCACTTGAGTGCGCATTCCCGTTACCCCCGTGACACTGACGAGATAAATAAACCCTTGAGATTGAGCGGCGATCGCTTTAATCCTTTCCATCGGACTGGTGGGAGCAACCAATAAAGTAACTTCTATCCCCATCTCAGCAGCAGGGTTAAGCAAGGTTTGGGCTTCTTCTAGAGGAAGATCCGGAACCACCAACCCTTTTACCCCAGCTTGTTTAATTTGTTGCAAAAAGGGTTCGACTCCACGATAGAAAATGGGGTTATAGTAGGTAAAGAGAATGATGGGGGCTTTAATCTTCGGTTGAACCTCTTGCACAAGGGTTAAAACATCTTCTAACTTAACCCCTCGACGTAAGGCACGGGTAGCAGCCGCTTGAATCACTGGGCCATCAGCCAAGGGATCAGAATAAGGAACTCCCAACTCGATCAGATCGGCCCCTGAGCGATCCAAAACTTGCAGAGCTTTAGCCGTTGTTTCGAGATCCGGATCTCCTGCGGTAATGAAGGGAATAAAGGCGCATTGTCCGCCATCACGTAGGGATTGAAAACACTGAGAAACCGATGTCATTATTCTCGACTCAAGCTAGATTACCATCTCTCAATTTACCCTGAGTTTGTCCTCATTTCGTCATCCTTAAGGTTTATCTTGTTCGATTTCTTGTTGTAATTTTTTGAGTTCTTCGGGGGTCATTTCTTCGAGGCGTTTTTGTAAGACTGCCTCTTCATAGTCTTTAAGTTGTTGGTTATAGGTCATATCTTTATTGGCGACTCGAAACAGATAGGTTAATGTCCAACCCAGAACCCCTATAACTAACAATGCCTGACTCCAAACCCCGGCTGATAAACCATCAAACCCAATGGCTTGAAACACAAGGTAAATAATACCTCCTGCGGCAAAGATTCCTATACTGATTGCAATAACATCGATTCTTCTCATCTCAAAAATTGGGTTCCAAACCCCGTCTTTTAGCAAAACACAGGACGGCTTGACTAGAAAAGTCTAGCATATTCACACAGATACAGGAGAGCCGAAATGGTATTAAATGGGTTTAATGATGGGTGGGTGGGTTTGAATGAAGTCAGAAGTCAGAAGTTTAAAATTGCTTCAATTATGTAGAATTTTTGACTCAGGACATAAATTGGCTAAGTCTTGACGTAACCCTTTGCCAATGTAGAATTTTAAAAGAGCTTCTAAAGACATATTTTGATTATTGGCTATTTTCTTGAGAGAGTCTAAGGTATCTTTTGGTATGGAAATCGAAACATTTTCTGAGGGACGGGGTTTAATATTAAGGACAATTTCTTCATTAAGATTGTTCATACAAATTTTTCTCTTTGCGAGTTGCTGGACGTGCAGAAATAATACGATTTCGTTGAGTTCTTTCTACAAATACAACCAAGAGAAGACGATAAGCGAGGGAATAGCCTAAAATAAATTCTCGACTTTCATTATTCGCTGTCGCATCTCCTATTTGATAGAAGGGATCAAAAAATACTTCTGCTTCTTCAAATGTAACTCCATGTTTATCAAAGTTAATTTGAGCTTTATTGGAGTCCCATTCAAATTCTGCACCTTGTAGGCTATAGACAACATCCATAGTTGATATTTTAGCATTCAAGAAAGTGATTCATTTTGCCCACCCTACACTGAATTTAGCTTATTTGCGTTTAATGGTATTAAAACCCTACATGAATATTTGTCCCCAAAAACAGCATCAGAAAATCTCAAAAGACTTCGGTTTACAAAATTCCCCATTTGTCAAGAGCAGTTTATAAAACTTCAAAAATGGTTTTTAAATCGTTACAATCTTCCGAACCGATTTAGAGAAAAATTAGAATAATGAGAAAGTCTTGTTAACGAATTGGAGAGACTTCCCAGGAAAGAATCAACTCGTAGGCATACTTATCCCACGACCCTACCTGATCATCACGATAACACGAAAATAACCAAAATACAAATATCAGTCAAAATTAGTCAAAATCAGCCAAAAAAAATAAGTTGTTAACTTGTGTAAAATCAGGCTTTTGTTTTAGAAATTCAATAGTTACTTATTTTATACATAAGTTAAATTTATCAATAATTGACTCAAGAACATAACTCAGCTTAACAATAAAATCCGTTTATCCGATAAGATGGGACAAAACAAAAATAATTTAAAAAGAGTGGCATGATTATTAATCAAAAACAAGTTATAACGATCGCCGTCGTAGGAGATGTTCACAATCAATGGGAAGAAGTTGACAATTATGTTTTAGAACGGCTAAAAATTGATCTCGTTTTATTTGTGGGAGATTTTGGCAATGAATCAGTACCCATCGTCCGCACCATTACAGAATTAGCCCTTCCTAAAGCGGTGATTATGGGTAATCATGACGCTTGGTACACAGCTTCTGCTTGGGGTCGTAAACAATGTCCTTATAATCGCAGAAAAGAAGATTGGTTACAAGATCAATTAGACTTATTGGGCGATCTTCATCTGGGTTATGGGAACTTAGATTTTCCTCAATTTAATTTATCCGTTGTGGGGAGTCGTCCCTATAGTTGGGGCGGTCCAGAGTGGAAAAATAAGGAATTTTTACGAGATCGCTATCAGGTCAGTAATTTTACTGAATCAACCGCAAAAATTGTCTCTGCTGTCCAACAAACTAGCCAGAAAAATATCATTTTTTTGGGACATAATGGACCGGCTGGTTTAGGAGAAAACCCTGAAGCGATTTGTGGCAAAGATTGGCAACCGTTGGGAGGAGATCACGGTGATCCTGACTTTGCTCATGCCATTGAAAAGACTTATGATTTAGGTAAACAAGTGCCTTTAGTTACCTTTGGTCATATGCACCATCGTTTACGCCATACTCGTTCTCAATTACGGACAAGGGTGGTTAAAAATGAACAAGGAACCGTTTACTTAAATGCAGCCACTGTCCCTCGTATTATTGAGCAAAATGGGGAAAAGCTACGTAATTTTTCCTTAGTTTCTTTTGAAGATAACCAAGTCACTCATATTCGTTTAGTCTGGGTTAATAATGAAGGGGGGATCGTGTCTCAAGAAAGTCTCTACCAACAACCAATTCTTTCAGCAATCATTTAACAATATATGAGGTTAATTTCTCCTTTTCCTGCTTCTTCTTCTGGCCCTTTACTGATTTATTTTCCCGGTATGGATGGGACAGGAGAGTTATTTTATAAACAGGCAAAAACCTTAAGTAACTATTTTCAGATTCGCTGTTTATCTCTCTCTTCTTCTAATCAAAGTGGTTGGTCAACATTAGTTTCTCAAACCGTTAATTTAATTCAACAAGAATTAAATTTTTGTTCCCATTCCTCTGTTTATTTATGTGGGGAATCTTTTGGGGGTTGTTTAGGGCTTAAAGTTGCTTGTGAAGTGCCTGATTTAATCGAAAAAATGATTTTGGTTAATCCGGCTTCTTCGTTTAATAAACGTCCCTTTCTACAGTGGGGAGTGGAGTTAAATAAATGGCTTCCCAACTTTGTTTATCAAGGTTCAACGGTTATCCTTTTATGGTTTTTAGGATCGTTAAATCGTATGAAAAAAAAGGATAGTGAAGCATTATTAAAAGCCATGCAGTCTTTACCCCAAGAAATGGTGAGTTGGCGACTTTCTTTATTAAGAGATTTTGCTGTTCACCCGCAAATATTAAAAGGGTTAAACCTGCCTGTTTTTATCATAGCAAGTCAGCAGGATCAGGTATTACCCTCTGTAGAAGAGGGAAAACAATTACTCAATTATTTTTCTAATGCCAGGTTAGCTATTCTACCGGAAAGTGGACATGCTTGTTTATTAGAAGAAGACGTTAATATCTTAGAGATTTTAAAAAAACATGATTTTATTCGAGAAATCAAAGATAAAATATGTTAATAAAGTTGACGGACATAGTTTATACTTGTTCGCCATCTAATAGTTGATTTAAAACACTAGAAACAATAGATAAAATGATGGAACCAAACAAAGCATCCCAAAAGGTTGCAATAGTAAACCCAGGAGTAAAATAGGAGACTAAAGAAAAAGAAATAGCATTGACAACAAACAAGAATAAGCCAAGGGTCAGAACTGTTAATGGTAGGGTAAAGATTAACAATATAGGCTTAATAATCGCATTGATTAATCCCATCACCAAAGCAGCGATCGCTGCTACCATAAACCCTTTAATTATAATCCCTGGAATCACATACGCAGTGATGACTAACGACAATGCTGTAATAATCCAGGTTAGGAGAAATTGTGACATAATTGTTGCATTTACTGGCTAGATTATTATCTCTCTTGAACAGTAACACAGCCTTCTAGGTTCCTGCAAGCAAAATGTATGTGTTATATCTCAATAATTTCAACAGCAAGGTTACAGTAATTAGAAACAACAGTAAACAGGGAATAGAGAATAAAAATAGCAAAATTAAGTCATCGTAAGTTGAATAATTGGTCTTTTATTGTGAGCTACTTAAAATAACTTAATTTTAACTTTCCCAATAGATAAAACTTAGGTAATTTGTCAATTTTCAGAGTCTTGATCTTCTTCATCTTCATCTTCATCTAAAAAATTCAAACACTCTTCTCCATAGAGATCCGTTAACCTTATTAAAAAATAGTTTTGATCTTCTCCCTTTAGGTCTTCTAAATCTCCATAACACTGTTCAAGTCCAGCCGTATTCATCAATAAACCCTCCATGTTGACGATATGTTCAATTTTAATATAACTTCTGTTTAGACTCGATATCCTTAACATTGGTTCAAGAAAAGTTCACAAATTTTAAAGAGTTGTGAGAATATTCTACTTTTATCGACTTATTTCTACTTTCGTTGATTTAGAGAGAACTAAAACTGAAAAAATATTTTTTCAATTTGGGACTGACATCCCCGTAAATTTCGGATTAATATGTTCATCAGTAAAGCAGGGACTTGCACCTTAAAAACTCAAGTCAAATGCAACAACTACCATAGGTTCTGACTGGTCAGCAATAAGGAGCAGCCCCAGCAAACATCAATCACCTACATAATAACACAGATGTCCCATCATCACCCTAGCAACCCTCAGCGTTTTCTCGCTTTTCTAGCTTTAACCCGGTACGAACGTGAAGGGGAGGGGAATTGCGACCAACAAACAAACCGCGCAGCGTCCGCTTAATCAGGGTTTTTGGGTAAGCGTTTAATGTAATCTCGAATAATCTCAGCAACAGATAAATCTTTGCTTTTAGCGTATAGGTTGATTTTTTCATATTCGTCTTGATTGACTCGATTGTGACCTTTTGTTGCACAAACAAGGGACTAGGGAAATGCTCTCCTTACTAGAAGTAAGGAGAGCGTCAAGGAAAAATGTTCGAGATAATTGAAAAAAAATATAAGGACTCATTTTTTACGAGAAACTCTATGAACTTTCTTGGTAACATTGAGTCCTTCTTCTGATTGTTGCAAAACTAACAAAGGAGTGGGTTTTGCTTTTTGATCCCAACTAATAAAAACCACCTGTCCTTGAATAGCCGGTTGCCAATTTTCATCCGTGTTCGTTGGGGCTAAAAAAGTTTCAATACATTCAAGAATTTGACTCACCGTAGAGGTACTGGTTTGAGTGGGTAGCTTCACTAATTTAATCGAAATACGAAATAAAACCCCTTTATTCCATTTTCCTTCTTGGGTTTCTACCTCATAAGTCACATCAAAACTTTCATCAATATTACGTCCCCCAGCAACAACCCCCGCTTGAACTTTATCGGTACTCGGACGTAAAGCTGACCCAATTAATTGAGTCACTTTCATCTTAATTTGATTGACCACGACATAATGAAAAACCTCTTCATCCATACGCATTCGTAAATAATCTAAGTTAAATTCCCTCGCATGAACGAGATCCGGATTAGCTTCCATTTTTCGTATAGTCACCAGGGCAAGTTTTAACTTTTTCTTAAGATCCTTACCTTTAAACTTTTCAAAGTTTAAAGCTTTGGTAAGTTTATGCAGTTGCCATTGACCATAAGCAGCTAAAGTCGCTACGATGATTAACAGCATCACGGTGCTAACCATCCAAATTTGTCCACTAAGACCATTAGACTTAGCAGAAGCGTTGACAGCACTACTTGAGGGAGTCTCTGTGGTCTGTGCAAAAACTAGCTGACTAGAAAACCATGAATAGGACATTATAGACGATCACAAATTTTGTCTTGATATAATTAATGATTCCCAAAAGTAGGGGTCAATCATTACAGGGGAAAAAAAATTTATGAAAAAATTCTGCGTCTATGTTTGTTTAATTCTCTGTGTTAGTTTTTGGGGATGTCAATCAACCTCCAACTCTAATCCGTCTCAACCCACTACCTCTCAACAAACCATGACCAATAACAGCGAACCCCCCACCACCGTTATCGAAGCGGTTGTGAAGAGCATCAGTGAACAGAACAGCATCCCATCCGATAGCTTAGAGGTTCAACAAACAGAAGCTAATACCTGGTCTGATGGTTGCTTAGGACTGGCAAAACCCGATGAATTTTGTACTCAGGCTTTAGTAGAAGGATGGCGAGTTACCGTCAGTAATGGTCAAACCACCTGGGTTTATCGAACCGACGCAACAGGCAAAAATATTCGTCAAGAGTCTTAGACTGATGAAATTTCTCTCGTTCTTAACCCAAACAGGTAAAAATATTAGCTGATTATACGATCATTTTCTCATAAATGATCGGGTTTTTGGAGAAAGTCAATCAGAATTTAGAATGAGCGAATTTAGAATGAGCGAATTACCGACCCTTCAAGTTGGAGATTGGAAACAAGGAAGATTTTTCTTCTCTTGGTCGATTGGATCTGGTGAGGAGACCTGGCCATCCCTCGACCGCTTTTGATACCCTTAAAAGGGGGGTTTTTTCAGTCAAGGCCTATACTAACCGAGAGAAAAAAAGAATTATAAATTATTAGGAATTTCTGAAATTATCGCCCGTAACAAAGCTTCACTGATATGGTTAGAAGCATAGCATGATCAGGGTTGATAAAGCTTAAGTTATCTGCTTAAATTTTGGAATTTTTACCGCTATCGTAAGGAGTAAATATGGCAACATTATTAGAACAATTGAGAGAATTTACCGTTGTTGTTGCTGATACAGGGGATATTCAAGCCATTGAAACCTTTACCCCCCGTGATGCTACCACCAACCCCTCTTTAATAACCGCAGCAGCACAAATGCCACAATATCAATCCATTGTGGATGATACCCTCAAAACCGCTAGAAAGGAGTTAGGAAAAGACGCTGATGAGTCAGAAGTCGTCACTTTAGCCTTTGATCGTTTAGCCGTTGCTTTTGGTTTAAAAATTCTGGAAATTATTCCAGGAAGAGTCTCTACAGAAGTAGATGCTCGTTTATCTTATGATACAGAAGCAACTCTAGAAAAAGCCCGTTATCTCATTTCTCAATACGAAAAAGCTGGGGTGTCCCGCGATCGCATTTTAATTAAAATTGCCTCTACTTGGGAAGGGATTAAAGCAGCCGAAGTATTAGAAAAAGAAGGCATCCACTGTAACTTAACCTTACTCTTTGGAGTACACCAAGCAGTGGCTTGTGCAGAAGCCAAGGTTACCTTAATTTCTCCTTTTGTTGGTCGTATTTTAGACTGGTATAAAAAGGAAACCGGAAAAGAATATACACCCACAGAAGATCCAGGGGTAATCTCCGTTACCCGTATCTACAATTATTACAAAAAATTTGGCTATAAAACCGAAGTTATGGGGGCAAGTTTCCGTAATATTGGAGAAATTTGTGAATTAGCTGGCTGTGATTTATTAACTATTTCTCCCAAGTTATTAGATCAGTTAAATTCTACCGAAGAAGCTTTACCTCGTAAGCTAGATCCGACTGCTGCTGCCACGATGGAAATTGAAAAAATTGCCATGGATAAAGCAACCTTTGAGAAAATGCACCAGGAAGATAAAATGGCTTATGAAAAGCTAGATGAAGGGATTAAAGGGTTTACGAAAGCCCTCGAAACCCTCGAAGGAATGCTCAAAGAAAGGTTAATCCGTATGGAAGGAGAAACAGCAATTAATAATGCGGCAGCTGATATTTTTCGGGTCTATGATTTAGATGGAGATGGCTTTATTACCCGTGAAGAATGGGCAGGAACTGATTTAGTTTTTGATGCTATTGATGTTAACCATGATGGTAAAATTACCCCCGAAGAAATGGCCGCAGGTTTAGGCTCTGCTATTCGTTTAGTTGAGGCTTAAATCGTGATTTATCGAAGGTGCGCTCCTATTACAGTAGCGCACTTTTTTCGGATGGTTTCTACAAGTAAAATGTTAGTTTTGTTGTTGAAAACGCTAAAAAAAAATGGATAAAAACTTAGCAATTTCTCGTATTTTAGATGCTAATTTAGATCGGGCAAGAGAAGGGTTAAGGGTAATTGAAGAATGGTGCCGGTTAGGTTTAGAAAACAGTCAATGGGCAGAAAATTGTAAAAAAATGCGGCAAGAAATTGCCCATTGGCATACATTAGAATTCCGGCAAGCTAGGGATACTACTAATGATCCAGGAACCCATTTATCCCATCCTCAAGAAGAAATAAGAGAGACAGTTGAACAACTATTACAAGCTAACTTGTGTCGGGTTCAAGAAGCCTTAAGAGTCTTAGAAGAATATGGCAAACTTTATGATACTAATATGGGCAATACTTTCAAAAAAATTCGCTATCAAGTGTATATATTAGAAAGTGAATTATTATATTCTTATCGTTATCAGAAATTGAAAAATGCAGCTTTATATTTAGTGACTTCTTCAACAGAAAATTTATTTCAAATTGTTGAATCTGCCTTAAAAGCAGGGTTGCCAATTGTTCAATATAGAAAAAAAAATATAGATGATATGATTCGTCTAGAAATGGCAGAAAAATTATGCGAATTATGTCATAAATATGACGCTTTATTTATTGTTAATGATCGAGCAGATATCGCTTTAGCTGTCAATGCAGATGGAGTTCATTTAGGACAACAAGACATTCCTGTTGCCTTAGCAAGACAAATATTAGGCCCGAATAAAATTATCGGACGTTCAACGACAAACCCCCAAGAAATGGAAAAAGCGATCGCAGAAGAAGCAGACTATATCGGAGTCGGTCCTGTGTATGCAACCCCCACTAAACCTGATAAAAAAGCAGCCGGTTTAGACTATGTACGATATGCAGCAAAACAGTCTCCGATTCCTTGGTTTGCTATTGGGGGAATTGATGATATTAATATAACTGAAGTGATGAAATCTGGGGGGACTCAAGTGGCTCTGGTCCGTGCTATTATGGAAGCAGAAGATCCCGAAAAAACCACAGAAGAATTATTAAAAAAATTAAAAGCAAAATAAACAATGAAGACAAGCGAAACAATTACACTCCAAGTCAATGGAGAAGAAAAAAATTGTTTATCAGGAAACAATTTACCTCAATTTTTACAAGAAATGGGACTTAATCCTCGTCTCGTTGCTGTGGAATATAATGGAGAAATTCTACACCGACAATATTGGGAGAATACTATCTTAAAAACAGGCGATCGCTTAGAAATTGTAACTATTGTTGGAGGCGGTTAAAAGAATTTAGAATGGAGAATGGAGAATGGAGAATATTGCAGCAGAACATTAAAAGAATGTAGAATGTAGAATGTAAAAGTTAGAATTTAGAAATGAAAATATGGCTAATCAAACTCTCGGATTAAATCCCAATTTATATCAATACTTTCAACAGGTTTCTGTCAGAGAAGCTGAAGTGTTAAAACAGCTACGAGAAGAAACCAAAAAACATCCTATGGCTGTAATGCAAATAGCCCCCGAACAAGGTCAATTTATGGCTTTATTAGTGCAATTAATGGGGGCAAAAAAAACCTTAGATATTGGAGTTTTTACGGGATATAGTGCTTTAGTTATTGCTTTAGCTTTGCCTGAAAATGGTCAAGTAATTGCCTGTGATATCAATGAAGAAACAACCAAAATAGCCCAACAATTTTGGGAACAAGCAGGAGTTAATCATAAAATTAATTTACGACTTGCCCCCGCTTTAGAAACCTTGGATCAATTAATCGCCAAAGGAGAAAATAATAGCTTTGATTTTGCCTTTATTGATGCCGATAAAAGTAATTATGATAATTATTATGAAAAAGCATTATGGTTAGTTAAACCTGGGGGAATAATTGCCATTGATAATGTATTATGGGGAGGAAAAGTAGCTGATCCAGAAATAGAAGATAATCGTACTCAAAAAATTAGAAAGTTTAATCAAAAACTACATCAAGATCCAAGAATTACTTTAAGCTTAGTTCCCATTGCAGATGGATTAACCTTAGCTTTAAAGCAATAAGTTACTGTCTTTTCTCTTCTGCAATCAAGTTGATAACTTCTTGCGCAATTTTTTGATTAGCTTTTTTCGTAAAATGTCCATCTGGCAAAAAATGAGAAAGATCACTAGCTGGAACAATAGTATGGGTACTAATATAAGGAATTGAATGATCTTCTAAGGTAGGTTCAATCACATTGAATAAATGATCCTTGTAACCTTTATTATTAATAACTAGAATCAGAGGGAGTTTACCATCAGCTTGAGCAGTTTCAGCGAACTCTTTTATCATCTGATTTAAAACAGTAATACCTTCCCATTGTTGATTAAACCCTTTAGGAGTATGAATTTTATTAAGTTGTTGCGCCTTATAATTTTGGTTCCAAGCACGACGAATCATACGAATAATAACCGAATGATCGAGCCAAGTTTGCTCAAAAGAAAATAAATTATAATAAGGGTCATATTGTTTCAATTGATTGACAAAAGATTGCCATTGTGTCTTATCTTGTTTAGCCATCAGTAGCTTATCAAAAGAATCAATAGTTGGCCAAATTGCTTTTAATTGGTTATTTTGAAGATAATATTTAGGAAAAGTATAGGGTGCTGCTAGTTCCGCACCTGAAGTCATTCCACTCAGAGAATTTAGCTTTTTAAGACTCGATGCCAAGATCCCCCAAATAACGACATCTGCATCATGATTTTCTCTATCAAGAGAATAAGCAGCAAAACCATGATTAGGAGGGGCCCCAGGACCCGTAATTTTTCTCAGTATAAAACGAGGATCAATTTCTTCTATTGCCTCAGCAACATCATTGGCAAATGACATTCCATAAATAGCGACTAGGACCTCTTTTTCAGAGTTAGATTGACTCGGTTCTTTTTGCCAAGTTTTAGGCTCTAACCAACCCATTTGAGCAATAGGCGCACTCGTTTCTTTTGTTATACCTAGTTGTCGTTTTACCTTAGCTTCAGTAGACCTACCATAATCGAAATAAAGTGCTAATTTTCCAGGGGATATATTGAGAGGATCTTGAGGGTAGGTAAATAAGATATTAATTAAGATATCAAAGAGGAGGAGAAAGCCTAAAAAGCCTCCTGAGATTTTGAGAATTTCTAGACGTAAGGGAACGAATTTCATAATAATTAAAATTGGAAATAGATAAATTGTTCAGGTTCATTACTCATACCCATAATGATAAGAGTAGTGAATAAAGCATATAACATTCCCCGCAAAGTAGCAGGCAAGTTTAAATAAAAGTGAGGGCTTTTTTGCAAATATTCAAAAAGTTCATAAACTATCAATAATGGGAGTCCAAATAAACCTGCCATTGTTGGGTTGGAGAGGGAAAGACTCCAGTTAGTTAGATCCGTCAACAAAATTTGGGTAAAGTTCATGATTTGTTGAAAAGAATTCGCCCTAAAGAGTAACCAACCGTAACAAGTAAAGATAAAGAAAATTATAGTTTTGATTAAAGAAGTAATAATTGACCAAGATTTTGGCAGTAAATTAAATGAGGGAACAACCTTTGTTCCTAACCGATACATACACAATAAAAAACCTTGATAAAATCCCCATAAAATAAAATTCCATCCTGCGCCATGCCAGATTCCTCCTAAAACCATAGTTATCATTAAATTAGCATACACATTTCCTCTACGATTACCACCCAAAGGAATGTAGAGATAATCTCTTAACCAACTTGATAAACTAATGTGCCATCTTTTCCAAAATTCACTAGGGTTTTGAGAAAAATAAGGAAGATTAAAATTGTACATTAATTCAATTCCAAAGAGTTTAGAAACCCCTCTAGCAATATCAGAATAACCTGAAAAATCACAGTAAATTTGTATGGCAAATAAACCAGTTCCTAAGACAATATCTAACCCAGATACTTGTGTATTTGTTTCATAAATTGAATTAACAGATTGGGCAATACTATCGGCGATCGCTATTTTTTTAAATAGTCCAAATAAAATTAAATATAATCCTCTTGTTGATTGTTGCCAACTCAGTTTTCTTCGTTTGAGAATACGGGGAAGTAATTCAGAGGCTCTTTCAATGGGTCCTGCCACTAATTGAGGGAAAAAAGAAACAAATAAAGCGAAATCAAAAAAATGATTCGTTGCTTTTAGTTGTCCTCTATAAATATCAATGGTATAACTCATTGTTTGAAAAGTGTAGAAAGAAATACCAACAGGAAGAATAACATTTAAACTAGGAAAATAGATTTCAATTCCCAACGTTTTAAAAAAAATCTCTGCACTATCAACAAAGAAATTAAAATATTTAAAAATTGCTAAAATCCCCAAATTAGAACAAATACTAAAAATTAAAAAAAGTTTTTTCTTTCGTTTTTCAGGAAGTTTACTCAAACTAAAATATGATAAATTGGCTAGAACAATAAATCCTAATGTAAGCAAAAAAATAGACCATTCTGATAAGGAACTAGGAATCAGATTTAACCATTGATTTGAAAAGACATTAAAAGAAGAAGAATTATAAATTATCGTTTCCCATTTTAATATAATAAAGATGAGACTCGCTAGGAGAAGAAAGACAGAAGAAAGACATCTATCCCTAATCCTTAAACTTCCGTCATCAATCATTAAACCACACCAAAAATCAATAGTAGTTGATAAAACAATCAAAAATAAAAATCGTTCATCCCACCATCCATAAAAAATATAACTGGCAATTAATAATAAAGTATTCTGTCCCCTAAAAGGCAAAAGACGATAAGCGATGTAAACAAGAATGAGAAAAATAGGAAATTCTAGAGAGTTGAATAACACTGAATTATTTGATTAGTTTTTTAAAGTCAATTCTATTAAAAAGAGAGACGCAATGATTAGGGTTGCGTCTCTCTTTTGGTCTAATTTTTGTTATTTTTATTGCCCAGAAAGTGGGGAATAAAGACCTCCAACCGCTACAGAGCCGCCTGCTGCTGACGCAAAGTGAGAAGTCCTGCGTCAATCTTAGCCAACTCGGTCTCTATTTGGGCCATTGCTTGTTTCTTAGACAGTTTAGCTTTTTGCGCCGTTGTCATGGTTTCGGAGACAAGTCGCTCCCTATATTGTTCAAATTCTTCAATGAGTTTTGCTAGTTCTTCTGCACTGTTTTCGACACTGGTTGCTGTAGAATCTGGAGTTGAGTTCATATCGGTTGTTCCCTCAGTAAAGGCCGATAATTATTTTATCCTGAAGTGCTATCACGAATCGACCGTATATTGCAACACTTGACCAGTGTTTACAATTATTTAGATAAAGACAACACAAAAAGTTATATAAATAGACCTAAATAATCTATATAAACAAGAGGAGACTTAATCAATGGTTTTTGGACCTGCCTCTCAATTAGGGGTCAGTTTGTTTGAAGAGACACCGCCATTGGAACTGATACCAGGGCGTTCAGAAGAAGAAGTAGAAACCGTTATCCGCGCTATCTACCGTCAAATTTTAGGTAATGCCTATGTAATGGAAAGCGAACGGGCTAGTATTCCTGAATCCCAATTTAAACGGGGAGAATTGAGTGTACGCGAGTTTGTGCGTGCTGTGGCC
>JBFRWG010000180.1:0-3062 GCA_051439445.1 Crocosphaera sp.
CTGAAAAAGATTTGGGCGTTAAGTCAGATCGTCAAATAGCTAAAGAGATAGGAATATCATCTGATATTGTTGGCATTGTAAGAAAAGAAAAAAATATACAAGCCTGTCCTCGCACCAACTGTAAATCGAAGAAACATTTTAGTAATAAATTATCAAAAGAGCAATATGATTCTTTAATTAATGAACTAGGTAAATTAACCGATATACAAATAGCTAAAAAATATGGAATTGCTGTTAATACCATAGGATACCACAGACGAAAATTGAATATAAAAGCCAAACAAAACCGGAATCAGCCTCATGAGTGGACTCAAGAAGAAATAAATTTGTTAGGAACCCAATCAGATAGTAAGATAGCCAGTTTATTAAATATTAATCCTATGCAAGTTTTTTATAAAAGAGAGCAATTAGGAATAAAAGCTTTTTATAAATAAACTCCACTAAAGTCAATTACTTTGACTTTAAAAAATTAAGTATTATACAACAAAACTTAATCTATACTTACTACTCTAAATTACCTTAAAGGTAATTTAGAGTTACTGTAACTATTTAAGGATTTAATAAACCTACCAAGTGAAAGTGTACAAATAATCCTCTTTCGATTATTTGTTACCTTTACGACGCAGAGCCGATCTAGCCCCTAAAATACCAAAAGCGAGGAAGCCAAGGGTAGAAGTGGGTTCAGGAGTAGTGGCAACACGCTCCAAGGCATCCACATTCTCACTTCCTGTACCAAATTTGCCTTGTACACTAAATTCCGTATCCCACAAATGTCCTCCTTGATAGAGAAAATCAGCACTTAGATCAGCAAAATTCCAAACGAAGATTTCTCCTCCATCCAAGTCTAAAGTGGGATCATTGAAGGTGATATCTCCATCGTCATTGCCATCAATGGGAGCAAGACTAAACTCAATGTTGATTGAACTGAATTCATCAGGGCCGACCATAGCTGAAACTGGGTCTTCATAGAAAAGCAACCCATCTAAATCAACCTCTTCAGCATTAAGGGTAAAACCGAAATAATCCATTTCATTAATAGCATCAGCAATAGCGATGGTAGTAACAACACAATTACCGAAACTATCAAAAATACTGCATCCTAAAGGATCACCGAAGAGAGAATAACGATTAGCGTCGGGAATTCCTTCGGCTCCTGATTGTCTTACACCCTGATTGATTCGTTCTTCTAAGGGAGCATCTGGGTTAATGGGTGCCCAAACTTCTAGTCCATCTACATCATCAGGTAGAACTTGGTCAATGACAGTGGGACTAGCCCACACATCCCAGGGACCCGCTTTGCGTTCATAGAGAATATGATCGTCTAAAACCGTATCTCCCCCAACATTATTAAATGCTAAACCGGTTTCTCCTGTGGAAAACAGTAAAACTGGCCCCCAGAAATCCTGCTTATTAGCCAAAGCATCAACTTCAAAAGGATCGGGAATCGGATCACCAGAAGTGGGACTCCATAAGTCGGAAAAATCAGTTCCATCTTTTGTTCCCCAAGGAACCACAGGGTTCGCATCCCAATCTACCACTTGTCCAGGATCGAGAACACCTTGATTGGGATGGCCTTGACGATCCAAGTAATTAGAATATTCCTTTCCAGGAACCTCGTATGGAGGAGGGGGATAGTCTTCAGTACCAGGAACCCCACCAACGCCCAGAAAAGGACCGGCCAACGCCTCAGAGGGAAGACTCGTCACCCCTAAGAGGGTTAAAAGTGAAATGAAAGAAGCTTTATACTTTAACATTTGATGTAATAAGATTGATGTTCAACTGGATTCTAGCTTACTTTAACTCCTTCCACTCCTTCCGCTATCGCTCCACTCGCTTCAGTCGGTTCCAGGCTGCTTTATTTTTTCAAATCCTCTCCCCATAAAGGTTTCAGCATCAGTAGTTTACTGGTGTAGCTTAAAGTACCTTACTATTTTTATTTAAGTATTATACAACAATACTTAATCTATAGTCACTACTTTAAATTACCTTACTTAAATTAATGACAGTATTATACTAAGTATTTAATCTCTATCAACTGATTTACTACTCACTTTAGTAATATACTACTATTTGTGTAGTGTATTAAAATTAATTACTAACTTGATTAAGTACCTTACTTTATAATTTACATTTTTTATTAGTGCGCTACTTAACTAAAAAGTATTATACTATATTTTATGTAGTAACTTAATTAAAGGTAAATTAATTAAACTACAGAGGACTTTAAGTTACCATATCCTAAATCAAAGAGTAATGCCTACCAACGAATGGTTACAAAATCACGCTAAAGTCACAGCATATCTAGATTTAAGCCTATACAGCAGTCTAGAAACCTGGATGAAGACTCACAAAATTAAAAAGGTGTCTCAAGCCTTAGTTATTATCCTTGAGCATTACCTTGAGGGGAATATTCCTATCGAAGTGCTACCAGAGACTCTTGAAGAAGAAGTCAAAAACTTGAAAGCTAAAACCACCGAAATAGACGACTTATCTGCTACCGTCGCTGAACAAGAATCTGAGTTTACTGATGAGATAGAGTCCCTAAGAACTGAGATTTACCAACTTAGACAAGCTCTTATAAATACAGGATTATCCTCTCTAAAGGAGAAGTTTGAAGACATCCCTAGAGGAAACATACAGTTTACTTGTTCTGATAAAGAAATCAGTGAAGGTCTAACAAAAACCGACCTTTGTAAAAAGATTAACCTAACTTCTAGCCAAATAAATCAATGGGCTTCTCGACTTAATCTTAACCCCGATGATTACCTATTAGAACTCACAGGGTGGCATAAACCCCCCTCTCAACGTCGTTATTTTCCGTCTCAGGATATCCCTGTCTCAGATCAGACTACATCAGACATACCCGATGACCAAACATTGAACATTGAACAATAAATGTTCAATGATAAATGAAATGACGATTAAAAAAACACCACCAAAGTTAACCATTTCTGTTATATATTTTTTTCTACTAAGAACGATAAACCCCGATTTTGCTCTTATCTTTTCGCCATAACCCCTTGATCTGTCCATGAGATAAACTTCTTGTAACTTTAATTCTA
>JBFRWG010000181.1:0-23965 GCA_051439445.1 Crocosphaera sp.
ATTTAATTGAGCCCTTAATATAACTTTATAAAAACTAACTTTTTCCCAATTTTCCTAAAATTTGCCTGAAAATCAAACCTTGAAGTTATGTAAATTTTTTAAATGTGCTATTATAAAGTAAGGTTGCTATTTCTTATGCAAAAATATATCTAAATTTCTTAAAACCCTTTAAAATAGAGACTTACATGATTGGGTTGGACTAAATCAACTCTCCCAAACAATCTTGACAGGACTCAATACATACATACTATATATTAAGATTCGTAAAATAGGCTTGACAAAAAGGGTACAATTAGTGTTTAAAATGCTCCAGGTTGAATCAAATTATTTTTTTGTTGATCATTAAAGATAAGTTTTTATAGCAGTTTTGGGATCAATAGATTAAGGATATCAATAAAAAATCTCCCCACACTCCCCACCCCAGATACACTTCCCGCACTCAAATCCACTAACATCTTGATACACCTAATTGAATCGACTTATAACAACAATGCTATGCTAGGGATGGAGACATAAAACCTCACCTATGCCGTTACTGATTTTACTAGCTGATGATGATCTTGGAATTCGTGTAGCCGTAAAAGACTATTTAGAAATACACGGTTATGGAGCCATAACTGCTGAAAATGGAGAAGAGGCTTTTTCTTTAGTACAAAACTACCGTCCCCATTTATTGGTATCTGATATTAAGATGCCAAACAAAGACGGATATACCCTTGTTAAAGAACTACGACAACTGCCTGAATTCCGTTTGCTTCCTGTAGTATTCTTAACGGAGTGTGATACTACACAGGAGCGTATTCAAGGCTATCAAGTAGGGTGTGATGTATATTTGCCAAAACCTTTTGATATGGCAGAATTAAAAGCAGTTATCCGTAATTTATTAGAGCGATCGCAAATTATTCAGTCAGAATGGCATTTTTCTCAGGAACAGTCCCTAGTGCAAAAAACTTTAGAACAGCAAGAAGCAGCTAAGATTTCCATTCAAGCAGAAATAGACTTTCTCAACCTAACCCGACGAGAAACAGAAGTGCTAGATTTATTGACCACCGGACTTTCTAATGGAGAAATTGGTCAAAAACTTCATTTAAGTCCTCGTACTATCGAGAAATACGTGAGTAGTTTATTAAGGAAAACAGATACCAGCAACCGCGCTGAGTTAGTTCGTTTTGCCTTAGATCATCATTTAGTTAGTTAGAAACTTAATTTTAGCCCTCATCTGATGAGTTATAAGTATAAGAATTTAAACTCTGCTCATAATTTTGTAGTAAAAGTTGTAATTGTGCAAGGGTTATTTTCTTATCTTGCCATGCTTGTTCACTACTTAATCTAACGGACTCCAATAATTCTTGAGGATGATAATCTAGAGACTTAAGAACTTCTCTGGTAGTATCTCCTTTAATAAACTGTTCAATGTGATAACCATTAGCAGTCATCGTAATATGAACTATATTAGTATCCCCAAAAAGATTATGCAAGTTTCCCATAATTTCTTGATAAGCACCTACTAAAAACATACCCAGATAATAATTAGAGTCTTGAGAAGTAAAATTTAAGAATTTCTCATTACAGTCTGATTCAAGGGAATGTAACTCTATAAAAGCTTTGCTCTCCTTTGCATCAATAAAATGCTCAATTTTACCATCACTATCACAAGTTAAATCAGCTAAAATTGCTTTTTGGGTTGGCTTTTCGTTAAGACGATGAATAGGTAAAATAGGAAAAAGTTGATTAATAGTCCAACTATCAGGAACAGATTGAAAAATAGAAAGGTTAATATGATACACTGAATCGAGACTTTTTTCTAACTGTTTTAAATCTTCTGGTGTTTCATTTTGATCTTGAATAAGGGCAAAAATTTTCGCACAAGAAGACCAGTATATTTCTTCAACTTTTGCTCTTTCTGATAAGCTTAAATAACCATAGTTAAATAAACTAATAGCTTCTTGTTTAAATTGGATTACATCATGATAGCTTTCTTGACAATTATCTATGTTAATATCTTGATAAATTTTCCAAATATTATGTACAATTAAATGCTCATCAGCAAGAGGAAATTTAGCAGTTATTTTTTGATAATTACTAATAGAAAGCACATCACAAATCAGAATTGATTGATGAGATACGATAGCTCTACCACTTTCACTAATTAAAATTGGCATTGCTATTTTTTCTCCCGCACAAACTTCTTGAACTTCGGCCACAATATCATTAGCATAGTTTTGAAGGGTATAGTTTTTTGAAGCTGGAGAATTAGTTCTTGAGCCATCATAATCAATTCCTAATCCTCCTCCCACATCGAGATATCCCATTGCTGCGCCTAATTTAATCAATTGTACATAAATTTGACTAGCTTCTCGAATAGCGTCTTTAATAGCAGTAATCGAAGAAATTTGAGAACCAATATGAAAATGAAGTAGTCTTAAACAGGGTAATTTATTGACTGTTTTTAGAAGATTAGTTGCTTGTATAATTTGAGGAATTGTTAAGCCAAATTTAGCTCTATCTCCTGTTGAATCTCCCCAATGTCCACAACCTTTAGTATTAAGTTTAGCTCGAATACCCACCAGAGGAAAAATCCCTAATCTTTGGCTAATTTTCAGGACTAAATATAATTCTGATAGTTGTTCAATCACAATAATTGACTGTTTGCCCAAGCATTGAGCTAATAGAGCAGTTTCAATATATTCTCTGTCTTTATAACCATTACAAATTAAGAGGGTTTTTGAAACATCTTTTTCAAAATTGCTAGAATATTTCAGAACAGCCAAAGCAATCATTAACTCTGGTTTCGAGCCAACTTCTAATCCTAATTTATAAGGTTTACCAAACTTAACCACATCTTCAACTAAATGACGATGTTGATTACATTTGATGGGATAAACCCCTTGATAGCTTCCTTGATAATTATACTTTTCAATCGCTTGCTGAAAACATTCATTTAATTGTTTAATTCTATCTGCTAAAATTTCTGGAAAGCGAATGATTAAGGGGGTTTTGATATTACGTTTTGCTAAAGACTTAACAAGAGCAAATAAATCTAAATTTTTTTCAGAGTTTCCATCGGGAAAAACAATAATATTTCCCTGATGATTGATGGAAAAATAAGGCTCACCCCAATGAGTAATTCGATAGAGTTTATTGCTATCTTTAATTGTCCAATCTGTTGTTATTTTTTCCACTATCAGTTACAGTTACGTTTTTTAGGATGGTGAGAATTAGTCGTTAATTCTCTCATAATGATAATATCTTTTTCAAAATACCGGTTAAAACGTTACTGTTGCGCAATAAAAACAAATTTTGTTGCGATCGCACTATAAAAACCCTAGCACTATAGTTGAAGCTCAATAATATATAACAGGTTATAACAGGTTATTTAAAAGAACTAGAGGAATAAGTATTCCTATTCATAGCGGTTTTCAATTGGGTGTATCAATATTTTAGTGAAGTTACGTGAATTCAGAGTTCGGATTTGGAACATTTTTAACGAAAGAATAAGGGTTTCGAGTTAACGATGTGACTCTTAAACCATCGATTTTATGTTCTGTCGAACTCACGTTGAAGTTGAGTGTGGGAAGTGTGGGGGGGATTTTTATTGAGATTGTTAGTCTATTTATATGAAAACTGCTATCAGATACTGTTGTGCAATAGAACAAACGTTCACCACCAGTCCATGAGATATAGTCCCAGAAGTAACTAAATGAAACAGCAAATATAATCCTTTATAATTAATATTTGGTTCGTTATTAAACAAGATATTTGATAGTAAATGAGTTTAGATTACAATCTCGTAATTATTGGCAATACTTTAGAAGCTTATTATGCAGCTTTAGAAGCTGTAAAATTAAAAGCAAGAGTTGCTTTAGTGTTAGGAAATCGCTCTAATATTCAGCAACCAGAAATTGATCGTTTTATTGTTCACTATTTTACTTATCTTGACCAACATTATACAAACTTAATACAATGGCCAATTCATAATAAATTAGAATATAATTTCGACATTAAGACAATTCTTCAATGGAAGAATCAAGTAAAACAAGACATAGAAAGAAATGATTTTTTAAACGAATTAGCAAGTTTAGGAGTTGATATTATTTATGAGTCAGGAGAATTTTGTCGTCTTCCTAAGTTGGGTTTTGTTCTGAGAAATAGAACCCTGCGATCGCATCGTTATCTTTTAGCAATGGGATCTATTTCTACTATTCCAAATATTCAAGGTTTGTCAGAAGGTAGCTATATAACTTCTGAAACTTTAGAGTTAGATAAACTTCCTCAAAATTTAGTTATATTATCGCAAAATCCTTTAGGTATTGAATTAGCACAACAATTAAACTATTTAGGAAAAGACGTTACTTTAATTGTAGAAAATAGTAGTATTTTACCTGAAGAAGATAGAGATATTATGCAACTAATTGAAGCAAGATTGGAAGCAGAAGGAATTAAATTATTAATTAATTGTACTGTCAGTAAAGTTAGAGAAATTGAAGATACAAAATGGATTCAAGCAGGAAATGAAGCAATTGAAACAGAGGCAATTATTTTAATTACTGACTTACAACCTAATATAAAAGGATTAAATTTAAAAGGAGTCAAAGTTGAGAAAGAATTGAACAAAATTAAGACTAATAATAAATTACAAACAACTAATCCCAGTATTTATGCTTGTGGTAGTATAATCGGAGGATATAACTTATCTAATATTTCTCAATATGAGGGGAGTGTAGCTGTAAAAAATGCTCTTTTTTATCCTATTTTTAAAGTCAATTATCATTATCATCCTTTTCGGATTTTTACTAATCCTATTTTATCAAGAGTAGGATTGACAGAAACCCAAGCAAGACAACGTTATGGAGATGATTTAATTGTTTTAAAAGAAAACTATAAAGCTTTAGTCAAAGCAAAAAATTTAGACGAAACTGTTGGTTTTTGTAAGATAATAACCCGTGAAAATGGAACAATATTAGGCTGTCATATTATTGGTAATAACAGCGATGAAATCATTAATTTAGTTGCTTTAGCTATGAAAAATAGAATCAAAATCCAACAATTTTCTAAAATATTTCCTCACTATTCTACGAATACTGAAATATTATTTAAAGTCTCAGAACATTGGAAACAACAAAAATTAGAAAGTAATCATCTTTTAAATGACTGTTTAGAAACGTTATTATTTTGGCGAAGAAAATGGAATAAATGATCTACTAAAAATAAATATTAAGATAATTATAATCTGACCGTAGGGTGGGTTAGATGGCTAAAATTTAGGTTATAAGAAGAATATATTAATCCATCGTAATCCACCACTTTACTCAATGAATTGACTATAATTTCAATATATAATGGGTTTAACACTGTTAAACCCCTACAGTATGTTTAATGATGTCAATTAAAAAATATTTCTAATCAAAAAATATTTATTGTTACATTTTGCTGCAAAATCTATCATGAATGAATTACCTGAGTTTACACCCTATGGTTATCGTCTTCTAGAAGTTCTCTCTAACAATATTCAAGGGGGACGTATTACTTATAAAGCTGTTCAATTATCCACTAATGATTACGTTATTATTAAACAGTTTCATTTTGCTTCTAGTAAAAATTGGGATGTTAATAAACAAATTGAACGAGAAATTAATGTTTTAAACGGTTTAGATCATATTGGTATTCCTCAATATTTAGGGAGTATTCCTGATAATCCTGATGGTATTTGTTTGGTTCAACAGTATATTAATGCACCGAATTTATCGATATCTAGAACTTTTAATAATGAACAAATAAGAAGTATTGCGACTCAATTATTAGAAATATTAGTTTATTTACAGAGTCGTATTCCTGTAATTATTCATCGAGATATTAAACCAGAAAATGTCTTATATAATGTTGAAAATGAGCGAGTTTATTTAATAGATTTTGGACTCGCTAAAATTGGCACAAATGAAAGTGCTTTAAGTAGTATGGTAGCAGGAACTCCTGGTTTTATGCCTCCTGAACAGCTATTAGGAAAAACTCTATCAAAATCTTCTGATTTATATAGTTTAGGTGCAACCATTATCTGTTTAGTAACTGGGATACAATCAACACAATTAAATACTATTATTGATGAAAGTTTTACCATCCATTTTCAATCAAGAATAGGTCAATATAATCTACAGTTTATTAGGTGGTTAGAAAGAATGGTTAATCCTAAAATGGATCAACGTTTTTTTGATGCTAAACAAGCTTTAAATGTATTAAATGGTATTGATGATTTAACGATGAGTCCAGAGGTTAAGATTGATAAGTATGAGTTGGTATTTAAAGCAAATGAATACGGACAAGTATTAACTCAATTTTTAACTGTTACTAACACTGTTCCTGATACTATCTTAAAAGGAAAATGGTATGTTGCTTCTGATGAAAAAGATGGGTTATATACTCCTGATAATCATAGTTGGATTTATTTTAATCCTAAAGAATTTGAAGGTAATAATGTTCAATGTAAAGTTACAGTAGATACCAGTAAGTTACAATCAGATAAAACAGGAGAAAGGACAATGATTTTAGAGAGTAATGCAAATTTTAAAGAGTCTCCTGTTAAAGTGAAAATAGAAACTGCATCTCCTCCTAAAAATAAAAAATTTCCTTGGTGGTATTGGTTATTTTTAGTTGTTTTTTTTATTGTTAGTGTTGCTTGGGGTGGGTTAATTTTGCCAATAGAAGATGCAATTAATGGAGCAATTAATGGGGCAATTTTGTGGACAATGGTGGGGGGAATTTATGGGGCAAGTATTACGGCATTTTTTTTTGCAGTGGATTTAGAAAAGAATGTGACTGTGGCAACTAATATGGCAATTAATATGGCAATTAATATGGCAATTCTGACAATGGGTTTAGCAATTATTGGGGCAATTTCGTTGTCAATTTATGAGGTAGTAAATAATATGGTAATTTCTCTGGTGATTGTTCTGGCAACTTATGGAGGAATTTCTAAAGTAATTTTTTCCCTGAAAAAGGAAGGATTTAGTGAGAATATAATCGCTATTTATATTTTATTAACTATCCTATCTGGTGCATCAATTGGATGGTTATCTTTAGTAGGAATTAATGTTTATGCTATCTTAGCATTAGCAGGTTCTAGTGTTACCCTTGCATCAATGTTAATTTATCCTCAAATTAAACAAAGAAAATTAATTGCTGAATATCGTAAAAAAGAACAATATTTAATTGAACCATAAACCCTTGAATTTAATCATTAATTTCCGAGAATTGTAGTGCATTAGATTTCAGTAATATTTTGTAGGGGTTTAACACTGTTAAACCCTTCTCCTAATATTCTCATATATGAAAGCTGATTACTATATTTTCGCAGCAAGTGAGCAAGATGCTCACATTCCTATTACCTCATTTTAGCTGAAACAGTTTACTCTTTTAATACACTAAAATGGTGGGTTACGACGAACTTTTACAGTTCTATGAGAACCTAAATTCTAGCCGTCTAACCCACCCTAAAGTAATTGTCCATTATCCATTATCCATTCTCCATTATCGATTGTCCATTATCCATTATCCATTCTCCATTATCGATTCTCCATTATCGATTCTCCATTCTCCATTCAAAATTATCTCCAGTCATCCCAATTATCATTAAAGATAGAAGTATTAGGAAACTTAGTCGGATTATTATTACTATCTAGTATTTCCCGTAACTCCTGTAACTTTTTCTGCCGAAAAATAGGCGTTTCAACTAACTGATAAGGTAAAAGTTGTTCATCAATAGCAAACGCTGCAGTCGTACCAGCAGCAGCACCGGAAGACCATTCAAACGAATGAACCCGATAAGCTGCAGCCGCAATATGACTGACAGCAATACTCTTTCCAGTTACAATAAAATTGTCGATACCTTGGGGTAACATTGCCCGTAAAGGCACTTGGAAAGGATAAGCTTGACCTTGACCCATTCTTTCCCCTTTGCGTTCCGTATTGCCTGGTTTTTCCGCCGGATATTCCGTCATACAGGGATGAAAATCGATCGCATAATGACCAATACCGATAGAGTCAGGATAAATAGTCGATCTCCTGCGTCTGGTCACCTGTTCAGGAGAAGCTTCCCCACTCAACACCTTAAACCCTTCCAAACCCGATAAAGTAGCGTGTAACTGACGATAAGCATCAGGAGAAAGGTTGTTCTTATAGTATTCATCTTGATAGTTGCGACGAGAAATATCAATTTCATTGACCATAAATCCATTTTCATATAGGAAAGACTCTCGCCCAATAATACGTCTTGCTTCACGCATATAAGGGTATTTAGATAAACCGTGAACCGTTCCCATCGGAGAGTCCAACCCCTTTAAATAAACATGATAAGGGTTTGGTCTTTTCACCCCTTCTCCTAACTGGGAGTCCGTCGTTCCCACCACTAACCAATAGAAATAACCAATAGAATGTTCTTCCCCTTTCCGTAAGGTTTCAGTGCGCAGGCCACCCATCCATTTTCCAGGATCAAGTTGACCCATTCTCTCTAATTGATCGCGAGTATAAATTAAATTATCCCTGGAGGTTCCTGGACGATAATCATTACCCCAAGTCCAGTTTTGCATGGAAATATCCCCAGGAGTAGGAACAGTAAAAGGAATGCCCCCAAATCTCTTATTTTCTCCCCTCTCAGGACTCCAAATACGACGATACGTATAAACTAAATCAAAATCAGCTAACCGTTCCAACTCATAACTATAATAAGGCGCATATTGTCGATAAAAATCTGGTAACTGATAAGTTTGCCGTTCCGCTTTCGTTTCCATTGCAAACGTATAGGTAAATCCTTGAGTACAATAAGGATCACCCCTGAGACTCGAAGAAGAGGGTTCCAAATAAGACCGAGGATCGATCCCCAAACGATAAGGAACATCCGCTAAAGCAATAATTTCACCCGTTTCAGTCGCTTCAATTACATACCAGTCCGCCGGTTCCGACTTATCATGAGGCTGAGGAACAAACTTGATAATCGTCTTATTAAACAGTTTAGAATCTTCGTAAGTATAAGCATCCTCAATGGTTTGAGAAAGAGGATAAGTATTCAACGGAGGTGCATTTTCCCTAGGAGTATGTTGAATAGCGATCGCACTCATGATCTGTTTTCCCGTTCCACCGTTGGGATTCCTTTCAATGGTCAAATCTTTAACCACCGTTGAAGGGAACCACTTTAACTCTCCCCTTCCCTTTCTGGCCGCTTCTTCTAACATCTCCTTGAGAATATTATGACCATCTTCCGGTAAAAAACAAGACTCACTTACCCAACAGTCACCAGGGTTGAGTTGACCATAATGGTTTTCAATGCGTTTGCGTAACTCTAAATAACCCCGTGGATAGATTAACTGCGATCGCTGTGTCGGTCTTTCATCTAACGCAGACGTTCCCTGAGACGAGAGTTGACCTCCCACCCAGTCTGTTATCTCCGTCAAACAGACCGTTTTTCCAGCTAATAACCCTTCATAAGCGGCCCCTGTTCCTGCCAGTCCTCCACCTACGATTAATAGCTCACATTCCACCGTTTGATCAGGGTCACGAGGTGGAGTTGCTAAGGTCATAGGAGTTGTAGCTTGCCACAAAACTAAAGTTAAAGGGAAAGTAGAAAGATAACGACGGATCTGGTTAAACATAGTGAGTGAGGGATGATAAGCTTAATTGTTTAACAGTTGTTCATTATCCATAGAACAGGTTTTTCATAGCTGGGTTCCCTTCCCCCAGTCTCATAGAAGTTTTCATATCAATAGAGTTTCATATCGAAATAAAAATTCCCCCATACTCATACTAAATCTGCTTTAGATAGTAGACAATCATCGTTCTCGAGCAGAGGAAGCAGGGGAAGAAAGAATATTACTCTACGATGATAAGCGGATTTGGTATCATAAACATTCAACAGAAACATAGTCATATATAGTCAAGTCAAGACAAACCTCTTCAATAGGTCATATTTGACTATATTTTTATGAACTATCACTCAACTGAAATGCGGATCTCTTCGAGATCGCACAATAACAACTGACCATCTTGCGTGGAAATCGCAACTTATATAACCTGTTATAACAGGTTATATAACAGAGAAAAGAAAAATCTCCCTTCCCTGAATGCGTAGTGCTATAGGTTAAGAACAGGGAGAAAATATACAATGAATCTTGTTAATAAAAAAACGAGAAACATGGACATTGTGTTGAAGATAGGCGAGCGAGAAATTGCCTCCCAAGACTTATACCCATTATTAGCCCAACATCGCCTACTACCCAAACTAGCCCAAGAAATCATTATCGAACAAGCCATCAGCGACATCACCTGTACCCCCGAAGAAACGATACAGGCACAACAGCAATTTTATCAAAAAGAGCAAATTACCGATGAAACTCAGCGAGAGATATGGTTACAGACTCATGGCATGACCCTAGAACAACTGGAAAAATTGACCGTTAGAGATATAAAAATCGAAAAATTTAAACAACTCACCTGGGCCGATAAACTAGACCCTTATTTCGTCAAATGTAAAGGAAAATTAGATCGAGTGGTCTATTCCTTAATTCGTACCAGAGATCCAGGAGTCGCTCAAGAAC
The DNA here is from genome assembly GCA_051439445.1 of Crocosphaera sp. Taxonomy (GTDB): domain Bacteria; phylum Cyanobacteriota; class Cyanobacteriia; order Cyanobacteriales; family Microcystaceae; genus Crocosphaera. Next base: position 10,581 of record JBFRWG010000181.1, read on the forward strand.
TTTACTTTCGTATCCAAGAAGGAGAAAATACCTTTAGCGAACTAGCCAGACAGTATTCTCAAGGATCAGAAGCCCAAACCGGCGGACTTCTCGGTCCGATAGAACTGAATGTCCCCCATCCCAAAATTAGCCAAATCTTAGCCGCCAGTCAACCGGGGCAACTATCCCCCCCCACCCAAGTAGGAGACTGGTGGATTATTCTGCGGTTAGAAAAATATGTCTCAGCCCAACTAGACGAGAAAACCAGACAAAGACTGCTCCATGAACTGTTTCAAGGCTGGTTATTAGCCCAACTTCAACAAAATGTTTCGTTTTCTCCCAAGAAAGACCCCAGCGAGGAAGAACAGAGTTATACTGAGAAGTCAAATTAACAATCACCCTCAAGCATCTCATTCCAGAAACGTTGCATTTATTGAAAGGATTAACTATAAAAAAGAGTGTAAAGCATCAGAGGGGGAGAACCTAATTCGCCACCCCCATCCCAAGACTGGAAAAGCACTCTTCTAAACCCCCAACTTGAGTCCGTCATTATGACCCATACTACCACCGATATACAAGATTTTTTGCGTCATCTAGACCCATTTGAACAACTGGCCGATGCAGCCATTGTTGACCTAGCCAACCAATGTCAAATCTGGCGTTATCGTATGGGTCAAGTGATCCTAATGCGAGGAAAAGTCTCCGCCTATGTCACCATTCTTCTAGAAGGACAAGCAAGGTTATTAGGATACGATCCCAGGACAAAAATGCCCAGTACCTTAGAAAGACTCGAACCTGGGGCCATCATGGGAGCCGTTAACTTGCTCAGAGAAGTTCCCTGTGAAACCATCATTGCCTCCACCGAAGCGGTGGGGTTAGCCATCAAAACCGAAGACTTTTGGGGATTATTAGCAAGATATCCTAGTCTGCAAGAAAAATTTCAAGGACAATGTTCCCTAGCAGAACTCTACGATCTTCTCGGAACCTATCTCGCTGAACAAGCGCGAGGGGACATTGACATTAAAAGCCTCGCCCAAGACCTATTAGAAGATGCTCAAATTCACTATTTAAACCCTGAAAAGCAGAGTCTCTCCCCAGACCATGAACAGCAACTCTGGTTAGTTAGTGGCAAAGGGGATCTAGACACCTTTGGAGTGGGCAGTAATTTAAACACCCCAGAAAACAAAAACGCCATTCGACTCAAAGGCAGCGAACCAGCCCGTATTGTCGTCTTACCTCAACTGGACTTAGACCGTCCCCAACCCCCAGAACAGCCCGTCGTTGATCATAACGGCACCGCAGTCCCCTTGGTGGAAGAAATAGAAGAAGAAGAGATACCTTATGCAGACGTAGAAGTAGTAGGGGTAGCTCCTCCCCCCGAACCGCCCCCACAACAAAAAAAAGGGAAATCCTATCCTTTTATGAAAGGAAAAACCCCCCTAGGGGTTGGCTCCGCCTGTTTCCAAATGCTCAGTCAGTATTTTGGGATGCCTTACCGTCGGGATGTCATTCGTCGTATCCTCGCTCAACAACTGCAACGCACCGGAACCCTCTCCTTACCCCTGTGTGGTGCCATTACCGAGTTAATGGGACTGAATGCCCAATTAATTAAAATTCCCGCCTCCTCCTTTACCCAACTCAAAACCCCCGCCCTGATTAACTGGCGAGACAGTCTCGCTATCCTCTACGATGTCAGCGAGAAAGAGGTAGTCGTAGCGGTACCGGAATTAGGAATTTTGCGCCGTCGCCCTCGGGACTTTTTAGAAAGTTGGGGAGAAAGTGGAGAAGTGTTGTTACTCCAACCCACCAAAGACACCCCGCAACAACGGTTTGGTCTGAGTTGGTTTATTCCCGCCCTCAAACAATATCGTCGTGTCTTAGCCGAAGTGTTTATTGCTTCATTCTTTGTGCAATTATTTGGGTTAGCCAATCCCTTAATGATCCAAGTGATCATTGATAAGGTGATTGTACAGAATAGTGCCGATACCCTACAAGTCTTAGGCACATTCCTCCTCATGATTGCCATTTTTGAAGCTGTCTTAACCACCCTGCGGACCTATCTGTTTGTAGATACCACCAACCGCATCGATATGAGTTTAGGCTCAGAAATTATCGATCACCTCCTGAGATTGCCGTTACGTTATTTTGAACGGCGACCAGTGGGAGAAATATCTACCCGGGTTAATGAATTAGAAAATATCCGTAAATTTTTAACAGGAACTGCCTTGACGGTGGTATTAGATGCAGTCTTCTCTGTGGTCTATATTGTGGTCATGGTGGTTTATAGTCCCCTGCTGACCTTGGTCGCTTTGGGTATTGTCCCCATCTTTGTGATCATGACCCTCATTTTTTCCCCAACCATCCGTCGTCAACTGAGAATAAAAGCCGAAAGAAACGCCCAAACCCAATCTTATTTAGTAGAGGTGATGTCAGGGATACAAACCGTCAAAGCACAGAATATTGAACTGCGCTCACGCTGGCAATGGCAAGAAAAATACGCCCGCTACGTTTCTGCCGGCTTTAATACGGTGATCACCTCCACCTTAGCCAGTTCCACCAGTGGCTTCCTCAATAAACTCTCAGGTTTGTTAGTATTATGGGTAGGGGCTTATTTAGTTCTAGAACAACAACTGAGTTTAGGACAATTAATCGCTTTCCGCATCATCGCCAGTTATGTCACCTCCCCCATTTTACGCCTGACCCAACTCTGGCAAAACTTCCAAGAAACCGCCCTGTCCTTAGAACGGTTAGCGGATATTGTGGATACCCCCCAAGAAGCAGAACGAGATCGTACCAATATTCCCATGCCCGCCATCAAAGGAGCCGTACAATATGACAGCGTCTCCTTCCGCTTTAAACAACACGGACCCCTACAACTGAAAAATATTAATATTGAATTTCCAGCCGGTACCTTTATCGCCGTGGTGGGAGGTAGTGGTGCCGGAAAAAGTACCCTCACCAAACTGATTTCAAGATTATATGAACCAGAATCCGGTCGTATTTTAATCGATGGCTATGATATCTCTAAAGTCGAACTTTACTCCCTTCGTCGTCAGGTAGGAGTGGTTCCCCAAGAAACCCTGTTGTTCGAGGGAACCGTACAAGATAACATCGCCCTCACCAACCCAGATGCCACCACAGAAGAAATTATTCAAGCGGCAACCGTAGCAGTTGCCCATGAGTTTATTATGACCCTTCCTAATGGGTACAATACCAATGTAGGGGAAAGAGGATCGGCCCTGTCAGGGGGACAACGGCAAAGGATCGCTATTGCCCGCTCTGTCCTGCAAAAACCAGAAATTCTGGTTTTGGACGAAGCCACCAGTGCCTTAGACTACGCCACCGAACAACAAGTTTGTTTGAACCTCTTAAAAGCCTTTAGCGATCGCACGGTTTTCTTCATTACCCACCGCCTAGGAACCATCAGAAGTGCCGATGTGATTTTAATGATGGATTCAGGCTCGGTAGTCGAACAAGGAACCCACAGCGAATTAATGGATCTTAAAGGTCGTTATTACTACCTCTATCAACAACAAGAAGCCAATCAGTAAGAAGATAACCCTTCCTGCTTTACTAACAACAGCCCCGTCATCCCATCAATAAGGTAACGATTATGATTAACAGCAATGGTAAAGAATATAGGAATGATGATTTAACAGAAAAAAATTCCCGTGGCAAATCATCCGCTTTAGCCACCACCCAAGGCTCAAATGACCCCCTATCGAGGAATCTCTTAGCTCCCATCACCTCAGAACAATCCGTCGTCCTACGTCAATCTCCCAGTTGGTCTAGGGGCGTTGTCTGGACCATTATTGGGGTAACCACCGCCAGTATTGTTTGGGCCGCCATTGCTAAGATCGAGCAAGTGGTTCCCGCCCAAGGTCAACTCAAACCAGAAGGGGCCGTTACAGAAGTGCAGGCCCCAGTCAATGGAGTGGTAGAAGAAGTCTTAGTCGAAGATGGAGACAAAGTTAAAAAAGGAGAAGTCATCATCATTTTAGACTCAGAAGCCAGTACCGCCGAATTAAAATCCCTACAAAAAGTCAAGAAATCCTTAGAACAGGAAAATAAGTTCTATCGGACATTGATGAATCAAGCTCTCGATACCGCCTCTGTAGAACGAGCCATCATTCAACTCGATTTACCCGCAGAAGTCGCTGCCCTGGCCCGTAACCGTGCCGCTTTGATAGCAGAAAACAAACTCTATCAAGCTCAACTTGGCAATAAAATCCCTGGCACCACCTTAACGGCTGAACAACTAGCCAGACTCCGTGCCTCCCAAGCTGAGTCATCTTCGCGGGCCCTGGCGGCTAAACTGGAAATGGAACAGTTAGGCAAACAACTGACCCAAACTCAAGTACAATTAGCCGATGCCAAAACACAATTAATCGACGATCGCAAAGTATTACTAGAAATTGAACAAAGAAACAAAAAAGCCGTTATCCAAGCTGAAAAAGCCCTGGCCATCGAAGAAAAAATCTTAGAAGATATTCAACCTTTAGCTGAAGAAGGAGGGGTGGCTAAACTACAAGTGGATAGGCAACGACAAACCATTGCAGAACGGCGACAACAACTGGCAGAACTCAGGGCCAATGGCATTATTGAACGCGATCGCCAAAGACAACAAGTTCAAGATCGTCTCAAGGAGATCGACCGTTTCACCGAAGAAGAAAAACGTTTAAAAATCGCCATCAATCAAGCGCAAGCCCGGTTTGAAAACACCATTAATCTCACAGAAAAAGAGATCCGTGACAGCATCTCAGATAATAACGAAAGAATTGCCGATATTGATACTCAACTCAATAAAACCATTGTGGAAAATAACAAACGGATCGCTGAAGTGAACAGTCAGATCAGCAGAACCAATGTTACCCTAAAATATCAGGAAATTAAAGCCCCCATCTCTGGAGAAGTCTTTGATCTCAAAGCTTTCCCCGGTTATGTCCCACCCCCCAACCAAATCGAACCCCTACTCAAAATCGTTCCCGATGATAACTTAGTGGCTGAAGTGGACATCACCAACAAAGATATTGCCTTTGTGCGAGTGGGACTACAAGTGGATGTGAGAATTGATTCTTTACCCTTTAGTGAGTTTGGGGATATCAAGGGAGAAGTGATCTCTATTGGTTCTGATGCCCTAGAACCGGACGAAATTCATCAATTTTATCGTTTTCCTGCTAAAGTCAAACTGGATGAACAATCTTTGAGAACCAGTGAACGGGATATTCCTTTACAATCAGGAATGTCGGTCACCGCCAATATTAAAGTGCGAGAAAATCGCACAGTGCTAAGTTTAATCACAGAATTGTTTAATAAAAAAATGGAAAGTCTCAAAAAAGTTCGTTAATTGACGACTCCCACCGTTCTCGCTTCTATCTTAAATGTCGCAAGAGGACTCCCGCTACACCGACAGGTTAGCAATGTGAATTTAAGAATCTCCCGTTAAGCTACGCTGTAACGGTGAGAGTGTCAACAGACAACCAAACTTCTTATTTGGTGTAATGCTCAATTGCTTAAAAAGATGGATTTATTGGAATATCAGGCTAAAGAACTCTTTCATCAGGTAGGCATTCCTGTCTTACCCTCCCAGCCCATCGCCCAATTAAGCGAACTCAAACACCTTCAAATCCCCTATCCGGTGGTCTTGAAGTCCCAGGTCCACTCCGGGGGACGAGGAAGGGCTGGAGGGATTCGTTTTGTGCAGAATACCATTGATGCAGTGGCCGCAGCCCAAGCCATTTTTAGCTTGCCCATCTTAGGAGAATATCCTGAAGTGATCCTGGCCGAGGCCCGTTACAACACCCAGAAAGAGTTTTTTCTCTCCATTCTCTTAGATTATGAACTACAACGCCCTGTGTTAATGGGGTCCGCCAGAGGGGGGATCGACGTGGAAACCCTCCTTGAACATATGCACAAAGTGGTCCTGGATCAAGGGTTTTCTCCCTTCTATGCTCGCCGTTTGGCCACGAAAATGGGGCTACAAGGTCGTCTGATTCACGGCATCAGTGCCATTGTAGAAAAAATGTATCAATTGTTGATTGAGAAAGACCTCGATTTGATTGAAATTAATCCCCTCGCTGTCAGTCCCTCTGGGGAAGTGATGGCCTTAGATGGGAAAATTACGGTTAATGATGTGGCTTTATCCCGTCATTTAGACTTGGTGAGTTTTTTGACCCCCCAAGTGGATAACACCCCCTCTATCAACCCCCAAAGTCAGATCGTGACCATCCCCCCCCAAAAACCCCGTTGGCTCAAAGGTGGGGCAAAAAGCAGCAATCTGGCCATAGTTGCTAATGGCTGGGGTTTGACCTTAGCTACTTGGGATCTGATGGTCACTCACAAAGCACAACCCTTAGGGGCCTTTGTCATTGAAGAAAAAAGTAGCAGCAAGTCTTTGATTAAACAGCTAACGATTGCTTTAGATAAGCTAATGAGTCTAACTGATGTCCAAGTTATCTTGATTAATATTGTCAGTGGTCATGAGACTTCGGCCTTAGCGGCTCAAACGATTATGGATTATTGTCAATCCCTGGTCGTTATTCCTAATAGCGAAGAACGGTTACCTCGACCCACGGGAGCCAATGCTTCCTCTCAACGGACCCGACTGCCATCAACCCCATCCCCCCAATGGGTGGTAAGACTGGCTCACCTTGATGTAAAGTCCTTAGAAGGCTCTGTGGATCACTTATCAATTCATTGGTTTGAAGACCTTAAAGGGGCTATGGAGAAAGCGGTTGCCTTGAGTAACTAATAGCAATTATCGAAAAATTATGAAATGGCAAGCAGATAGTAAAGTATTAATTCAAGGGATCACTCACCCCTTAGGGATCGATTATGCTGCACGGATGAAGGCTGCGGGAACGAATATTGTGGCGGGTATTAGTCTTGACGATAATCCCCCAGAACTCAGCGATATTCCCGTGTTTACCCTGGTAGAAGAAGCAGTGAAACAGGTAGGGGATATGGATATTAGTCTCATTCTCACCCCTCCCTACGAGGTTTTAGACGCGGGCTTAGAGGCTATTGCTGCCGGCATTAAACAGTTAGTGATCGTTACGTCTGCAGTCCCTCCCCTAGACCTGATTACCCTCCTCAGTCAAGCTCAGTCTAGCCATACCTTTGTCTTAGGGTCGGGGAGTGAAGGATTATTGGTTCCTAATCAATTTTGGTTGGGGGTGATGGAACCCGACTATTACACCCCCGGACCAGTGGGGATTATCAGTCGCTGCGATCGCTTAATGGATGAGGTAGCCAGAACCCTGAGCGTAAATGGTTTGGGTCAATCTTTGGCTATTAGTTTGGGATCAGATCGGGTCATGGGAGCCAATTTTGAACAATGGTTACAAATTATGGAAGAAGATGAAACCACTGAGGCGATCATTTTATTGGGACAACCTTATAGTAGTACGGAGTTGTTAGCTTCGGAGTATATTCATTCAGCCATTGAAAAACCAGTCATTGTCTATTTTCCAGGGTTTTCAGCCCCTATTTACCGTAGTTTTGGGGATGCGACCAGTATTATTACCAGTCAGTTATCCCATCAGATGGGAACAAGCAATAAGGAAAATCCAACCATCGCTAGCTTTAAAAAAGCGGGTGTCAAAATAGCAAATAATCTTGAAGATATCCCTAAATTAATGAAGCGTGTTTTTTCTAATCAACGTCGTAAATCACGCCGATCTAATAAATGAAACATCTATCATCCTCAGGAAATGGTTTTCCAACCCATGAGTTTCTTCCCCAAACGAAAAATAATGGTATTAGTGAGTCCTAATGCTTGAACTCCCTCCATCAAAGAGGGTTCCATTTTGTCAAGGGAGTCTAGTAGGTGAGGACATTCAACAAAATCCAGACAAAGAACCGTCGAGTGGTTCCACGGTTCACGGAAAATCTTACACTGACAAGGGAGAAAACCTAGACGCTGACGAAATCGCTTGATAGCTGCTTTTTCTAATTCACTACTGGTACATTTAGAGGGAAGTTGTGGATTGTTCATAAAATTCTGATCTGATTTTAAGGTCATCTAGATTCTTTTCTAAGGTAACACTTGAATGGGCAAAACATTGTGCTTGTTTTAACTAACTTTTCTATTTGTTAAGATTTTAAAAGTATTGCCTAATACATTTCAAGACTAGGTATATTTTAGGGATTTTGTTGAGGGTTTTTTAATAAAGTTTTAATTCCTTTTTTAGATGTCCATTCCATGGCCCCATCTTCTTGTATCCAATACCATTGGATATTTTTATTATTTAATTCTTCTTGGATAAACTTGGGGATAAACTTAGCAGAAAGAATAACTGTTTTCGGGTTGACTGTTTCCAACCATTGCAACCACTCTATGGATAATTTTTTTCCTGACCAGATCAGGATATTTAAGGGGATATCAATCTTGAGGGATACTGGGTGATCGTTTTGGGTTTGACTACTTACCCATAATAAAAATTGCTCTTTTATCTTACATTGTAAAACTAGAGGATATCTATTTATTAGTTTGATGATAATGGAATTAAGAATTATTTTCTCTCTGTTTTTTGAGAGTTTAGAATCTTGACTATCAAAAATAGAGAGAATTGTTTTACTCTTGATTTTTGTCTTTACATTGAACCAAGGTTTAATTGCTTCACGATTGGGAACAATAATGGTGTCAACTTGATTAATACCTTGTTGGGAGAGAAAGGGTAATAATATATATTGAATGTCTGATGTCTCACCAACATTAATAATCTCAACATTTCCTCTGTCTTGGATAATCATTATTGGTTCATTCTTCGTCTGTAAAATTGTTATTTTAAATAGGGTTAAATTGTTATAAATAATCGGAATAACAATTAGAGCAAGAATGAGCAATCCTCCTAACTTCCAATGAGTTTGCCACTTCTTATTTAACCATAAGGTGAGTAAAATAGCATAAATAATAATTAAAATGAATAAAGAGATTTTGCCCACTGCAAAAGCGGTTAATTTTAATTTAGGTATTTGTTGACCCGACTGCAATAAAATTTGGCTTGGCCACAATAAAAATTGAGCCATAAAACTCCCTAAACTGGGATTAATTAAGATAATAATTGCACTAATCATTCCTCCAATAACCAATAACATGATCAATGGTGTTGCTAAAATATTAAAGGGAATAATATAAAAGCTAAAACTATAAAAAACATACATAATCAAAGGAGATGTCCAGATAGAAACTGCCACAGGAACAGTAATTATTGAAGCAATTTTGGGGGGTAAAAAATCTAATTTTTTTTCAAGATAAGGACTCGTAACTAACAAACCAAATGTAGATAAAAAACTTAATTGAAATCCTAAATCCCAAATCCATAAAGGATTGATAACTAATAATATAAAAGCAGCTAATAATAAAGCTCCTAATGAATTTATTTTACGATTCAAAACTTCACCAAGTAAAATTGTAAAGCCCATAAAACTAGCTCGCAAAATTGAGGGCTGAATTCCCGTTAAACCAATATAGACAATTAAAATAATACAACCAATAATTAATTTTTTGGCTGGGGATAAAGATTGGGTTAACCAAAAAATAATTCCTAACAATAATGCAACATGAAACCCTGATGCAGATAAGACATGAGACAGTCCAATGGTAACAAATAAGTCTCGAATTTCTGGGGGTAAATCAACGGCTCTTCTTCCCAGAATCATAGAACTTAACATCAATCCCTTTTGTTCACCTAAAGCATTCGTAAACCCATCAATAATTCTTTGTCTAATTTGAGTCAATCGCCATCCCTTAATTTTTCCCTTGAAAATAATCTCATCTCCCTTTAATCCAGCAAATGAACCCTGTTTAATTAAATATTTTTTAAAGTCAAAAGAGCCTGGATTTTTAGGGGATTTGGGTTGATATAAATGTCCCTTAATGATTACAGTTTGGCTGGGATAAATCTCTAGTCCCTGCTTCAGTGGAACCGTTACATAAACTTTTCCTGTTACTGATTGAAATCCCTGTTTGTTTTGAGTAAAAAATTTAACTTTTTGTGCTTGTAACCAAAATCTTTTACGCTCATTATTAGTCAATCTTGGTTCTGACAACAGTTTCCCTAATAATTCAACCTTTTGAGGTCTAAATCCATCGTCAAAAAATTGACTAATATCAGTAGAACCAGGAGAAGGAATACGCCATTGTAAATAAAAAATAGCGATTAAAGTAATCACAGAAGTCAACAACCAAAACTGTATTTTTGGACAACGTCGCCAACGCAATCTTAACCAGAAAAAAAAGCCCATAGGAAGGAGAAATCCATTACTACAGACCATGATCCATTGTCCCCAAGAAGGCTTAAAATTGAGAACCCCCCATAACCCCGTTAGTAGTAAACCAGAAATATAGCCAAGAATTAAAATAAGATAATGAGAACGTCTCATAAATGTTAAAAATTATAAATAATAAATAATAACAATTGTTAACAAAACTCGGTAATAAAACGTAATCAAGAGAAAAAATGAGATAATATCAAAGATTACAAGGATAAAAAAAGAGCGATTATAAAAGGATGAATCTTCCTATCACCTCAGACCTATCGCTGTATCAACTAACTCAAACCACTGACCCCCATTTATCTCCCTTAAGTGTTTCAGCCAGTTGCTTTCGAGAGTGGGTTGATACTTCGATTCAATTTTTAATCGACCAACAAATACAAGCAACAGTTTGGGCAAAACTCCCCCCCCATTCCCGTTGGTGGACAACCCTAGAAAGCTATTATCAAGAAGGTCTTTCTCAACAAATTTATCGTTGTACGACGAGTCGCAGTGGTGGCACCAGTCCCTCTCGTCAAAGTTCTCAGAGTAGCCACCGTTCATCAGGGAGTTTCACCCCCATTGTACTAGAAACCAGCGCCCAACTAAGGCGAGAACATTTTTGCTTAATTCTCTCCCCTCAACTCTGTAGTTTGATTTTTGCCCAGGAACAAGTTCCTTCAGGAGAAGATCCCCCATCAGGACTACTAGAACCCACCTTACTCAAGTTGGTTTATAGTTTTAACCCCACAGTCATTCAAAAAGTGATGACTGGGATTAAACGTCTGATTACCATTACCGATACAACCCCCATAGAAGTCTTAGGTGAGTCAGTTCTCTCTTTTCCTCTACCCACCGCAGTAGAAGGAACCCTATTAACAGAACTATGGCATCAATTATTGTCCCAGAGTTTATCGAGTCAACCTCAATTGTTAGCTCAAAAAACATCAGGCAGTTCTCAAGCTGGTTTTAGCCTAGGGGAAGACTTCCTCAAACCCTTAACCCAAGAACTGGGAACCCCTCTCACCAATATGAAAACCGCTCTACAATTGTTAGAGTCCAAACAACATAAACGCGACATTCGACAACGCTATATTGATCTTCTCAAAAGAGAATGTGAACGGCAAAACACCTTACTCAACGGGTTACAGGAATTATTACAACTCAACCAAAGTTTAGATAATACCAGTCCCAGCATTCATCTTGAAGAAGTCGTGCCAGGAATCGTCAGTACCTATCAAGCGATCGCCGAAGAAAAGAACATAATGCTAGGTTATACCATTTCTCCAGGGTTTCCCCCCATCGCTTGTCCGAGTATTTGGTTAAAACGAATTTTACAAAATATTATCCACAATAGCCTTAAATTTACCCCATCGGGGGGACGTATTACGGTCCAAGCCACCTTGCAACCCGAAGGAGTTGAAATTGCTGTCATTGATACCGGGGTTGGTATTGAAAGCAGCGATCTCCCCAGAATGTTCGAGAGTTTTTATCGGGGACGTAATACCCTAAACCACAACCCAGAAGGGGTGGGATTGGGCTTAACCATTGTGGATCACTTAATGGAAAAGTGCGGGGGAAAAATTAGTATTAACTCCCAAGTGGATAAAGGAACAGTGGTTAAACTGATTTTCCAAGAATCCTCAGAATGAACTACAAAATACTTTGCTAAGATCACTGAGGAATCCCTAAATTATAGAGAGTCAAACAACCATTATGCCAGCTAAACTTAAAAAAGGTGCATTAGTGCGTGTCATCAGAGAAAAACTGGAAAATAGTTTAGAAGCCAAAGCCAGTGATAATCGTTTTCCCACTTATATGTTTGAAAGCAAAGGGGAAATTTTGGATATGAATGATGAATACGCCCTGATTCGATTTTATGTCCCGACTCCTAGTGTTTGGTTACGCCTCGATCAAATAGAACTTGTCTCATAACCATCAACTTTTAAAATCATGACTGTCTCTTACGACTCCCTTCCTCCCTGTCAATCTCTTCGTGTGGCCATTATGGGTGCAGGAAATGTTGGACGAACCTTAGCCCAACGGATCATTGAAAAGAACTTAGCTAATGTGGTTCTTTTAGATGTGATTGAAGGACTACCTCAAGGAGTCGCCCTAGACTTAATGGAAGCACAAGGATTGGAACAGCATAACTGTGAAGTCATAGGGACAACTGATTATCAAGAGACTGCTGGAGCCGATATTGTAGTCATCACCGCAGGACGAGCGAGAACCCCTGGCATTAGCCGAGATGACCTTTTGGCAATTAATGCTAAAATCGTTTCTGAAGTGGCTCAAAAAGCCTTTAAATACTCTCCCAACGCCATTTTTATCGTCATTACCAACCCTCTCGATGTGATGACCTATTTGACCCAAAAAGCAACCGGTTTACCCCCTCAACGGGTGATGGGGATGGCAGGGGTATTAGACTCTTCTCGTCTGCGAACCTTTTTGGCCATGGAGTTGGGGGTTTCTACGGCTAATGTGACAGCTATGGTGTTGGGAGGTCATGGAGACTTAATGGTACCCTTACCGGCTTATTGTACGGTGAATGGGATTCCCATTACCCAGTTATTAGATGAGAAGACCATTGATCGTTTATTGGAGAGAACCCGTCATGGTGGGGCAGAAGTGGTTAAATTATTAAAAACCGGTGGGGCTTATTATGCCCCTGCTTCTTCCGCTTGTATCATGATTGAAACTATCTTAAAGAATCAATCCCGTCTCTTACCAGTCTCCGCCTATTTACAAGGAGAATATGGGTTAAATGATATTTATATTGGAGTTCCCTGTGTCTTGACCTGTGGTGGGGTCAAGAAAATAGTAGACGTTACATTAACACCACAAGAGCAAGAAGCCTTAAAGATTTCTGCTGCTTCTGTGAGAAATAATATTAATCTCGCTTTAAAAAGTTTAGATTGAACAGAATTTTTTGCGCAGTCCCCATCTATAATCTGTGATTTAGATGGGGCCCGGCAAAAAGCACAACTTGTGTTACCATACTCGAATAGGCATATTTATCAGGTACGGTAAAGAATTGTATTCGGAGACACGACATGAGTGCCTATAAGTAATCATCTATATCGATAAGATTGCTTTTACTGAGGAATTGGCAAGCAAAAGTCTTGCGGTTCGGTGCGGACACCACC
>JBFRWG010000182.1:0-8375 GCA_051439445.1 Crocosphaera sp.
CTATTACGCATTGAGGACAAACTAGATAAGCAGTCAGAAAAGATAGGAGCCATTGAGGTTAAATTGACAGCCGTTGAAACAGAACTAAAAGGAGTGAATAAACGGTTAGAAGCTGTTGAGGGAACCCAAAAGAATCAGGTTTGGGCATTGATCGTCCTTTTGGGGGGTGCTATCGTCACGGCCGGTTGGAGAGTATTTTTTACAGCTAACCCCTAACCATATTTAGGGTGGACACCAAGTCACCTTTTTATCCTCATTATCAAGTGTCGATAAATCCTATTTTTAAGTATTGATTGTGATCAATATATTCTATCGGATAGGTCGTAGTGTTCCATTGGGAGACAAAATGAGGCTTTTGGGTTCCGTCCTCTACTTATTTCTACTTATTTCTACTTCTAGGACAAAATAAGAACCTTGAACAACATTAAAATACCTTTTTTTAGCGACTGACATCCCCTTAACTTAAGGGTATAATTAAATCGCTAGAAATCCCCGTCTTTTATTGATTATAGGGTTTATTCGTCAATGCGAGATAATTTTTTAATCAACTCACTTAAGTCAAAAAAGAAATTGACAAGAAAGCGAGGTTTATTTTGGCAAGCTCGTTCTCAAATTTTATTGTGGTACGTTAGCTTAATGTTAATACTTACTGTCTTTTCTCTTCCTATTTTGTACATAATAATTTTTTATCAAGTTGATAATAGAGTAAAGGAAAATTTAAAAGAAGAAGTTGAATCTTTTGAGCAATTTCAATACACCCACTTAAATGAATTCAAAGGAAATCTTAATTCAGAGCAGGTCAAAGAAAAATTAGATGGGTTTTTAGATGAGGTAATCCCTGAAGATGATAATTTTTTAATTACTATCGTTGATAAAAAGATTTACCGCTCTGTTCCTAAAACTTTGCCTAAAACTCTTGGTAATGAATCAGAATTAATGACAATTTTACTTAATTTTGATCAAAAAAATGTTATCAAATATAAAAAATATATAGGAGAGTATGATGAGCTTAAATATATGATTAAACCTATTGTAATTAATGAGGAAATAAAAGGATTTTTTGTTGCAATTCACATCAAAACTGGAGAAAGAGCAGAAGCTTTTGAACTTCTCATTACGTTTACATGTGTTTTATTCAGTGGGTTAATTATAGCCTTTATTTTTGCTTGGTTAGCATCCGATAAAATATTACGTCCTTTGCGATCGCTGGCTAAAACTGCTAATAGAATTGATGAATTTGATCTTAAAAGACGAATTGATGTTAAAGGATATGGAGAAATTTATGATCTTACAAATACCTTTAATCAAATGATGAATCGTCTTGAGTTTGCTTTTGAAAGTCAACGAAATTTTCTCAATGATGCTGGACACGAATTAAGAACGCCCATTACTATTATTCAAGGACATCTTGAGTTAATGGGAGATGATCCTCAAGAACAAAAAGAAACGATCACATTGGTATTAGATGAAATAGATCGAATGAATCGTTTAGTTAATGATTTGATGCTTTTAGCTAAGTATGAAAGACCTGATTTTCTTCATAAAGAAGTTATCAATGTTTCTTGTTTAGTAGAAGATATTTATAAAAAAGCGATAGGTTTAGGCTCTCGCCAGTGGTTACTAGATAATAAAGCAACAATCAATATTATCGGCGATCGTCAACGTCTTATTCAAGCATTGATGAATTTAGTTAGAAATGCTGTACAAAATACAACAGAAAATTCACTAATTATTATTGGGTGTAACCAGAACAAAAATTACCTTAAACTTTGGGTTC
The DNA here is from genome assembly GCA_051439445.1 of Crocosphaera sp. GTDB lineage: Bacteria > Cyanobacteriota > Cyanobacteriia > Cyanobacteriales > Microcystaceae > Crocosphaera. The sequence continues at coordinate 1,778 of JBFRWG010000182.1, forward strand.
ACGATACTGGAAAAGGAATTGAACCAGAAGAAAAAGAACACATTTTTGAACGATTTTATAAAGGAAAATCTATTCATAATGTAGAAGGGTCTGGGTTAGGGTTATCCATTGTCAAAGCGATTTTAGAAGCGCACAATGGTTCGATAGAATGTATTAGTGAAGTGGGGAAAGGTTCTACTTTTACCATCTATTTACCAATTGATGATACGGTTTAAAATTGTCCTAATTACTAATAACTATATATCCATAATTATGAATCGGATTTTAATTGCTGAAGATGAACCAAAAATTGCTGCTTTTCTGAAGAAAGGTTTAGAAGCAAATGGATTTATTGTTGAGGTTGCTACTGATGCAAAACTTGCTTCAGATATGGCTTTTAGTCAGGAATTTGATTTAATGTTATTAGATTTAGGACTACCTTTAAAAGATGGATTTATGCTATTAGAAGAATTACGAGGTCAAGGATTAACATTATCTATTATTATTCTGACAGCAAGAGATGACATAAAGGATAAAGTAGCAGGGTTAGAAGGAGGTGCTGATGATTATGTGACAAAACCTTTTCGGTTTGAAGAATTATTAGCTAGAATTCGTTTGCGTCTCAAGAATCGAGTTGATAACTTTATCCTCATGCAAACTGAGTTAAAATCAGGGAAAATTGTGCTTAATTTACGCAGTCGTCAGGTTTATCTTGATAATCAATTAGTTGAAGTATCGAACACAGAGTTTAACCTATTAGAAATTTTAATTTCCCATAAAGGACAGGTAATGACACGACAACAATTACTCGATCATGTGTGGGGTTATAGTTATGATCCAGGTTCTAATATTGTTGATGTTTATATTGGTTATTTACGTAAAAAAGTAGGAAAAAACACTATTGCTACTGTTAGAGGTATTGGTTATCAATGGATAGGATAAATTATAGTTATTTCAATTTAGAGATTGTTGATAAATAAAATCTTAAGACGGTAAAGTTGGCAAATTCAGAGATTTATCTGGACTACCCATAAAGTAGAAAAATTTGCCCACCCTACAAAACTAAAAAATTGATATTATAAGAATAATAAAAGTTTTTTAAAAATCGATTTCATCCAAGATAGGTTAAACTAAGGATAGTGAATAATTTATATTTAAAGTTTATTAATCAATGAGTTATATTTTAATTGTTGAAGATGAACCTCGGTTAGCACAATTTATAGAAAAAGGATTGAAAAAGCAAGGTTTTACAACATTAATTGCTACCAATGGACAAGATGCTTTGTGCTTAACCCAAAAAGAACAATTTGATCTAGTTCTTCTTGATTTAGGACTTCCTATTATGGATGGTTGGACTTTTTTACAACATTTAAGAAATGACGGAAATCAAATTTCTGTTATTATCATGACTGCTTTAGATCAAATAGAAGTTAAAAATAAAGGGGAAAGGTATAATATAAAAAAATATATTAGTAAACCTTTTCGCTTTCAAGATTTAGTAGAAAATGTCAATTTATCTCTATCTTTATATTAATCTATCCTTTTTTTAGAATTCCATAAAATGTTGCAAAATCAATCTATTAGTGTAACTAAATTAACACCAGAAAAAGGTAAGTTTATCTTTACTGATTATCATAGAAATCCAGAAAAACCGATTACCGTTTGGTCTTATTTTCCTGCAACCCTTACAAACTTGACTCCTATCATTTTTGTTTTACATGGTGTAGAAAGAAATGGGAGAGAATATAGAAATATTTGGGCTAATTATGCAAAACAAAATAATTTTATTTTATTAGTTCCTGAATTTTCTAAACCATATTATCCCAAAAGTCGTCATTATCAACAGGGTAATATGTTTCAACGTTCAGGAAAACCAACTGATCCTAACCAATGGACATTTACAACTATTGAAAGAATTTTTGATGCTGTTAAAATTTCTAAAAATATAGAAACAAAAAACTATATAATTTATGGTCATTCAGCCGGGGCGCAATTTGTTCATCGTTTGGTTATGTTTAATCCAAAAGCAAGATTCAAAACAGCGATCGCAGCAAATTCTGGGTGGTACACAATGCCCAATTTTAATATATCTTTTCCCTATGGATTAGGTAATTCAGGGCTAGAAAAAAATAGATTAAAACAGATATTAACTAAAAAATTAGTGATTCTATTAGGAACACAAGACACAGATGAAAATGATAAACATCTCCGTCAAACCCCTCAAGCAAAAGAACAAGGAAAACATCGATTAGCCAGGGGACATTTTTTTTATCAAACAGCAAAAAAAATTGCTATGGAAGAAAACATTGATTTTAAATGGCAATTAATCGAAGTTGAAGGGGTAGGTCACAGTAATTTAGAAATGTCTAAAGGTGCGATGAATTTAATTTTTAATAATAATACCGGTTGTCAAAAATAGCTAGAGATATGTAGTATGGGGTGTAGATTTGAATCACTTTATAGCCTACCCTCGTAATAATAACTTAAGTCTCTAATAATTTTAGTTGGGAATTAAATAAACGAATAACTGAATAATTTTGCAACATTTTTTTAGCTTCTCCTGCTTCTAATAACCGTCCATTTTCCAAATACCAAATAATATCAACATTAGCTAACCGTTCAGGACGATGGGTAATTAATAAAACAGTTCCAGAATAATTATTAATAATCCGATCAACAATAGCAGAAGATTTTATATCTAAATTAGCATCAATTTCATCTAATAATAAAACTGCTGGATTACCCAATATTGCCCTAGCTAAAGCGATTCGTTGTCGTTGTCCAGAAGATAAACCCTTACCCCCTTCTGATATTTTCGTGTCCTCTCCTTGGGGTAACTCAGCCAATAATTCATCAATACCACAAAGTTGCCACACCCTGCGAATTTCCTCATGAGACGCATTCGGACAACGATACAGTAAATTTTGTTTAATACTGCCTCTAAGTAGGGGTAAATCTGGGCCTGCCATAGCGATCGCCTGACGAACAGAAGATAAACTATAATTGGCCAGATTCTGCCCATCTAAACAAATAGTACCCCCATCTGGATCGAATAAACGAGCAGCCAACCCTAAAAGAGTGGATTTTCCGGCCCCATTGGGACCTACTAAAGCCACCACTTGTCCTGATTTCGCCTCAACGGTAATATCAAATAATACATCATTTAATCTCACTGATTCAAAGGCCAGATGTCCTTTTCTAACGATTAAATCAGGTGCATGAGTATTTTCAGTAATTAAGCTAGGAATCTCTAGAAATTCCTCAATTTTATCGTTAGATACTTGAAAATTATGCCAATATTCCTGCACTCGTCCCAACTCTCGCAGACGGGGAACTAATAACCCCACAAGACTCATAGCAGCAACCACCGTTCCTGGTGTAGTTCGACCGGCAGACACTTCCATTGCCCCCACAAATAAAGCCATGGCAGACGCTAAAGAAGCGGTAGCTTCCATAACCCCTTGTAACTGTCCGGCCACTTTAGCCCGTTCGATTCTAGCCTCTTTGAGTTGAAGACTTTGACGGGCAATCCGTTTTTCTTCACGGTGGGATTGACCAAAAACCTGTACAACCGCGATCGCTGCCACTTTTTCATTAATATTACCAGCCAATCGACTCAGATAACGACGGGCTTCTTTTGCCCTCATTTGTAGTTGTTGACCACAGTTGAGAGATATATAAAGCCCGATAGTTAAAACTCCACTCACACTTAACCCTAACGGCCAACTAATGAAAGTTAACACCAACATCACCCCTAGGGTAATAGTAGTCGTAACCGTTAAACGGGCTAATCCTAAGCTAACCCATTGTCGCAAAGCGTTTAAATCCCCAACAAAACGGAGGGAAACAGCCCCTTGACTGCGGTTTTGTAAGGTTCTGGGGTTAAGACGACTTAACTGACGATACAAAGTTAAACGAATTTCATCCGCATAATCTTGTCCAAGGGACTCCGCATCAATGCGTTCTGTCATTCGTAACCATGCGATCGCCCCAATAGCGGCCAAGAATGCAAGGATAATGGGTAAGATAAATAGTCCGAAGCTATGAGATTGATTATCAACAATCAGGCGATCAAAGGTCATTTCTACCATCGCTGCGTTAGCTAGGGTAGCTAAGGTTTGGGCAAACCCATTGATAATCAATCTAATTAATAGCCATTTTCGATGACCATAGATAGCTGGAGGGGTCTTTGTTTTGTTCATCACTTCAGTTCACAATAAGACAATTAAGAGAATAATTAACACATTTGAAATGTCTTGTTATCTCCTAAAGTTGTGGTAAACGGGTAATTGATTTTCTGTGGATGTGAAATCAGTTCTATGGCTGCTTTTTGCAGTTGCTGACGGGTAAAAATGGGCAATCCTGTAGCTGTAACTGCTTCTTTCATGGCTAAAGGAGACATGGTAATGGTTCCACTAACTCCCAATAAAGGTAGGTGGTATTGTTGTAACCATTGTTGTCCAGTAGTTACCTCTAACGCGCTATTAGCAGCAAAGAGAATCCCTTGAACTCCCTGACGAAATATAGAAGAAGACACTAATGTTGCGGTTTCCTCTTGATACAAACCATCGGCAATTTCTAAAATGATGACATCCATTTCTTGGGCTGCCAAATAATGGGTTAAGGTGAGAAAAATTCTTTCTACCTTCTCAGAAGAGAGTTTATAGGTAGAAGGAAATCCCATATCCGTAAAATCAAGAGCAAAATTTGCCCCTGCATCTTTCATTAACCAAATATCACCCCCTGCGCCGGTTCCTGTAATTTTTGCAGCCCCAACTTTTAGCCCAGATAGATGTAAACCTTTAATTAAGTTAGCAACGGTAGTGGTTTTACCAGAATTCATGGAAGTACCGACCACTGCTATAGTTGGGGGAAGTTGACTAATATAACTGGTAACAGGTAAAGTCCAATCTTTGAGATTAATTCGTTTTCCCTCACTATCCCCAAGTAACCCTAAAGGTGTAATAGTAGTCGCCGAAGAAATTTTAGTATGTTTTGACAACATTTTTGAGGCTAAACCGCCCGCTGCTACTAAATGGCAAGGGGATAAATCTTCGGGTATCATAGCTTCAAATTGATCCGGAGCATAACGGTTACCATAACTAACAATAATTTCATCCCCTGGGAATAATTGCGCTTTTCTTCCTGTAACTAACTCAATACGAGTATGTTGACCAATTTTATCGATTTTCGCTAAAACTAAATCCCCAACTTGAGGCTGCTCATTGCCGTTTAATATCGTAGCAATTTTACTCAAATCTACACGACGGGTACTATAAGCAGCTTTGATCTGGTTAAGGCGTTCAGAATTAAAAGGAGAAAGATTCATACGGGTGACCTCTAAACTTGTTATAAACAGTCTCAAGTTTTTGCTTACCCAATAACAAAACATTTCTTTATGAACTACCAATGAAATGTAAATGAACCGTCATGAAAAATAGATGAGAAGTTTCTCATGTTTTTATACCCAGGGCAAACGCATCTAAAATATGGGCAAAATTAAGCTATAATAAGGTTAGGGCGTGTCTGCAAAGTCAATGCAAGGAACTATGAAAAGCGACCGCCAACCAACTAATTACTCAAACACTCAATTAATCAATCTTCATCGATTAAAATCTATTCTAAAATTTGATATTACTTATAACCATAAGATAATTGAAGCAATCATTAACATTGCTAAGTAATTTTCTGCTTCTCAATTATTCGACCGAACAGGGATTCTTACAAAGACTAGGGGGGCGATACAGATTTATTCATGGGTTGCTGCAAGATCATTTTGCTAAGATGCCTTCTGAGACAGATTGATAACGGATGCTCTTAATCAAATATGGTCAATTACTTTAAGTTGCTAGTCCACTACTTAGTCAAAGGTTAAAGTATAATATCAAGTAACCTACTTAAGTAATTGTCATTTTTCTGATGTAGAACACAAAGCAGATATAATCAAGCTTTAGAGCTTATAACTTAACTCACCCCCCATGAAAGTCAACGGACATGGCCGAGCCAAGATTTTAACCATAGAAGAAATCCAGATATTATTCTCTGACGGGTTAAAAGTGGAACGAGATCGGGTGCTGTTTGGGGTGATGTTGTTTACGGCCTGTCGCATTAATGAAGCTTGTACCTTAAGAACAACGGATGTCTATGATCGTCGTGGGCGTGTCATGGATGAGATCATCTTCCGTAAGCAGAACACTAAAGGGAAACTAGCTACTAGAACCATCCCCGTGTTTGAGGATTTAAGAATACTGCTCACCAACTACAGCATAGATCGCGCTGAACGTTACCTATGCCCTGGCAGGATAGCCGGGCATTTGCAACCAGATAGCGCGTCTAGAATCTTCAAGAAAGCCTGTATCAGTGTGGGCATTGTTGGGGCTTCCACTCACAGCTTCCGAAGGACAGCGTTAACCCAGATGAGTAATGGAGGGATACCGTTGCGGGTGATCCAGGAGGTGAGTGGCCATAGAAACTTAGGGCAGCTTCAAAAATATTTAGAGGTTCAACCGGATCAGGTGCGTGGTGCGATCGCCAGTCTGTCGATGTTGAGTCCAGATATCCCCCAGGGGGGGGATAATGTCACAAAATGTAGTCTCCATGTCCTTAAATTCTTTTCTAT
>JBFRWG010000183.1:0-11343 GCA_051439445.1 Crocosphaera sp.
TCCAAGGATAGCTGACGCTTCTCTGGGTTTGACATATTTGACTATAATACTCCCTCAATTCATGTCCTTATTATACCGCTTTTTATCTTTTTATGCTACAGATGAAGGATTAGAGGAAGCTCTTGATATGAAAACTGCTATCGGGGAACAGGGAACGAGAAATGAATGTAAAAATCTCCTAATGTATTTGCGTAAAGTTATATAGCAATCAGTAATAATATATGAGAACCTCTTCGGACATAATATTATTATGTCCCTACAAGGGTGATTTGTAGGGCTTTAACACTGCGTTTTACCCAGAAAGCTGGTTTTCTCACAACTAAAACCTGATTAGTATAGATGATGTTTTCGGACTGTGTTGGATTGCTCACAACAATCAGTAGCTAAGCAGAAATCAAATGTATAGACTTCCTGCGGAATGGTATGAACAAGACGCTGTTATCTTAGCTTGGCCCCACGAAAACACAGCATGGGGTTCTATCTTAGATACCATCGAACCCTTCTATCTGAGTCTTTGTCAAACGATTACCCAACGAGAAAAACTTGTTTTAGTCCTACGAGATTACGAGTTAAAATCTAAGCTCATCCCTCGCTTTGTTGCCCATAATATAGACTTAAGACAGGTAAAATTTGTCATCGCTGTCAATAACGATATTTGGATTAGAGATTATGGGCCAATTACCCTAATCAATGACAAGGGTGAGCTAAAACTCCTCAATTTTACCTTTAATGGTTGGGGACAAAAATACGAGGATACGGAATATCAAAGTGTTCTCGATAACTACATCAATGAGCAGATTATTGCTCAATGCGCTCATCAGGGAATTAAAAGCGAATCCCTCTCTTTTGTCCTAGAAGGAGGGGCGATCGAATCTGATGGTCAAGGAACCCTTTTAACCACAAAATCCTGTCTCCTTAATCCTAATCGCAATCCCCAATTGAATCAAACACAAATTGAGGCATTCCTCCGTGATACTTTAGGGGTAACGACGATTTTCTGGCTCGAACATGGATATTTGGATGGGGATGACACAGACAGTCATATTGATACCTTAGTGCGATTTGCCCCTAATCATACCCTTGTCTATATGAGTTGTGACGATCGCAGAGATAGTCATTATCATGATCTTAAGTGCTTAGAAACAGAATTAAAAGCCTTGAGAACCCCCGATGGCCAAGCTTATCATTTAATTCCCCTTCCTTGGCCCCAACCTAAATATAATCAGCAAGGAGACAGACTCCCCGCTAGTTATGCTAATTATTTGATCATTAATGGTGCTGTGTTGGTTCCTACTTATGGTGATCAACAGGATCAACAAGCTCTCAAACAAGTTCAAATAGCCTATCCTCATCATCAAGTCATAGGAATTGAGTGTTTACTTCTGATCCCTGAATTGGGTTCTCTTCATTGTATGACCATGCAACTTCCTAAAGGATTTCTCCAACCATGACTCAATTATTAACTGTTGCGTTAGTGCAACAAAGCAACTCCATAGATATCGAACATAACCGACAAAAAAGTATGGAGGGTATTCGCGAAGCAGCAAGCAAAGGGGCCCAGTTAGTTGTCTTACAAGAACTTCATAGAACCGTCTACTTTTGCCAAACGGAAGATGTTTCTCTGTTTGATTTAGCAGAAACTATCCCCGGTCCGTCTACAGAATGCTTTGGAAAACTGGCTCAAGATTTAGGGGTTGTCATTGTTCTCTCTTTATTTGAAAAACGAGCAGTGGGTTTATATCACAATACGGCCGTTGTCTTGGATAAGGATGGCACCATAGCGGGAAAATACCGTAAAATGCACATTCCTGATGACCCAGGATTTTATGAAAAGTTCTATTTTACTCCTGGAGATTTAGGGTTTGAACCCATTGATACCTCGATTGGATGTTTGGGGGTTTTAGTATGTTGGGATCAATGGTTTCCTGAAGCGGCCCGATTAATGGCTCTCAAAGGGGCGCAAATCCTCATTTATCCCACAGCGATTGGTTGGAGTTGTGATGACACTCCAGAGGAACAACAAAGACAAACAGATGCTTGGATAATTGTCCAACGTTCTCATGCAGTGTCCAATGGACTCCCTGTTATTAGTTGTAACCGTGTGGGACACGAAGTTGATCCCAGTGGTCATACTCCAGGTATTTCTTTCTGGGGTCATTCCTTTATTGCTGGTCCTCAAGGCGAAATTTTAGCCAGTGCTAGTAAGACTCAAGAGCAAGTATTGACGGTTACACTTGATTTAAAGCGTTCTGAAGATGTCCGTCGTATCTGGCCTTTTTTTCGTGACAGACGCATTGAATATTACCAGGATTTGCTCAAAATCTATAGTAAATAGCCTCCCTGTAGGGTGGGCAATGTCTAATATCGTTTTTAGATAACACTTGTCAGCTTTATATTAGCATTGCCCACCTTCCCTTTTATTTATGAGCGATCGCTGTTTAAATAGTACGTAAATATCTTGCACAAAATATAAGTGTTCTATTTCTATAGCTTCAGGAAACAGGAAAAAGAGCGATCGCACAATAACATCTGACCAAGAGAAGAAAAATCTTCCTTGTTTCAAGCTTCCAACTTAAGGTGGAGGTAATTCTAAATTCTAAATTCTAAATTCTGATTAACTTGTTATAACAGGTTATATAACAGGGAAAAGAAAAATGTCCTTTCCCTGAATGCAATGTCTGAAAAAATTACCAATCTCGAAATAGGACAAGTTAAGATGAAAGCTCGGATGAATGAATGGAAAACAGGAATTGATAAAATTCTGGATTTGGCTGAAAAGATAATAGTAATTCTTCATTCTAAATTCTAAATTCTAAATTCTAAATTATTAATTCATGAAAGCAACTGAAGTTTTAAAAGAATATGCAGCCGGAAGAAGGGACTTTCGGGGAGAAGACTTAAGGGGTCAAAACTTTAAGGGAAAGGACTTATCAGGGGCAGATTTTAGTGAATGCGATATCCGAGGAACCAATTTTAAAGAAGCTAACCTTACTCAAACTCAGTTCATTAAAGCAAGAGCAGGGTTACAATTAAAGTCTCAACTTTTATTATTAGCTGGCGCAATGATTTTAGTGGCTTTATCTGGGGTCTGTTCTGGATGGAGTGGCTATTATATTTCTTGGATTTTTGATAGTTCTGGTGTGCAATATCAAATAGCAGGATGGATAAGTTTAATTGTACTGTTGATTTTTGGGTTTGTTAGTTACTTTCGAGGATTGGGGGGGGGTCTAGGAGCCTTAGCCGTAGCCGTAGCCGTAGCTGGAGCCGTAGCTGGAGCCGTAGCCGTAGCTGGAGCCGGAGCCGGAGCCGTAGCTGGAGCCGTAGCTGGAGCCGGAGCCTTAGCCTTCGCCGGAGCCGGAGCCGGAGCCGTAGCTGGAGCCGGAGCCTTAGCCAAAGCCGGAGCCTTAGCCAAAGCCGGAGCCGTAGCCGTAGCTGGAGCCGTAGCCGTAGCTGGAGCCGTAGCTGGAGCCGTAGCTGGAGCCGTAGCTGGAGCCGTAGCCAAAGCCGGAGCCGTAGCTGGAGCCGTAGCCGTAGCTGGAGCCGGAGCCGTAGCCGTAGCGTTAGCCCTTCTTGCCTCTATTATTGCCTATCATACCCTCAAAGGCGATTCTAGGGACGCTTGGTTACGAGAGTTTGCCCTTACTTTTGCATCAGTCGGGGGAACCTGTTTCTATAGCGCAATAGTAACCGATGCAGATTTCACCGGTGCAACCTTGAGAAACAGTGATTTAAGAGCAAAATCCCTGATTCGTACTCGTTTTCAAGGGGTTATCCATCTTGATCTTGCTAGAGTAGGTAATACTCTTCTGTCTCAACCCAATGTGAGAGAATTATTAATTAACCCCCATAAAGGCTATCAAAAGAACTATTTTAAAGCAAATTTAAGGGGTGCAAACTTGGATGATGCTAACTTAAAAGGAGCTAATTTAACCCAAGCCGACTTAAGCGAAGCTACTTTTAAAAATGCTGATTTACGAAACAGTAATTTAACAGAAGTCAATGCTATTAATACCAATTTTACTCATGTTTATTTGACTGGTGCTTGTTTAAAAGGGTGGAATATTGATAACAGGACCATCTTAGATAATATTGACTGTCAATATGTTTATTTTTTAAACAATAAAGGGGAACGTCGTCCTAGTAGTGGCGACTTTCAACCAGGAGACTTTAGTAAACTATTTAAACAAGTTTTAGATAGTATTGTTTTGATTTTTCATAACGGCGTTAACTGGAAAGCATTTGTTTCAGCTTTTAAAGAAGTACAGGTGAAACATAGAGAAACACCTTTAAAGATTGAAAACTTTGAGGATAAAGGGGATGGAATGGTAGTGATAAAAGTTCAAGTTTCTCCTGATGCAGATAAGGCAGCAATACAGCAAGAGTTGGAACAAGATTATCAAAAACATCTAAAACAAATAGAAGCATTTTATCAGAAAAAATTAAAAGGAAGAGATAATATTATTGAAAACAGTGAGAAACGTATAAAAAACAGTGAGGAACGTATAAATAGTTTAGATAACATTGTTGATATTTTAGCTGATTTTACTGATGCTTATGACACCATGAAAACGGTTTATTTATCACCCAATGGACAGGATATTGACAGTATCGAAGAAGAAACAACAGTCACACAAAATAAAATTCCCAGTCAAGCAATTCGAGAATTACAGAAAGAATATAAAAAGACCAAACAATTAATAGAAGAGAAATATCAATTGATGTTAGAATCTCAAAAAGAAATTCTAGAATCTAAACAAATACAACTGCAAGAAAAACAAGAAGAAATAGAATTTTTAAGACAACAACTTTCGCAACTTGAAAACCTGGTAAAAAATACTTTAGCTAACCGTAATGATACAAATAAATAATGTAGCTTGTTGAGATATTATGGAAAATAATGAATCACAAAAGAGTGAAAGACAACAAGCTTATAATGAAGGGTATTCTAAAGGTTTTCAAGATGGACTTCAAGCAATCGAGAATGCAAATGAAAAACTAACTGAATTACAAAACGAAAGAATTAAGGATCTTCAAGCGAGAATTGATTCTCAACAAGATATCATTGATTATTTAAGAAAATTAGTTGATTCTAAACAGAGTATAATACAGATCCATTTAGGAAGTGGTGATAATGTTGGAAGAGATGAAAATAATAATTCTCTATGATCACTTTTAAACAAAATAAAATCTAGAAAATAACAATTACAATTAATTGAACCAGACTCAAAATCAGTTACAATAGAGATAAAAAATGAAAATATAGGAGGGAATATGTCTAACATTAATCAAACCCATTCAGGAAGCGGTGACAACGTTGCAGGGGATAAAAATAATAGTTATGACCTCAAAGGTGCAACTTTTGGGGGAGGTTTTGCAGCAAGGGACTACACAGGAGATGTTACCAATAATTATCCATCCAAAGAATTAGATGAAACCGTTAATAAAATAAATCAATTAATTGAAGAATTATCCCCAAAAAATACCCCTAATAACACCAGTGATAATAGGAAAATTGCTGTTATGGTAGTCGAAAGAATTGAAAAGAATATAACTTGGAAACAAAAAGCAATTCAAGCTTGTCAAAAAGGATTATTAGAAAGTATGAAAAGCAATCCCATTGGTGCATTTGTTGCTGGTGCAATAGAAGGATGGAAAGGTTAATAAAGTCAGGAGTTTTGGAGTAAAATTAAAACCAGATAAATCTTGTTATTAATATGATTCAAAAATTGTCAAAATCAGAAACAATTATAACCGAGCATTGGATTAAAGCAAATTGGGAAGACTTTATCAATCTTACCAATAATTATAACTATGAAAAAGGAAGATTTTACTATGATCAAGGATGGATGAAAATCGAAATGTCACCAATTGGAATTTCTCATGCACAGGATAATAATATTATTGGGACTATTATCACCCTTTATACAGCTATTAAAAACATTCCCATCAAAGGATTAACAAATGTTAGTTATCGACAACTAGGAATAAGAGAAGTGCAACCAGACTTAAGTTATTATATTGGTAATAAGCTTCCGCAACTTCCTCGTAATAACTCCCCGATTAACTTAAATGAAATCTCTCCTCCTAACCTTGTCATTGAGATTGGTTCAACCTCTTTTCTTGATGATTTAGGTAAAAAACGTTTATTATATGAGCAATTAGAAATAGGGGAGTATTGGGTGATTAATGTAGCTGAAAGTGAAATTATAGCTTTTACCATGAAACATAAAGGAAGCTATCAAACAAGAGAATCTAACCTTTTAAAAGGTTTATCTATCGATTTAGTAGAAGAAGGGTTAAAACGCGCTAAGAATGAAGACGATACAGCCATTACAAGATGGTTGATGAAAACTTTTCAATCATAACTTGTTTCAATTTATTACCTGTTTTAATTAACAAGACTTTGCTGGTAAAATCTCGCCAACTTTTTGATATTCAGACAAATAGTTCTCTAAAATAGCAAACTGAGAGAGATTTAAACGATAATAAATCCAACGGCCTTGTTGACGGGAATGAACTAAGTCAGCTTCTTTAAGATTTTTCAAATGAAACGATAGTTTAGACTGACTAATATTTAATTTTTCACACAGTTCACAAACACATAATTCTTGAGTTTGTAATAACTCAATCACTTGTAAACGGATTGGATCAGACAAAGCTTTAAAAGCTGATAGAATAGTCGATAAATTCGTAGAACTTGTAGCTACCATCATTAACCAAGTCAATCAGAATGCAGAATGTAGAATGTAGAATTACCGACTCCTCAAGTTGGAGGCTTGAAACAAGGCAAATTCCTCTTCTCTTGGTCGATTGGATATGGCAAGGTACTTAAACTTTTACCCCATTGACCAAATTAAACGAGTAAGGATTGTTCGTCGGGCTGATGGGTATTACGTTCAATTTTGTATTAGGGTTGATATTAGGGACTATGCTAAACCCTTAGAACCAACAAAAAAATGCACAGGCATTGATTTAGGACTTAAATATTTCTATGCTGATAGTGATGGTCAAACTGTAGACATCCCTTCCAGGGGGAGAAGAATGACAATTTGTTAAAAACAGTCTCTTAGGAATTTTACCAAAGCCACATCAACTTAGGGAGCAATGGTGAGATCGGCATCAAAAAAGGATTTGCACAACATAGACAAGTTATGATTGTTGCTCAAAAAATTTGCCTTACTGATATTTTATCCAAAAGTCGCTATGATAAATAGTAGCCAGATTCATCAAATCTGAGCTACTTTCTTTATCGTTTACTCAAGACCACCCTTTAGCAATTTTAAATCGATACTATTATGATTGACACATCTGTCAATGGAATTGAAGAGTTCGATCTCTCCCGTGAAGAGAGAGTCATTGAAATTCAAAACCTCATTGAAACCCTGCGGGTTGCTGATGAGATCGCTAGTAAAGGTTACTTAATCACTAGCTCAGAATTAGCTGATTTAATGGACATCAACGCCAGTGCAGTCACCAGTCGAGGTGATCATTGGTCTTGGCGTAACTGGGTTGTTTCACGGGTTCGCCGAGAAGGAAACCAAATCCTTTGGCAACTTGAAAAAATTGATTAACTCATCAAAATAATTAACTGATGAAGTGAGAAGAAATCAAATAAATACATTATTACTATCTTCTCACTTTTTTTAATATGAAATCCCCTTAATGACCGAAAGAAAGGGTTCCAAGCCTCGAACTTGATAGATCAGTAATTCTACATTCTACATTCTGATTGACCCGTCTTTAAAATTATGACTCGACACGCTTGCTTCCTCTGCTGCCCCTGCTCACTCCACTAGCAAGTAGAGTATGCAAACGGATTTGATATAAACTATTTCCAGGAACTTGATTCACAATCAATCAAACGGTCTAAAATAGCAATTTGGCTTTGATCGTTTCCTTGACGTATTTTGTCTTCCATTTTGACATTTAAAAGTTCCATCAGTAATCTAATTTTATAGGCTTTTTGTGCAACTGTTGCTAATTGATAAGGTTCCAAGGTTTCAATATTTTTGATGTAGGAATTTTTTGGATCAAGTTTAAATTGTTTCACTAAAGCGTTAATCACATATTTTTGTTGAGGATGGGCTTTTTTTTCTAAGTCTATAATAGGGGTTTTAAAAACAACTTCTAAATCTTCTTCGGTGACTTTTTGCTGCAACCAAACTTCCGAAGTAGAAACAGGTAAATCAGAGGTTTTTTCATCCACTTTAGCAAAGGCATGAGCTTCTGAATAGCTAACCCTTCCGTCTTTATTATAATCTGCTGATGCAACCCTTTCACCAATACGATTAACCCCACTTAAACCAGCAAAAAAACTAGAACTATAATCTCTATAATCCGCTTCATTAACTTCAGGGGTACAACCCACCGATGGCAAAGTTTTAATAGTAGCAAAAAACCCACATCTCGTTTGTTTAACAAGGGGTTTTTCCGAGTTCCCATCTTGATAAATATAGTTAGCAAAAGACCCAGAAAAACATTGAGCCATCATGGTTACAATATGACTATCTTGGGGTAAATCGTTCAACATATTAGAGAGATTAGCTACCGTTACAGGAGTATTATTCCACAGCATTAGGGCATTATTATTACTATTTTTTTTATTAAGAATTCCGTGACCAGTAAAGTAAAGAAAAATCGGTTTATCTGAGATTTCATTTTGCTTAGTATTATTGATCCAGCGACCAATATTCGTCAGATTGGCTGAACCATTAAGAGCAGGAATATTAGGCACTTTAAATTTTTCTTTTCCTTGAGGATCGAGATAACGGATACTCGCTTCTCCATTATTTCCATTAGCAAAAAAAATACTTGTAGAAGGAGATTTAAAGTCCATATTATTTAAGGTTCTTTGAAAATAAAGAATGTTTTTTTCTAAAGCGATTTCGTTAGATTGAGGACTCGCACCACCCCCAATCACTAAAAAATTAGGTTCTGAAGTTTTGGGTTCACAGGGTTCTAGGTTATCCTTAATAGAAGCGTTGAAAAAATTGTCAATGATGGCTCTTGTGGGGGGTTTACTTTCTGAGTGTTGATGGGGTCCTTGTAATAGATTTAGAACCCATCCTGAAAACGTTTGATCGATCTGAGATTCGGTTGAGGCAGATTTTTCTAACAGTCCTATTAAGCTGAAGGATAGGAGGAAAATAACAATTTTTTGCTGATTTTTAATCATATTGAACTTAATAAACAGTTACCAGTTTTCCATTATCATAACCAATAAGTGGTAACTAGCAACTGTTCAATTGGCGAATGATACTCTTCAAACTTGCCAGATTTTTTCCAACACTTTTGAAGCTTGAATATCAGACAAATTGTAAGTTGGGGACTGAATGGCAATATAGCGATCTTGATTACTGGGGAGTCGTTTTTTGCTCTCGGTTTTGCCCAATAACGCCACCGTATAGGTTCCCACCGCAACCCCTAACTGTAAGGGGGTACTATCGGTACAAATCATTAGATTAGCCCCTGCGATCATAGCGGCTAACTTACCAAGATCCCCCGGTTGGGTCACTTTGAGGTTAGAACAACTATTGAGCAAGGGGTTAACCCAAGCTTCATCCCCTCCACCTTGTAAGAGAACAATGGAGAGGGAGGGCTGTTTTTCTTGCATCCTATTAATGATATTACTCCACTGAGGAACTGGATAAGATTCACTGGCTCCTCCATAGATTAAAATATAACCACTTTCATCGAGAAATAACCGTTGTTGTTCTCCTTCGGCCCAAGCAATATCATCTTTGGGAACAGCTATTTTCAACGGAGGACAAGGGGAGTTAATATCCAAACCCTTAATGAGATCGTGGTACATCTCGACGGTGTACTGTTCTGTTTTTTGGGGAATGGATTTAGAGAGAAACCAACCGGGTTGGGTTTCGTAACCCACTGTTAAAGGAATGCCATTAAGCCACAGTAGTAAGGTTATGGTCCAGCGTTTTTCTAAGGTGATAGCAATATCGTATTCCCGATCACGGATAATCCCTAACAAGTTTAAATAATCTGCTAATCCATTACGATCTTGATAGTCGAAAAAGAGAACTTCATGAACGTGAGGACATACCCGATAAGCAGCTTTGGCTCGGGGTTCGACCAGAACATCAATAAGGGCATTAGGATATTGAATTTTCAAGTCTTCTAGGGTCGGAAAAAATAAAATTTGTTCGCTTATCCCCCCAGGAACTAGGGCTAGTATTCGCATAGGTTTCGATGGTTAAATGGGTATTGGTGGACTTACTGACAGCAAAACAGCTTAATTCTAACCTCACCTTTCACGGGATATCAAGGCATCCTCAGTGACTGCTTGGAGGCAGAAGCAAGAGAGGGAAGACAAAAGCCTAACAATTGTTTCATTTTATTAAAGCAAACCAATTTAAACCCCAATTTTTAAGGATTAATTAAACACGGACATCCCATAAAAAGGCATAATCTCTGACCAATGGGGACGGGTTCCCCGTTGCCATTGATAGTAGGCTAATTCTAAAACACTACTGGCGGTCATTCCTAATTTTGATGGGGTGATCACAGATTGACAAGAAAGGTTTAATGCTTGCAAGGTTTTCTCCCATTCTTCCGGGAGCATTACCGTATCATCGACAATAATATCTAAGGCATTTTTTTCAGAATTTTGATGATAAATAGCTCCATATAATTTTCCTCTTGATGCTTTCATTTGCACGAAAATCGGTTCATTAATACTATAAATTTGTTGATGAAACCAAGCAAAAGCAGCTAAACTAGAAATACCAAATAAAGGAATATTTAACTGTTGGCATAAGGTTCGAGCCGTTACCATACCAATCCGATTACTGGTAAAACTTCCCGGTCCTTTGGCGATAGCAATAAAATCTAAATCTTGCCAGCTTTGTGCCTGAATAAATTCCTGTAAATATTGATGTAAATAATTAGATAATTGTCTATCTAAATTCCAAGTTTTTGTATAGGTTGCTTGATAAAAATCACTAATGCTTAACCCCAGTTGAGAACTGGTTGTATGTAGACCTAAACCGTAAACATGAGAATTTAATGAGGTCATACTAGATTAGGGTTGATTAATAATTATTTAAGAGCGTCGGCTCAATTGCGGACAAGATTGATAAACGAAGCAAAATAATCTAAAATAAAGACATCGCTTGATAGGTCTACAAGGTAATGACTTGGGCTGATGATTCGAGCGAGAGAGGAAAGAAGGACGTATATTGCTGAACCTGACCCTCCACAGTGGACTAGATGAAGCTGTGCTCAAAAGCATAGTAATTGAAGAATTTTGAACCTTCGGGACGAGGGGAATAGCCTATCGCCTTAATGTAAGACTCGCTGTGCTTCGGGACAGAAAGCTGTCGATTG
>JBFRWG010000184.1:0-19605 GCA_051439445.1 Crocosphaera sp.
GGATGTTGTAAAAAGATATATTGAGAGTCAAAAAGGTAAATGATACGCCAAGTTTAAACTTGGCGAGTCGGTTTCATCCCTCGATTACAAATCGAAGGCTCTCACCTCCCGTTTTTCCTTGGTAGGAAAGGGGGAAGGTTCACAAGTCCCCAACCCCTAATAATTATCGTTGTTCAATGGGACACCATTTTTGTTCACTCGGACCAGTGTACACAGAACTGGGACGAATGATGCGATCAAGTTCCAGTTGTTCAAAACAATGGGCTAACCAACCCACCACTCGACTGACGGTGAATGTGGGAGTAAATAGCTCAGAAGGCAGTCTTAAACCATGCAGAACTAAAGCGGTATAATATTCCACATTGGTTTGAATCCTACGATTGGGCTTATATTCTTTGAGTAGTCTTAAAGCGGTGGTTTCCACATCCACAGCTAAAGCCCAAAAATCTGCATCTTCTCTGCGTTTCCAGACATCAGCCGAAACTTGAGACAACAAGGTTGCCCGTGGATCTTTGACTCGATAAACACGATGACCAAAACCCATTAACCGTTCGTGACTTTCAAACTTATGACGGAGATACCCTTCGATGTCTCCTGAGTTTTGCATCTCTCTCAACATATCGAGAACTGGCCCTGGTGCGCCTCCATGTAGAACCCCTTTCATGGCTCCAATAGCCGCTGTGACGGCGGAGACAAAATCAGAACGAGTGGACATCACCACCCTAGCAGCAAAGGTAGACGCATTCATACCATGTTCAATAACCGTATTCAGATAAATTTCTAAGGTTTTGACATCTTCAGGGGTAGGTTCATTCCCTGTCAGCATATACAGGTAATTAGCAGCATGGCCTAACTCGAAGTGAGGGTCAACAATAGGTTGACCATTCATCAATCGCCAATAAGAAGCGGTAATAATAGGGACTGAAGCAATAATCTTGAGTGCGCCATTAATTCCTTCTCTATCGATACGATGCGATCGCATATCCATCGTCAAGCAGCTAATCCCTATTCTCACGCCTTCAATGAGTTCGATGTCGTTCTCTGCTGCATTTTTGAGGACATCTAATATCTTGCCATCAAGATATCGATAGGATAATAACTTTTTCGTGACATTATCCAGTTCGTGTTTGTTAGGAAGATGATTATGTAAAAACAAGAAAATCATCTCTTCAAAAGAAGCATTTTTGGCAAGCTCTTCAAAGGGAAATCCTAATATGATTAACTTTCCTAACTGCCCATCAATTTGACTGAGGTGATTGGGTATATTTTCCATATCTTTCAAATAATCTATAATGATTAGGGCTAATACCAGCTTATCCCTGCCGCCCTATTCTAGCATAGTCCTTTGGGTTAATTATCGGTAAAATTGAAGGTTTAAAGAAGGTTTATCTTCTTTGACTCAAATTCTATTGGTTCTATTGGTGTGAAAAGCCAGTTAAATAGTTGGACTTAATTTAAAACTAAAACCAAAAATCTTAATTTTAAAATATCCTAACTATTGACCCCCGACTTTTTTACTAAATTTTTGACTCTTTAAATCAGATAAGTTTAGCTCTTACAGGGGTCTCAAATATCCTGATGGTGTTTTTAGTATATTTGCTACTTATATCTCTTATTCTTGAATATTATTTTGATATTTTTTACATCCATCAATTCTGATCATCCATTCCTTAAAATTTGCTTCTAAAAGATTACAAGTTTCTAAAGCTCGAAATCCAAGAAGCGTGAATAAGCAAAGACTCAATGCAAGAATCCAAGCATTTGATTTTATGATTGTTTTCATTGTTTCCTCCACTAGCTAAATTATGAGAGGAACTACGTAGAACCTATAGTTACTAGTCTACATTAGGGATTACTGAGAAATGCTATAGGGTGGTAATTGAGAGAAAAAACTTAACTTTTAGTAATAAATTTTTTTCTTTGTTTACCACTCGATTTTTGCTAAAGTTTCGCTTAATAACCTCGCCAAACCCCCACTAATATTCCTTGGATTTCTATTTGTGTTGCTTTAATTTCTATGGGTTCATAGTTCAAATTTGAGGGCTTTAACATCACCATTTCCCCTTCTTGATAAAAGCGTTTTAAGGTGGTTCCTACTCCTTTCACTCTAGCTGCAACAATTTCGCCATTTTTTAAGGTTTCATTCGCTTCTAAAGAGCGCATAATGGCTAAATCTCCATCGGTGATTAAATCTTCAATCATGCTATCTCCTGTCACTCTTAAAGCCCAATATTTGTTAGCATAGACGAGATGGGAAAGGTCTAAACGTTCTTGTTCATCGGTGAAGGGTTCCACCAAACCCCCTGCAGCGATCGCCCCTAAAATAGGAACTCCTTTGGATTGATGGTGTAATATCCTTAAGGTTCGCGCTTTCCCCTCAGTCCAGTCAATATAGCCTTTGTTTCTCAGTCTTTCTAAGCGACTCTGTACCGGAGCAGGTGATCGCAGATTCATTGCTTTCATCATTTGCCGGATGGAAGGGGCGTGTTGATTTTGGTTAATATACTGGATGAGCCAATCGTATAATTCTTGTTGGGCAGGGGTCAAAGGTTCCATAGGTACTCCTGAGCTAACGGAACATCGGTACTATGATAAACCTTTTATGGACAATTAGGATAATAATTTTGAATAATTTCTCTAACTCATCAAAAGCTTTTATAATTCTAGAACAGTTTGGAGCATTTCGCGATCGGCTGGTTTAGCAGAAAAACGACCATTTTCCAAATCTCGAATCCAACTTTGACTTTTACCCATTTCTTTAGCAAGGGCGCGCTGACTTAATCCTTTACGTTTTCTTGCATCTAGAATTTGTTGAGCGGATAATTGGGAAGAGGTTTTACTACGTTGTTTGCGGTTATTTTTGCGTTGTTTTTTTTGTTCAAATTTAACTAATTGTTCTTCCCATTCTTTGGGAAGTTCAAAGTTAAGAATTCTGGCTTTCATTAACCAATTCCATTTACCCCTAGGACCACTATCGGTTAAACGCTGTTCTTGGGAGCCATCATTAATCCAAAAATCCAAGGCTTCTTCAGCATCATCGGGCAATTGGGCTAATTTAACCCATAAAGGCTGTATATTTTCTGGGTAAGAAACGGGGTCAAAAACAGGTTTTAATCCATAATGATTTAAAACTTCTAAATCGCTTTCAAAGGTGCGTAATAAGCGTTTTCTTTGCTCTCGTTGAATATCTGCTTGGGCGATCCTTACTTGACCATAGGCAACCCGCATCAAAGTGGGAACAGTAATACATTGTTTGCGCCCCATTTTACTTTTAAAGAGTAACCATAACATCATTCTCACTGCCCCTGGATGTTGTTGCCAAATACTCATAACAGTGGTTAAAACAAATTGAGGCAAAGAACCATATTGATAGAAAGCAACCCGTTGACTATAACCTTGTTTATTTAAGAAATATTGGGACCATATTCCTGCTTTTAATCTTACTGTTAATCCAATGAGATGCTGACAACCCAAATCATCTTCTTGAAAATGATGCTGAATTTCTAACAATTGCCAAACAGGACTTTCTGGTACCGTAAATCCTTTAACTTTTCCCTGTTGTGGCCAATCAACAGTTGTTAAGAGTTGACAAGTTTGTTGTAGTAATAGTTTAATCAGACTTAATTTAGCTGCTTTACTAATATCTTTGCGTTTATCAAGTCCTAAATATTGTTCTATTTGTTGGTCACTAACAATAAATTCTTGTTCCCAAGGTTTTTCTAAGGTGGTTGCATAAGCAGCAAATAGAAGATGTAAACAAGCAGAACGAATATCAATAAGTTCTAGTTTAGAGGGATCTGATAAATAGTCAATAGAATTACAAAATTGGGCATCTAAAGTATCATTTAACCGAAAAATAATCGTTCCCTTTCCTTGCTTAACAGGACGTTCATAATAAAGGTTTCCTTGTCCATCTTTTTCCCAAGGTAGAAGTGAAGATCGAGTTAGTAGAGTACAAGCTTCCCAGATGACCATTGATGAAGCGAATGGAGTGTTTTTGCCATTAATAAAAAGTTCAGGAGATGTGGGAATTCGAGCTACATTTTTGTACCGTCCTTTTTTGGCTTGAGTAGGGGTTGGACTACTAATAGGACATTGAACAATGCACTGAGGTTCATGATAGAAACCTTCACAATTATTACAGCGTTTTTGATCAATCCAATATTGACCATTTTCAGTTTGAATGGCATCAGTTGGACAGTCAATTCGACAGTTATTACAACTCGAACAATTCTCAGAAATTGTATAAGACATAGGACACTATTGACAGCAAAAAATTCAACAACAATCCAATTAATAGATAAAAATTAAACCTATTAATCTCTTGGTTTTCCCGTACTTTTTGGCACAACACTCCATCACTTTATCTCTCACACAACCAAACCTCTATCCTTACCAAAGCGTAAATCGATGGGATAGAAAAAAACTAGATTAATTCCTCAAGGTTTTACTGGTATTGTGCCAGTTTATGCTGTGACACTTCTCACTGTTGTTATCGTATTTAATAAATGTTTCCGCTTATGTTTACGATGAACATTCTACTATATGGAAGTCTTTCTTTTCCCATTCATCTTATTCAATGAGTTAACGAATTAATCCTAATTATGCAATATTGAATGATTTTTATGAATAATAGCCATTAAAATATTGATAAATACTTCTACTAATTACAGAAATTGTAAACAACAACACAGACAAAATAACAAGTTATAATAATTAAGCCTTAAACTATTACTTTTTATCAGGTTTTGTTTATTTTTGTCACAATTTACAAAAAATTTTGGAGAGAGTCTTTATCTGAAACGGTTCACAGTTTTCAATTGAGTGTATCAAAAATTCTGCTTTTTTATCCCCCTTAACTATAGCACTAGGTATTAGAGTACATCCTGGTACAAAGGTAATATTGAGAATCCCTGCGATAAATCTAAAGGAGTTCTAAGGGTCTAGAAAAGAACCTCTTCAAACCGAAATTCCAAGATAATAAGTATTTTCATATAATATATGGTATATTATCCTAAAAATAAGGCATGGCTAAAAGCCATACCTGAATTTCTTAATTATTTGGTGGAACTTCAAGGGTAAAATTTAAACCCAATTGCCCTTGAAAGTTTCTTACCTACTCAAAACATTATTGTTGGCAGATAACGGGGAAACTATAGTTCTTGCTAAAGTTACTGTCGAAACATCCGTCATCAGTTCCCTTAAACCAAACTTCAAGCTCTTTGCTACGCTTAAGGAAAAACTAGAGAGACAGTGCTTTTTCAAGTGTAGAAAGAGGAATAGAGCCTGAAAAAAACTGTCCATTAAACACAAAAAAAGGTGTTCCTTGAAGCCCTATTTTTAGAGCAAGTTCTATATCCTGTTGGATAGCTATTTCAGCCTCTTTACCCTTACGATCCCGATTAAATTGCTCTATATCTAGATTTAAGTTGTTGGCAAGGTCAAGATATAAATTTTCTCCCAACTCTTGTTGTTGATCAAATAAACCATCATGATAAGGCCAAAATTTTCCTTGTTTCTCAGCCGCCCAAGCTGCTTTAGCCGCCTCCATCGCATCAGGATGAATTGAGATTAGGGGAAAATGTTTATAAACTAAGGTAACTTGATCTTGGTGAAGATCCATAAATTGTTGAACAGTTTTGTGGGCTTGGGCGCAATAAGGACATTGAAAATCAGAGAATTCTAAGAGGACTTGCTTATGTTCTAAAGTCCCCAGAGTAGGAGACTCAGCAATAATGGTTTGAGGATTTGTTTTTAGTTGTGAAGAGACAAACTCCTGGAATTGCTGTTGTTTTTGCTGTTGTTGTTGTTGATATGCTTGAACAGACTCAATCAGGACTTCAGGGTGTTGACGAATAATTTGCAACACTTCAGCTTCAAGTGTTGTATCGACTGAGTTAGAAGTGTTTTTGATGGCTGCCTGTGCAGGGACGACACAACTCGACCATCCTAAAAACAGGATAAAGATAGCGAGAAAAATTTTGCTTATTAAGTGTGGAAACATGATATTGAGACAGAGTATGATTGAGGGAAAAAGACTTCTCTGGAAGATCACAAAACCCCATCAATTATATCCTGCCTTAAAGTATGAATAATCTACCCCCCACTATTATTTTAGATCCCTTATTAAAGTCTTGGTTGCTCGAAGATATCGGAAGAGGCGATCGCACAACAGATAGTTTAGGACTCAACAGCAAGGGATCAGGGCAGTGGGTAGGTAAAGAAAAAGGAGTCATCGCTGGTTTACCTATTGCCAAAAGAGTCTTTCAATTATTAGATGAGACCATTCAATTTACCCCAGTGATTCAAGAAGGGACAATGGTAGAACCCAGCCAAGTTATTGCTAACTTTGAGGGAGGGTTAGCCGGTCTATTAACAGGAGAAAGAGTAGCTTTAAACCTCACCATGAGCTTAAGTGGTATTGCAACGATGACACAAAAATATGTAGAAATGATTGCTGATCTACCTACTGAGTTAGTAGATACCAGAAAAACCACACCTGGGTTAAGGATATTAGAAAAATATGCCGTTACCGTAGGAGGAGGTAGAAATCATCGCATGGGTTTAGATGATGGAGTGATGATCAAAGATAATCATATTCAAGCTGCGGGTAGTATTGAAAAAGCAATAGAACGCATTCGCAACAGTATCCCTTATCCTTTGACTATTGAAGTAGAAACTAGCACCCTCCAAGAAGTTGAAGAAGCATTAAAACAGGGAGCCAATATTATTATGTTAGATAATATGGAGATTAGTCTTATGAAACAAGCAGTTCATTACATTAGGGATCAAAATGAACAAATTAAAATTGAAGCATCAGGCAACATTACCTTAGAAAATATTCGACAAGTGGCAGAAACTGGAGTCGATTATATTTCTAGTAGTGCCACCATTACCCGTTCTCCTTGGTTAGATTTAAGTATGAGAATCTTATAAACTATGTCTAAAGAAACACCAGCTTTATTTGGCAGAACAAAATTTTTAGAAGGGCAAATTGATGAATTTCTCGATAAAGTTGCCGAAGGTGCGATTTATTTTGAAAGAGGAATTTCCGCCTTTTTAGAAGAAGGAAGCCTCTCAGAAAATTGTGAAGAAAAATTATCACAAATTACGGCTCTTAAAGAAAGATGTAAAGACTTACGGCGTTCCATTATTAATGTTCTTTATAGCGAAATGCTAATCCCTGATTTCCGCGCCAATGTTTTGAGTTTACTGACGGATTTATTTTCTCTTTTGGATATAATGGGAAAAAACTTTCAAGAATTAATGATTGAAAGGGATCAAAGTATGGAAACAGAATCACAAATAACCCAAACAGAAAGTCAAATTGGTAAAAAAGAATTTTTAGAATTAGTTCATGTTGTGGTTAAAAGTGTAGAAACGGTGATTATTGCTGCTCGTAACTTTTTTCGAGATCCTAAAACTGTTAGGGATCATATTTATCAAGTCAGAGTTTATGAATCGGAAGCTGATCAAATTGCCGTGAGTTTAAAAAAGAAAATTTTTAGAACTGATTTTAAATTCTCTCACAAAATTAATTTACGAGATACAGTAGATGCTATTGATGCTCTGGCTGATCAAGCAGAAAATGTAGCAGATAAATTGGATATTTATGCCATTCAACGAACTTTATAAGCTAAAAAATTGTCAATTTTTGAGAATTTTAGAAAACAACTTCTCATCGGTTAAATTATGGATTTAATTAGCACCTTTATTTTTTTATCCAGTGGCCTCTTTTTAGGTTGGTCACTGGGAGCAAATGACGCTTCCAATGTGTTTGGCACCGCAGTGGGGAGTCGCATGATTCGTTTTTCTACAGCAGCGATCATTTGTAGTGTTTTTATTATTATTGGGTCCGTTACAGCCGGTGCAGGAGCGGCTGGAGGACTGGGAAAACTAGGAGCAGTCAATGCTTTAGCCGGTTCCTTTACCGTCGCCTTAGCTGCCGCTATAACCGTTTTATGGATGACCAAGTTAGGACTTCCTGTGTCCACTTCTCAAGCAGTAGTCGGGGCCATTGTCGGTTGGAACTGGTTTAGTGGTTCACCTACCAATATTGATGATTTAATCAAGATTATGGGGACTTGGGTGGCTTGTCCCATTTTAGCAGCCCTATTTGCTGCGGTTATCTATAAATTAGTCGTACTTTTGATTGAAAGCAGCAAACCTCATCTTTTAAGTTTAGATAATAATGTTCGTTGGGGTTTGATTTTGGTGGGGGCCTTTGGATCTTATACCTTGGGGGCCAATAATATTGGCAATGTTATGGGGGTTTTTGTTCCATCTTCTCCCTTTGAGGATCTCAAAATTGCTGGAATTTTCGATATATCGGCAGTGGAACAATTATTTTTATTAGGGGCGATCGCCATTGCCATTGGGGTGTTTACCTATTCTAAACAAGTGATGATGACTGTAGGGGGTAGCTTAATGACTTTATCTCCTGTGGGAGCGTTAGTCGTAGTTTTGGCTAATTCTTTAGTGTTATTCACCTTTTCCTCCAAAGAATTATCAAATTTTGTCGCTAGTTTAGGCTTACCCCCGATTCCTCTGGTTCCTGTTTCCAGTTCCCAAGCTGTGGTCGGTGCAGTGATTGGTATTGCTTTATTAAAAGGAATAAAAGGGGTTAGACAAGTTAAATGGGGAGTTTTAGGAGGCATTGCCTCTGGTTGGGTCACAACACCTCTTATTGCTGCTATTATTAGCTTTATTTTGTTATTTATTGTCCAGAATGTTTTTAATCAAGAAGTTTATCTGTGAGCAATTAATTGAGCGACAACGGCATTTTTCCCATCAATTGAACCATAGATGACTATATATGAAGTAACAATAAGTTTTTAACCGTTTCTTGTTACCAGAATTTTACCATTACTTAAACTATCTTAATATAACGAGCTTAATAATATTTTTATTGAAATTAGGGGTAGATTTGATTTAATAATTAAAGAATGATAGACAAAAAAATATCTAAAACTAGCCCTTAGTAAATCCCTCCCTAACTCTAGTTGGACTGGATAGAATACCGTTTATTGAACCCCAATTTAGTTTAAATGACCTTAGAAAAAACAAAGCCGAAAAAATTTGCTTTAACAACGCCCTTATATTATGTGAATGGGGTTCCCCATATTGGCAGTGCCTACACCACCATTATCGCTGATGTCATTGCCCGTTATAAAAGACTAATAGGGGATGAGGTACTGTTGATCACAGGAACTGATGAACACGGTCAAAAAATACAGAGAACCGCCGAAGACAAAGGACTACCACCCCAAGAACATTGTGATCAGATTGTAGCCAGTTTTGAAGAATTATGGCAAAAATTAGACATTCAATACGATCGCTTTAGTCGGACCACCAACCCAAGACATCAAGCTATCGTCAAAGAATTTTTTCAACGGGTTTGGGACAATAACGATATTTATCTGGCACAACAACAAGGATGGTATTGCGTTTCCTGCGAAGAATTTAAAGAAGAACGGGAATTATTAGAAAACGGTTTTTGTCCGTTGCACCCTAACAAAAAAGCAGAATGGCGGGATGAAGAGAATTATTTCTTTAAATTATCTAAGTATCAAACGCAACTTGAGGAACTCTACCAAAAAAATCCTCAATTTATCGAACCCGAAAGCCGTCGCAACGAAATTCTCAACTTCATCCATCAAGGCTTACAAGACTTTTCCATATCGCGCATTAACCTAGAATGGGGTTTTCCCATACCTAATGACCCCAAGCATACCATTTATGTATGGTTTGATGCTCTGTTGGGCTATGTAACTGCCCTCTTAGAACCGGAAGCAGAACCCACCTTAGATAATGCTCTATCTCAATGGTGGCCAATAAATTTACATTTAATTGGTAAAGATATTTTACGCTTCCATGCTATTTATTGGCCAGCCATGTTGATGTCAGCCAAGCTTCCCTTACCTGAAGGCGTTTTTGGTCATGGTTTTCTCACAAAAGATGGCCAAAAAATGGGCAAAACCCTAGGAAACACATTAGATCCCTTTCAATTAGTGGATCAATATGGTTCTGATGCAGTGCGCTACTATTTCTTAAAAGAGATAGAATGTGGAAAAGATGGTGATTTCAACGAGACCCGTTTCGTTAACATTCTTAACGCGGATCTTGCCAACGATTTAGGGAATTTGCTCAACCGAACCTTAGGAATGACCAAAAAATATTGTCAAGGGTCATTACCACCGATCACAGCAGCAGAATTACCCCAAGAACATCCCCTAAAAATCATAGGTTTGACCCTAGGGGAAAAAGTCATCAAAACCTATGAAAAACTCAAATTTAATGAGGGATGTGAGGAGATTTTAACCTTAATTCGAGCCGGGAATAAATTCATTGATGAACAGGCCCCTTGGGCTTTGTTTAAAGAAGGAAAACAGGCCGAGGTGGAAAAGATTTTGTATGCAGTGTTAGAATCAGTGCGTCTTGCTGCTTATTTATTGGCTCCAATTATTCCGAATCTCAGTAGCAAAATCTACCAACAGCTTGGGTTTTCTATCGACTTTAATCAAAGCCATAGCCTCCCTAACCTTATTCCTTTTGCGAACCATAGTCAATGGGGAAAACTAACGGTTAATCAACCCTTAGGTCAACCTCAACCCATCTTTGCTAAACTAGACCTCCCCCTGGAGGACAACCCTTAAAACTGAAAAAATTAACATTTTTTCTATTGAAAACAACCACTATTTACGATGAAATACAAACCCGAACTGACAAATAATTTTCACACCCCATCCTTTTTCGACGAGCAACGAGGCATAACAACAATGTATGAAGATTTTGAAGAGGATTCGGTTTTTTCTCCTGAACAAATTTTAGAAAATCGGGGCAGAGTCGCCATTTTTATTGATGGTTCTAATCTCTTTTACGCTGCATTACAACTAGGTATTGAAATCGATTATACTAAGCTTCTGTATCGCCTAACGGAAGGCTCTCGCCTTCTTAGGGCATTTTTCTACACAGGAGTTGATCGCACCAATGAAAAGCAACAGGGGTTTTTATTATGGATGCGACGGAATGGATATCGTGTCATTGCTAAGGACTTGGTCCAACTTCCCGATGGCTCAAAAAAAGCGAATTTGGATGTAGAGATTGCCGTGGATCTGATGGCTTTGGTGGGATCTTATGATACTGCTATTATTGTCAGTGGTGATGGGGACTTAGCTTATGCGGCTGACTCCGTTAGTTATCGTGGGGCCCGTATTGAAGTGGTCAGTTTACGGTCTATGACCAGTGATAGTTTAATTAATGTGGCAGATCGTTATATCGATCTCGATCAAATTAAAGAAGATATCCAGAAAACCCCCAAAGTCCCCGTGACCTATAACGGTTATTCCAATGTTGGTATGGTTGAACAAAATAAGTCACGATAGTTTCAATCATCAATAGAGAACTAATCTCTCCGCTTCCCTCAATATTCAAACTGAGGGAGGCGGATTTTTGATAATATCATGAAAATTTTACTGTATTTCATGACAAGAAAGAATTGGAAAATTGCTCCTTTCCTTATCCCAAGAACAACCAAGAAATAATCACTATGATAAAGATGGGGATAAACATCACTAAAAGAGGTGCTTTTGCTATAAAAATTGCCAGTTTTAACATATCTACAATAATTGGTAATTCTTTATCTTGATCCACACTTAATCGCTCTACCACAAAACTCTTGGTGTCCTCTGAATAGGAATCTTTCTTTAATACTTCTGGTAACAGTACCGTCACTATTGGTTGATAATAAGAAAATCCTCCTTTGGAAGCAAAAGATTGATAATACTTTCTTTGAAAGAAAAAATATTGAATCCATTTAATAAGTAGAGTTAACCAGGCAACAATTATTTTAATATAGATGTTGTGGGAAGGCTTTAATTCTTCTTCTATGGAAGGAGGACGTTGAATAATTGGATCAGCATCAAGATTTCTTAAAATTCTATTTTTTTCTTCTTTTTCTTCTTTATCTAAGATATCGGCAAAGGAAAATAACGCATTGATGCCAATTTTTTGAGCGTGTTCATTACTGGCATTTTTGATCCAATGTTTCATTGCTTGTTCAATAAAAGTATCAGGACGTTGTTCTTTGATCCATATTTGATATTGATAAGAGTAACCACTTTGAGTAAACTTTTTTTTGCTCCAATAATCCCCTCCTGATAAATCAATACGCTGCTCTAAATAGATATCAGATAAAATATCGATAATCTTCTGACGTTCTTTTTCTTTAATTTGGGGAACTAAAGCTTGAAGTTGAGGTTCAATTGCATTAAAATGTAGTCTTGCTTGACGACCAATAGCAAATAAGATCGCTTCACGAATAAAAGGATGTTTCTCATTGTGAAGCATGGTTTGTAAACGGATAAAAATATCTTGAGGGGTTAATTGATTGTTTCCTTGTACAAACTCAATTTCCCCATAAGTTCGCGCCACAGTTGATAGTAAACTTTCCCGTGAAGTAATTTTTGAGATGTCTAAATACTCAGGAGTATTTTGTCTTTCTTCTTCTGTCCAAGTGTCAAGAATGTCGACTGTTTCTTCTGGATAGTTTTTATAAGCAAGGGCTAAACTTCTGCCTACTGCTTGGTTAAATTGAATGATTGACTTTTGGGAGCTAGAGTCACTGACTTGTTGTCTGGTTAGATCGTGTAACCATGAACTTAATTGTTGTAAATGTAATTGTAATACTTTGGGCAGAGTAAAATATAGAAAGGTGTTTCTGACAACTTGATTCCTGTCATGGGACAATTTGTGCAACAAATCATACAAGTCTTGAGAAAGTCCTTCCGAGTCTAACAATCCCTCAGGGGGGTCGTACAGCGAAGCATAGCCAACCGTTAAGGCAACTGTAACCTTGATGTAGTTTTCTGCCTTTAAGTCCTCATTATCGTCCTGGTTACGCCCTTTTAAAATGGCTTCAACTTGATCAATAATTCGTTTAGCGTGAACCAAGTCTAACCATGAATGAAGGGTTTCAAAAAGTTGTTGATCTAAACCATAATCCGAATCACGCCATCTAGCCATTGCATAAGCGGCTGTGGACTGAACGACTCTATGCTTATTAGCCGCCAGTTGCAGTAAGCTGGTTTGAACTGAGTTAAGAGAAATTGAACCAATATCACTGATGGTTTCGGCGATCGCTGTACGAATCTCTTTACATCTTGTTTGACTACCATATAATTCTGAGTTTGTCAAGCTCCTAGGAACAGATTCACTGACAATATTGACCATCACAGGTAAAGCGGAGAGGATTTGTCGGCGATCGCTCTTCCAGGCTATTTTAAATAAGGTGCGACGTTGTTTAGGGAATCGAATACTAATTTTAGTTCCTTGATATTTTGTTGTAGTAAAGTTAAAAAAACTTCCTTCAAGATTCTCTAAATCACAATAATCAAGTGCGCGCAGAGAAGCGTCTCTTTTTTGCCAAACATTTTCGACAATTTCTTCTAAAGCTGCAAAGAACTGATCATCAAAAAGTCCATCAAAAAAACTTAATCCTAGGGCAAGAAGTCGCTCTCTTGATTGAAGTTTAAAATACCAATTACTGAGAGCATCTGCTTGAGAATAATGATTAATTAAATCTTGACAATCAGCCACTTTTTTTTGTGATACTTCATACCATAATTTTTTGTTACTTTCAGGTTGTCTCCAGGCAGTAAAGGTTATTTCTGTACTTAAAACGACATAATGATTATGGTTATTGGCTGCTTTTTGAATTTTTGTTAAATTGTAACCAATATTTTGAGGGGTTACTTGAGTTAGGATAAAAACTGTAGATTCTTTAGTATTTTCAAGTTCTACTTCGATGGTTTGGGGATCAGAACTACGATACCATTCTTTAGGGATGATTTCTTCCCCATTTGACTCTAATTCTTTAATTAGGCAACATGCAGTATGTTTAGCGAGTGAGTCTTTATCAACATCAGAACTTCCCCCCAAAACTAAAAACCTTAGATGTTTCAGTCTTGCTAAGAGTTGTGAGGTGATTTGGAGATTTTTAAAGTGATATTTTTCAAGAGATGGTTCAAAAAAGTCAGGTTTCTGCTGCACCACAGTTTGAGAACCAATCTGAGTAATGTCGCCATCAAAAGTGAAGTTACCTTTTACTTTGACATTCTCAAAAACACTCTGTTTTACGTCAGGTTGAAACATAATTATTTAGTTTTTTGTGTTAAATTTCCCCTAATTTTAATCTCTCCATCAATCTCTAGATCACTGGCCATTATTTGCTCAACTGAACCTCCTTTCGTTGCTTCTTGGGTTAAATCTCCTTCTAGTTCAAGTTTTTTGCCCTTGATACCCGTCAACATTACGTTACGGGTAATACCCAGTTGCTCAAGTTGCTTCAATTGTTCTTTTAATTGCTGAACAAAAACTTCTCCATCGTCATCATCACTCATTTGAGTGACTAATTCTCCTTCTACAATAGCAATATTAGAATCTGTTGGCTTTTTTTCAGCCCGTATTAGTAACCCTTCGGTTCCCGATTTTTTGAATCTTTCCCGAATAACGGTTGTTAATTGAGCTATTTTCTCAGAAGAACTTTTTCCTAGTCTTTTTCCTCCTTCTTTCAAAGCTTCTCCAAAAATAAGAGTTGTAATGGTAGTAGCAATTGTGGTTATAGGTTCCATAAAGTTACTTGTTTTTCTAATTCAGGGCCGAAGGTATCTATTACTATATCTTAAGAAAGGGAGCAACTCTTCACAAGTCAAAAGTTAGAAGTTACTTAACGAAGTTCCGATACTATCGCACAAAAGTCACTCATTTTTTTATTTTTTCCTCATATAATGAGGAGGCTTTCAACCAAACTTTGGGCATATTTTCAACTTTTCCCTGTCTTGAGTGCGTCTTACATTCGCCCTTCAGGTTCGCCACTTGCTCCTCGACGGGAACCGTCAAGATCGCAGTGAACTCACCGTACGAGGACGAATTACGCACTCGCTTTTTATTTGTTCATGAGTGACTTTCCCCAAAGGTCGCGGTAAGTTTGATAACATTACAAAAAGTACCATTATGGTTAAATATGTTCTCACATTACAGACTCAAGATTCACCACCAGAAGGCTACCAATATCCTTTAGAGTTAAAACAATATTATGAAGATAACCCTGAAAAAATTTTTACCCCAGAAGCCCGTCAAACCTTAAGAAACCATTTAGAAACTAAAAGTTCATGTGCCATTCGAGAGCATCACCTCAATCAAATGATTAATGCTTGGATCGAGGATATTGCAGAAGGATATCGCAATACCAGTATTTATCTAGATTTACCCTTTTTATTTGAAGCCAATGTTGAAAAAATCCAAGATCAAGGAAATCAAGAATTACCTAATTTATTCCCCCCAGACTTAACAGGAATAGAACCCAGTTTCGGACTTTTACCTAGTTTAGAAGATATTTATAGTTCTTAGTTTTTTATTTATTGTTGGAGAAAATTGATGCTCAATGTGTCTTTAACCCCCCATCGAGATTTTTTGCCCGCCGATACCCCAGATCAAAAACTGTTCATCATGATGAAGCTTCGACCCCAAGTCGATGCTGCCAAAAGTCGTCCTTCTACCACCTTTGCTTTTCTCATTGATACCAGTGGTTCCATGTATGAGAAA
This sequence comes from Crocosphaera sp., assembly GCA_051439445.1. Lineage (GTDB taxonomy): Bacteria > Cyanobacteriota > Cyanobacteriia > Cyanobacteriales > Microcystaceae > Crocosphaera. Next base: position 15,604 of record JBFRWG010000184.1, read on the forward strand.
GCAGAAGAAGGAGGAGAAACCAGTAAATTAGAAGTGGTGATTAAATCCCTCAAAAAATTGCTGCATTCAGGAAGATTAAGTCAACAAGATCGCCTGGCTTTAATTCGATTTGATTCTGAAGCATCCACCTTAATTGGATTAACCCCTGCTACGGAAATTGGTAAAATTGAAGCTGCTATTGACCAATTAACACAATTTAGTGGGGGAACTTGTTTAGGGAGAGGTATGGAAGAAGTTTTATCCCTCTTAGGAAACCAAGGAATGACCTCCAAAAGAGTATTAATTTTTACGGATGGTCAAACCATTGGCGAAGACGATTGTCGTCAACTCGCTGCTGAATTTGCTGTCAATAATATTCCGATTACGGCTTTAGGAATTGGGGATTATAATGAGGAGTTACTGGTAAATTTAAGTGACGAAACTGGGGGACAATTAGGGCATATTGTGGCTGGAAACCCCTTAGGTTCTCAAATTGCCATTGGCGACTTTCCTAATTATATTATTCAAGCCTATCAACAAGCTCAAAATGAAGTCGTTAATAACATAAAATTGGATATTAGAAGTGTTAAAGGGGTTAACCTGAACAAGATTACTCGCGTCTATCCCGATCAGGCAGAATATTCCCTATTAACCCCTCCCTATCCCATGGGAAATGCGATCGCAACAGACGACACGATCTATATTCTAGAATTCAATATTGATAGTCGTACCACTTCTCGCGCTCGTATTGCTCAAATTGGACTAACCTACGATATCCCAGGATTAAACCGACGAGGGGAACAACCACCTCTAGATGTCGTAGTTCAGTTTTTAGTCAGTCAAGGAGGTGCGGTACAAGTCAATCAAGAAGTGATGGGATATGTGCAACAGCGTAATATTAGTCAATTAGTTGAAGATGCTACCAGAGTAGCGGAGCAAGACCCCGAAAAAGCGACAAAACTACTAGAAACAGCTCAACGCATGACTGTAAAAATTGGCAATACCGAAATGCTAGAGTCTTTGAACCAAGCTAGTGAGGAATTGCGAAAAACCCGCAAAATATCAGCCAATACCCGTAAAACTGTGAAAATGGGGTCAAGAGGCAAAACCGTGAAAATGGACAGCGATATCAATGATGAACTAGCTTCTGATGCTGCTATTCGTAACTTAACAGGAACTTAATGAAAAAAATGCTTCACTCGTCAGAAGTGAGAACCGATTAGGACATAATAATATTATGTCCCTACCAGTACATCCTCCTAGGAATTTAACACTGTGTTTTATTCTGCTGCTCATTGTCGTCATAACTGAAAACTAATTGTTATATAAAGCAGCAACCATGATTGAGATAACCGGATTTTTAAACCATAATACCCATTATTTTTACCATAAATATCTATGATTATGCTCAAGAACCAACCCCAAGAAAAAGTTCAATTAACTGTCGAGCAATTTGAGAAATATTTTGAAATTTATCGTTATGTTTCTCCCTATCTATCAATTGAAGAACCGAAAAAATCCTTAATTGAAAAGAAACAAGGTTTAATCAGTAAGTTACAAGAAACTGAATTTCATGTGGCTTTTCTCGGTTCATTTTCTGCTGGAAAATCAACCATGATTAATGGAATTTTAGGGCGAGCAATCTTACCAGAAGCTAATGAATCTACCACCGCTTTTCCTACCATTATTAGAAAAGCGGCAAAGGATGAGGTTATTGTCTCTTTTATGGATGAGCAGGGGAGAAAAGAGCTTTGGAATAGTTTTGTTACGAAAATTAGTGACAAAATCGGCAAAAATTTAATGGTAAATAATGACGAAGCTCAAGGGAGACATTTTCAACGAATTGAAATGGCCATAGAAGAATATGAAAAATCCACCAGTTCCTCCATTGATCGAAAAGATTTGAATACTCTACAATCCCTTTTAAAACAGTCACAAAATCCTGAATATAAAGGAAAGAAAAATATTAAATTAGATCAACTACAAACTTATGTAGAAGGTTATGCAGGGGCAATGTTCATAGACAAAATTGAAGTATTTTTACAAGAGTTTAAAATTAGTGATGATATTGTCTTAGTGGATTTACCAGGGTTGGGGGTCGATAATAAACGTCACGTAACATTTACGAAAAATTATATTAAAGAAAAAGCGAAAGCGTTTGTGGTTTGTATTAGTCCGTTTAATGTACTTCAAGGAGAAGAAATTCAGTTTATTTCTGAAATTAATAAATATAATCCTACTATTATTCAAAGGGCTTTTTGGGTTATAAATCAATGGGATTTACCGAATAAAACTCAGAAAAAAGAAGCCCTCAATAGCTTTAACAAACGGGTTCATCAATATAATTTAAACATCAAACAGGAGCGTCAATTTCAAACTTCTGCCCTCAACTATTTAATCTTAAAAAGCATAGCAGAAGGAACCATTGAAGAAAGTAAAAAACTTAAAAGTCATCGTGATAATTTAAAGAGATTAGAAATTACCGATAATGTTGATACTTTAAACAAAGATCAGGCAAAATCTCTTCTCACTCATACCAATGTTCGAGAATTTTCACAATTTGTTGATGCTTTATTTGCTTACCTAAATAAAGAAGCAAAAGAAGAGTTTATTACTGATACCAAAAAAGAACTATTACAGATTATTCGTGCTTTAGATGTCTTACTGAAACCCCTTGATGAACAATATAGTCAAAGTACGGATCTTGAAAAAGAAATGGAAGCAGTAGCTATCAGTCAAAAATCTCGATTATTTATTGACAAACTAAAAGCAAAAGTTGAAGAGTTTACGAAAGGAATTCGTACAGATGAAAAGCAAGACTTTTGGCTAGAATCTGATACCATTGATATCATTCGAGAAATTGATAAACGAATCATGCAAATTGATCGTAAAGAATTAATTAATGAGGTATCAAAAGGAGAAGATATTGAGTCTAATTTATCCCGACTACCTAGTATTATTGAGAAAAAAATTGGACTAACATTATTGATCAGAGAAAGATTAATTCTAGTGATTGAAGATTTCTTCATTCAACCCTTAAGTAAATTATTAACAGGGTTAGAAACAATCGAACCCCATTATTTTCCCGAAGAAGTCAGGAATCAATTAGCAGACAAATTAGATGAAAGAGACATTTCTATGAGACTGAATGGATTAGCAGATGCTTTATTTTATCAATATGGAGAAAAACTAGAAGAAATTGGCTTAAATATTAAACAGTGTGAAGGTCAAACTTTAGCTGAAAGGATAGATAATGTTCTCGTAATGTATAAAACTGAATTAGATAAATTTACCAGAAACTTAGTGTTAGAATTGAATAAAAACATTCGTCGCAGTCTGAAAAACCACACAGAATATTTACACGAAGCTTTACTGGAATTATTTGAGGAATCTCGCAACAAAATTATTAGTCAAGTTGCCCGTAATATTAATCTTAATGATGCTATCAAGACAGAAATGAAAAAACAACAAATCATTACCAGTAATTATGCAGAACTGGTTAAACTAAAAACTGTAATTCTTAGTAGTTTAGGAAACCAAAATGATGAGAATTTACCCAACAATGATACCCACTCTTAATAACTATATCCATAGTGATGTTATATAATTAACACTTAACTTCCTAGTTAAGTAACTCAAGTTTTTGCCATAATATCCATCATCAAATTCGTTATATTGAAGATGATAGCTGGCCAAAAAAATTCAATCAAGATTAACGCTTTTATCATTTTAAGGAGAATTTATCATGGCAATCGAATGTTCAGTATGTGGTTATGAAGGAAACCCCGAAGATGCTGAATTTTGTGAAACTTGTGGTGCAGAATTAAATAACAGTTCCTCCCCTGTTTCAGAAGCTACCAAACCCTCAGATTTAGCAGCACCACCGTCTCCACCAACACCATCCATACAACCCCCACCAACACCATCCATACAACCCCCACCAACACCATCCATACAACCCCCACCAACACCATCCCACACACAAATACACAACTGACGCTGCCGAAGAAATATAGCAAGGGT
>JBFRWG010000185.1:0-3688 GCA_051439445.1 Crocosphaera sp.
AGTAGATCATGCGTTGCGTCGTCGCTTTGCATTTATTCCTATCAAACCTAACTATGACATCCTCAGAAAATACCACAAAAAACATAACCCAAACTATGATATTGAATCATTAATAAACACTTTAAAAGAACTCAATAAAACGATTAATGATCCTCATTATGAAATGGGGGTTTCTTTTTTCCTTACCGAAACATTATCAGAGTATCTCGAAGACATTTGGACAATGGAAATAGAACCCTATTTAGAAGAATACTTTTTTGACGAAACTGATAAAATTGATAAATTTCGGTGGATAAAAATAAAAGATAGATTGAACCTGTACGTTGGGTAGACTAACTTTTATTATTGATACTAAACTAAGGTTAAATTATATCGTAGCCCACAATTTATGTTATATTTTGGTGAGTTACGATGGATTATTAGATACTTATGCTAAACTAAATTCTAGACATCTAACCCACCCTACGATTCAATTAATATTAATAGATACTTCTTGAAAAATATATAGCATGAATATTATAGAATTGATTGAATATAAACCCTATTATATTTCCCGTGATCAAATTCCACAAGAGATTCTTGATAAACTCAAGGATAAATATAATAAGGAATTAAAAATAGAGCCAAAATATACAAAAACAGGGTATCAGTGGCAAATCATTTCTCAAGGATGGGTAGGTTATATTCCCATTAACAATGACTGGAATTTTCACATTAAACCAAAAGTTCCTATTACAAATATTTTTCGGATGTTAGAATATGCTTATAACTTCAAAAGTTTTCAATTTTTAGATGGTTTAATGAGTTGTGATAGCTTACCCGACTTTTATAACCGTTTAGCAAATATTTTTGCTCATCGTATCTTAAACCGTATCCAAAAAGGACTATATTCAACTTATATAAAACATTCACAAGACTTAAGTTATGTCAAGGGAAAAATAAACATAAAAAAGATGCTAAAACATCCGTGGAAACCTAAATTATCTTGTCATTATGATCACTTTACCCAAGATATAGAAGATAATCAGATTTTACTGTGGACAATCTATATAATAAGTGGTCAAGATATTTGTCAAGAAAATACCCATATATTAATTAGAAAAGTTTATCACGCATTACAAGGCTATATAACCTTATCACCCTTTACAGCAAATGATTGTCTCAACCGAAAATATAATCGTCTCAATGAAGATTATCACTGTTTACATTCTCTCTGTCACTTCTTTTTAGACAATACAATACCGAGTCATGAAAAAGGAAACTATAAAAGCTTACCTTTTTTAGTGAATATGAATCAACTCTATGAAAACTTTGTTGCAGCATGGTTAAAACAAAATATTCCCCCAGAGTTAGGAATTAAAACACAGCATCATGTAAAATATGATAGTTTTAGTTTCAAAATTGATTTAATTATCTACAATAAGAATACACAGGAAAATCTATATGTACTCGATACAAAATATAAAACAGAAATCAGACAGAATGACATCTATCAAATCATTACTTATACCTTTGAACAAAACTGTCATCATGCTATTCTCATTACACCCACAACCCAAAAAGGGATGACTAATAAAATACGTAATATTTGTATTCGTAGTCTAAACTTTTCCTTAGAAGGGGATATAGAAGCAGCAGGAAATAACTTTTTACAACAATTAATTAATCACTGATCCTCATAGAGTTACTCCATTTCTCGTTCTTCAAGCAGTCATTGAGCGATCGCTGGATCGAGTCAATCATTTTATTTTAATTAAGAGAACGTTTGAGTAAGCTAAAACTATCGCTAAATTAGAGGCAGAACAACTCAATCCAATTTAAGAATCGTGCGAGATTTTCAATCCATTCAACAAAGAAGCTATGACCTAATTATAATTGGTGGTGGAGTCAATGGTGCAGGAGTGGCAAGGGACGCAGCTTTACGAGGTTTAAAAACCATTCTCATTGAAAAAGGAGACTTTGCTGGGGGGACTTCAAGTTGGTCGACTCGTCTTATTCATGGTGGTTTACGCTATTTAGAATACTTTGAAGTTCCTTTAGTACGGGAGTCTCTACGAGAAAGAGAAATTCTTTTACATACGGCACCCCATTTAGTTAGACCCCTACTTTTAACCATTCCCATCTATAAAGATCGTTCCCGTCCTTACTGGAAAATTTGGGCAGGAATGTGTCTCTATGACATTTTAAGCGCAGATAAAACCGTTCCTTCCCATCGAATGCTCTCCAGTGCCAAATTTAAACAACTCTTTCCTTCCTTAGACTCTGAAGGGTTAGTAGGTGGTGCGCAATATTATGATGGTCAAGTTACCTATGCTGAAAGACTGTGTTTAGAAAACATCATTGATGCAGATCAAGCAGGAGCAACGGTTTTAAATTACGTCAAAGTTACCCAATTACACCGTCAAGAGGATAAAGTCACCCATTTAACCTGTAAAGATGTTCTCACAGGAGAAGAATTTATCGTTAAGGGGAAAGATAAGTGCATGGTAATTAATACTTCTGGTCCTTGGGTAGATGCTATTTGTCAGTTAGGGATGAAAGATGGCGAAAATGCACCCATTGGTAACAGGCAAAAAATTGGTGGAACCAAAGGTAGTCACATTGTCGTAGATCGTTTTCCCGGCGCACCCGATACCAGTTTATATGTCGAAGCTAAGTCCGATGGGAGACCGTTCTTTATTGTCCCTTGGTTGGGAATGTATTTGATTGGTACGACAGACTATCTGTTTGAGGGAAATCTTGATCAACTGAAGGCAGATAACGACGAAATTGACTACCTACTACAAGAAACGAACAATATTATCCCCAATGCTAATCTATGCCGTGAGGACGTAAAATTCACTTACTCTGGAGTCCGTCCCTTACCCAATGCTCAAGGGAAAAAAGCGGGAAGTATCACCCGTAGTCATATCCTCTTTGACCACAGCAAAGAAGGGGTAAACAACCTCATCTCTTTGATTGGAGGTAAACTCACTACCTATCGTCAAGTAGGAGAAGAAATCGTTGATAAAGTCTATAAAAAGTTCGGCAAAACTGCCCCCCCTTGTCCTACAGAACATCAACCTTTACCTGGTGCAATCTTAGCTAATGATCCTCGCATTCAAGAAGCAGTTAAAGATTATCAGGGTCAAGTTCTTAGTGCGTCTATTGATCATTTATTTAGGGTCTATGGGGCAAAAGCTTTAGATGTTTTGGCTTTAACTAACTCAGAACCGAAGTTAGGGGAGTTAATTACCCCTGAGTTACCCGATATTAAAGCTCAAGTGGTTTATGCTGTACGTTACGAATATGCTCACACTCTCGTAGATATTGCCCGTCGTCGTACAGCGATCGCCATGGAAGCTCATTATGGTCTAGAAGTCCTAGATAGCTTCATCGCTATTCTCAAAACCTATTGCGGTTGGGATGACTACAAATGCGCAACAGTCGGCAAAAATTACATGAGTTACATGAAAAATAACTGTATTCCTGATTTTGATCTCGTTAATACTGAGGCTGAGTCTAGAAGTTGGGACAAAGAGGAAGTCCCTTTATTGTCAAATTCCTAGGGAGAAAGGGGGATTTGACATCTCCTTCTGTTGAAACAAGAAGGATTCTAAACGGTTGTGGTTCGAGTGGTTAAAAACGCACTCTCACAACGTTTACGATATGATTTAGATATGTTCTTATACAAATCATACCGTTTAGG
>JBFRWG010000186.1:0-18256 GCA_051439445.1 Crocosphaera sp.
GTTTAGAACAAAAGTTTAAACCACACTAAAATCAATCACAAACCCCACTACTGCCCCAACTACAATTCAGGCCTACAATTGGGCGCGACCATTTTCTAAATATTTCAAACCTTCTCCACTTACCAAAGTAGCTAAACCAGTCAAATTAACCGCACCATCAACAACACGATAGTCAACTTCCATAATTTGACGGGCTAAACGACGACATCCCATAACAAAAACATTGTAATAAATATCGTCGAAATACCACTTATTGAGAGAAAACTGATACAAAGCCGGGAACTTATCAGCGATCGCCTTGGGATCAATTTTGTGCTGTAAATACATCAAAGAAGCAACAGTAATGCCAATTAAAGCAATACCCACCGAGTTCCCGGCCATGATACCAAACTCAGTCCAATCGAAGTGAGACACCTCTTCAATGACCTCTCCAGGGGCATAAATAAAGCCCTCAAAGGTATTTTCCCAAGGTTTACCCAATAAACCAATAAGAGTGGAAGGAACCGCCAAAATAAGCAACGGTAAGGTCATAGTTAAAGGAGACTCATGGGGAGAGTCACTGTGGCCGTGACCATGATCATCATGACCATGATCTTCACTTTCATGATCTAATTCCTTAACATCCATGGCCCCAGGACCAAAAACAGGGGCAACAGCAGCCTTTAACTCAGCGCGAATGTCCATATTATTGCCTCGGAAGTCCCCTTCAAAGGTCATAAAATACATCCGGAACATATAAAACGCCGTTAAACCAGCAGTCAACCAACCCACTAACCATAAACTGGGGTTTGCTTCAAAGGCCAAGCCTAAAATTTCATCTTTTGACCAGAAACCAGCAAAGGGAGGAATTCCACAAATAGCTAAGGTTCCGATTAAAAACGCCAAAGAAGTGAGGGGCATATATTTCCGTAGTCCCCCCATTAAACGCATATCCTGCGCCAATACAGGGTCATGACCCACAACTCCTTCCATTCCATGAATAACAGACCCAGAACAGAGGAATAACATCGCTTTAAAGTAAGCATGGGTCATCAGGTGAAACAGTCCAGCAGTATACGCACCAATACCCATGGCCATCACCATATAACCTAACTGGGAAATGGTCGAATAAGCTAAACCCTTCTTAATATCGTTTTGGGTTAAGGCAATAGTTGCTCCTAAAAAGGAAGTAACGGCACCTGTCCAGGCGATCGTAGTCATCACCACAGGAATATTTTCAAAAACTGGGTACATCCTTGCCACCAGGAAGACACCCGCCGCAACCATCGTTGCAGCATGAATTAACGCAGAGATGGGTGTGGGACCTTCCATTGCGTCCGGTAGCCAAACATGAAGGGGAAACTGTGCTGATTTTGCTACCGGTCCTAAAAAGACTAAAACAGCGAATAAGGCCGCTAATGCAGGGGCGATCATTCCCGAAGAGACTAACCCTTCTAACCGTTCTCCCATAACATCAAATTCAAAGCTTCCTGTGGCCCAATAGAGTCCTAACATCCCTAAAAGTAGGCCAAAGTCTCCCACACGGTTCGTTACAAACGCCTTTTGACAAGCATCGGCCGCTGGTTTGCGATCGAACCAAAAACCAACCAGGAGATAGGAACACATCCCTACCAGTTCCCAGAAGATATAAACTTGAACCAAGTTAGGACTGATGACTAAGCCCAACATGGAAGAACTAAAAATGCTCAAATAGGCATAGAAGCGGACATAACCAGGATCATGAGCCATGTAGCCATCAGTATAAACCATCACTAAAAAGGCGACAGTTGTCACAATGACGCACATTAATGCACTAATATGATCGAGGGTATAACCCATCTGTAAATGAAAATTACCGGCCGCTGCCCATTCGATCATACGAGTATAGTCCCCATGACCTTGGATTTGACTCCATAATAGAGCAAAGGATAACACCATTGACGCGCCTAACAGGGAAATAATAAACACTGCATTGGCTTGTCTGAGGCGGTTGGTAGCTTGATTAAAGGAGATTAAACCTAACCCTACCACCATTGCCCCCAACAGGGGCAAAAAGGGTATTAGCCAGGCGTATTGATAAAGAGGTTCCATAGAGTATAGTGCCTAAGTAATTTGATCTCTTACTTAGTTGATAACGCTAACTCTTTAGTTATAGACTTTTTTTAAGGAAGTTTTCATCGATGTTGCCTAATTAGAGCATAGGTGCTTGTGGAGGTTGTAGGGGTCAACGGCCGTTGACCCCTACGGATATGTGTGGCTAGATTAGGACATAATAGTATGATGTCCCTACAAATACACCCTTGTAGGGGTTTAACACTGTTAAATCCTCCCCCTCATTTTCTTACAACTGAAACCTGATTGCTATCGAAGATACATAATGTTCAATGAAGTTAACTGTCGCACAATTAAACAATTATCTCTGTTGCCTGAACCTAATAATCAAGACTTAATTAATCCTTCTCCCGTGCTGAAATGGGCTGGCGGAAAAACTCAATTATTACCAGAAATTCAACAATATTATCCTCAACAACTTAAACAAGGTAAAATTAAAACTTATGTAGAACCTTTTTTCGGTGGTGGGGCAGTCTTCTTTCATATTTATTCTCAGTTTAAAATTGAAAAAGCTTATCTTTTTGATAACAATGCTGAATTAGTTGTTCTTTATAAAATCATTCAAAATAATGTTGAAAATTTGATTGAAGAATTGTCCATTTTAGAAAAAAAATATCTTATTTTAAATACTGAAGAACGAAAAGAGTTTTACTATAAAATCAGAGATGCTTATAATACTTATGATAAAAATATTGATGCCAATAAATATAAAAAAGAGTGGGTAACAAGAGCAGCTTATACAGTTTTTCTAAACAAAACTTGTTTTAATGGCTTATATAGAGTGAATCGGAAAGGATACTTTAATGTACCAATGGGTCGTTATAAAAATCCTAAAATCCTCAATGAAAGTAATTTAATTGCTGTTAATAAAGCTTTTAAAATTGCTGAAATTAAAAACATAGATTTTGCAGAAGTTATCAATTACGCTGATGAATCAACCTTTATTTATTATGATCCACCTTATCGTCCTATTAGTGAAACAGCTAATTTTAATGCTTATAGTTCTTTAGATTTTAATGATGATGAACAACGAAGATTAAGGGATGTATTTGTAGTAGCATCTCATCAAGGTGCATTACAAACATTAAGTAATTCAGACCCCACTAATTATATTGAAGATCCTTTTTTCGATGACTTATATCATGACTTTACAATTCATCGTATTTTAGCTTCAAGAATGATTAACTCTAAAGGAAATAATCGAGGTAAAATTAGAGAGATTTTAGTGACTAATTATTAAAAATATTAGATGTGACCTTTATCTTTCAGTGGGAAGTTAAGGTCGTATTACGATTTATGGATAAAGGCTATGTTTCCGATATATTTAATTTTCTTTTCGTGAAATTAATATAGTATGATGATAAGGAAAAGGCTCTTTTTTATATATCCGATTAAACAATGGCTCTTCCCAATTAAAACTACCATAAATGAAGATATATTCTTTTTCATAATTATTAAATACTGCCCTAATAGGAAATTCAGATTTCTCACCAGGTGATAATTTCATTAAATGTTTATATTTTTTTTCCGATTGATGAAATGTTCGTTTTGGCAAATGATTTGGAAGTTCAATACATCGAAATTCACCTGTATTTTTATCAACTTTATAGTAGTCGTTACCTTCATAGAATTGTAGTGAAACTTCTAAAAGATCAATAGGAACCTTACCTGAATTTTCTATGACATACGTGCAGATCACATAAAGTTTTCCATCGATAGTATATTTTTGTTCAACTTTCATATCAGTATTATATCGAGGGGCTAATATTTGATAAAGTGGTACTTTAAATACAGCAAAAACTGCAGCAATTATGACTGTAATATTAACCAATATACTCGTAATATTAACAAATGTACTCATAAGATTAACTCCTATTTCTACAATCTTTTGAAAATTCATAATTCTTTCCATATTTCTACAATGATTTTTCACAATTACAACGGTTATTTCATAATTAATGGGCTTTAAATAAATTACCCTAATAATTATTCTTCATTCACCCCTAAAGACTTCAACAAAAAACGAGCAATTCTTCCAGAAGCACCAGGAGGACCAAAACGGGCTTTTCCTTTCTCTACACATTCATCTAAATAAGTCTTATCAACCACGGTTTTAGCAACACATTGTGCCGCTTCTCGTAAAGTTTCAGACGTTGCTGGACCGGTACCAATCGTTTGAGCGCAACTGCCAATTAAACGGGTTTGTGCCTCAGCAAATTCATAAGTAAACTGGGGTCCTTCTCCTGGTACTTGAATCACCGGTTTACCTAAAGCAATACCTTGATCCACCGCTAAACCGGCCATCCCTAACATTAACGTACAATTGTGCAAAATATCACTAAAGGCATCGGAATAACATAACACTTCTACTGTCCCTTGTTGGGTGTTATAGGTCAATTTATCATGGTCATATTGCCACCCTTCACTACTGGCAATACCTTCTAATTCTTGCATCACTTTTGGTACTAAAGCAGCCCGAAATTGTATGGTTTCGGGAGACATAACTTTGATGATCTCTAAAATAAGATTCAGTTGCAACTTAAAATTACGAATCGCTTCCGGTAATCTTGATCCTGGTAATAAAGCGATCATGGGAACATCTACCTTCACTTGTAAATCTTTCCCCGTCGGTTGCAATTTATCAAGAGAAGGAATGCCACCAAATTCCGCTTTCGTGATACCTTGCTTGCGTAAATCTTTAGCAGTATAGGGATCTCTAGTAAACACCGCTAAACATCGAGGCGATCGCAAAAAAGTACCAATAAATGGACCAACATTTAAAGTCCCTTCATACAGTGCCGATAAACAGGAAATAAAGGAAACGTAATCATAACCCGTTGAATAAGCAAACCCTTGAGAAACCGTATCACCGGTTGCCATAATTAAATCGCAACTGGGGGCATACTGCCAAACCGCTTGTAACTGTTTCCAAGTTAACCCTACTAACCCCGCTTTTAAGTCCGTTAGGAGACGCAAACGATTAATATAAGAGAATCCCCCAGAAGGCATATTTTGGGTAGGACCAATAATTGGAATATTTAAGCGACGATAAGCATTCCCTTCTCCTACAATGGGCATCGCCGCTAAGTCTAGATGGGGATACAATTGTAGAAGGGTTTCGATGACATAAGAAGAATGATTATCCTCTCCATGACCATTGCTAATAAATAATATGCGCTTAGAGGGTGACGACATTGATTTTTTATTACAAAACTTAATACATCTTTGACGCTCCCCTGCTTAAAGATGAGGGGTTTCTGGGTTCACTCAACCAAACCCTTTACCTTATGGTTGTCGTAGGAAGGGAAAGACAATCCTCGATCTGTTGATATAATTTATCCTTATCCAAATTTTGTCCAATCAAAACCAATTGATTTTTGGAGTTTCCTTTCCATTCGTCATCTTCTAAGGTAAACCGCTTACCACTGAGATGAAAAATATGACGTTTTTCACTTTCACTGAACCATAAAATTCCTTTAGCTCGAAAAACGTTAGAGGGAAGTTGATTATCTAGAAAATCTTGGAATTTACGGATGGAAAAAGGCTGATCACTCTCGAAGGAAATCGACGTAAACCCATCATTTTCTAGGTGATGAGAATGGTGATGATCGTGATGGTGGTGATGATCATGCTCACCATGATCATGGTGATGATCGTGATGGTGGTGATGATCATGTTCAGTTTCTTGATGATCAAAATATTGATCGGATTCAAATAACCCCACACTAAGAATTAAAGGCAGGGAAACTTGAGATTTTTCAGTGCGTAAAATTCTCGCAGACTCTTTAATATCCCTAATTCTAATTTCTAAGGAATCAACATCACCTTCATCAACTAAATCAGTTTTATTTAAAACAATAATATCTCCATAGGCAATCTGACTGTAGGCTGCTTCAGAATTGAATAAATCTAGACTGAAATTAGAGCAATCTACCATTGTAATGATAGAATCTAGACGAGTCATATCCCTTAGTTCTGTTCCCAAAAATGTTAATGCAACTGGTAAAGGATCAGCTAATCCTGTGGTTTCAACAATTAGATAATCTACCTTTTCAGGACGTTCTAAAACTTTATAAACTGCTTGGACTAAGTCATCATTAATCGTACAACAAACACAGCCATTATTAAGTTCCACCATATTGTCTTCAGTGGACACAATCAACTCGTTATCAATACCAATTTCCCCAAACTCATTCACCAAAACGGCTGTTTTTATTCCTTCTTGATTCGTTAAAATGTGGTTGAGAAGGGTGGTTTTTCCACTTCCAAGAAACCCCGTAATAATTGTCACTGGCAGGCCATGTTTGGGGGCATCCATTGTGTCATTATTTCCTGAGTGTTTATCCACTGTTTGCATAATTTCCCTGTAGTCAACTATGTAGTCCAAAAGACAACTAATAGGTACATCTATCCTATTGGTTGCTCTATATTAATTATGTTTGAGCGTGACGTGCCTACACACTCCTTAATGTTTGGTACTCCTCTCGTTTCCCTGGCTGTTTTTACTGTGCTTTCGCCACCACAGGTTCTTAGTTTCGACCTTTTCGGAACGCTTTGCCTCTAGGAATACCTAGCCTACGCAGTAGGGGGTCGGGTATTTCAACCAAACAGATTCTAGCATAGTTTTCCAGACTGTGCGCCTGTTAGGGCAGGGAACTTGAAACCCTAAATTTTCGGTCACATTAGCTACATCAAGAAAATTGAAATTATCATACACTACAAATTAAGACATAAAGTCAATTATCACCCTCCGATTGCTTATTGTAACCGCCTACCCCTCAGTGGCGGTTTTTTTGCAAACACTACTCCGAACCCCGAACTGACGTTAGTGGGCTTTGAATGCAGTATCCTGTAAAGTAACTTTAATTAGGCGTTCTCAAGGCTTAGTTATTGCTTGCTAAAAATATAAAGCCGTCCTCCGCTATCGCGCTTAGGGCGGGGTTTCAGACTCATTTTTTCGATGAACTCAAAAACATTTACTTGGCATCCTTTAAGATCATCACATTCCCGTAGCGAGGCTTGGCGTAGTCTCTGGTCTTGGGTTAGTTTATTGATAATAGCCCTGATTCTATTTGGCTGTAACCTTGATACAGTACCCCTATCAGACTCAGAAAGTATGATAGGACAAGTGGCTCAAGAAATGGCTGAGGGGAGATTTTTATCAGGAGATTGGCTTTTCCCAACGCTAGACCATCGACCTTATCATCAATACCCTGTTTTGGGACTTCTGTGCTTATCGTTTGGTCATTATCAGGCTGAGTGGACTCCCACTAGTCTTCGTATTATAGGGGCCCTATTTGCGGCTGTTTCTGTCCCATTATTCTACACTCTAGCTAGAGAAATTTTTGTACTCTGGCGACCGGCATTTTTGAGTGCTTTAGTGTACTTAATGTCCTTTCCAGTGGTACGTTGGGGACGCTTGGCCCTTTTAGACGGCATGGTTCTTTTTTGGACGATTTTAACAGTGTTGTGTGTTTTGCGATTGCGTCGTGATTTTAGGTGGTCTTTGGGGGTGGGTCTGAGTTTAAGTGGTTTGTTTTTAACTCAAGGTTTAGTTGGTGTTTTGTTAACAGTTATTTTAATTATTTTTGTGGCTTGGGACACCCCCAGACTTCTTAGTTCTATCTATTTTTGGGTTGGTTTATCTCTTGGTTTGTTACCAGCGTTAACTTGGTATTGGATGCAATGGTTAGTTTATGGACAGCCTTTTTTAAATGATATCTTTTTGTCTTCTTTTGATATGAGTGTGTCTGGTTTTTTCACCTCTTTTACTTATTATCCTCTAGCTATTATTAAATATTCTTGGCCTTGGTTGATTTTTGCTATTTATGGAGGTCAAATTGCTGGAAAATCAGTTAATTGGGGATGGGCTAAGTTAATTCTTGTTTGGGGTGGAATTTATAGTTTGATCATTTGTTTCCTTCCTCTCAATACAATGAATTATTTATTACCTTTTTATCCGGCATTTGCTTTGGCGAGTGGACTCATGTTAAGTGAGGTTAATGATTGGCCTGATGAGATGAGTTATCCTCGTTCTTGGTCTTATTCTTTATTAATTTTGTCAGGAATAATTCTCCTTATTGCTTTGTATCTTTTACTGAATGTTTCTGGAAATTTTCATCAAGTTTTTGATATTTTTTTATTAAACTTAATTTTAGTAGCAATAGCTTGGACGGGTTTGGTCACAGGGACTTTAATCCGAAGACGGAATCCTCAATTTATTTCGGTTCTCTTCTGGGGAATGTATGTCAGTTTAATTTTAATAATCAGTTCATCTTATTGGGGAACTAATCAGATTGATTGGTGAATCGTTTTCCTTGAACAAAATCTTTTCTCGCAGTCCCTATCTAATATGAAATCCGTTTGAACAGTATACTTTTTTGTGAAGTGAGCAGGGGGGAGATGGGTTTCCACTCATGATTTTAATGATGGGTAATTAAGCGGATTTCATATAAAATTTTGAACACACCCCATCTATCATCTTTGATTTAGATGGGGTGTGTTCAGTTTTGTCAATCAGATGAAAAATTTAGACGCTGCGAATGGCATAATGTTTTTCAGGAATCGGATAACCGGCATTACCTAATGTCTCACGAATAACTTTATTGGTGTCAAAATAGACTTGCCAATAATGCTCATTATTGCAATAGGGACGAACCGCTAAAACAGGACCTGCAAGATTAAATTCTAAAATTTCTACATCTGGTTGAGGATCGTCTATCACATTAGGAATTTGGCTTAATCGTTCTTGCAATAAATTAATGGCTTCTGCATGATTAACATCATGATTCAGTTGCGCTACTAAATCAACTCGACGGTAAGGATTGGCTGAAAAGTTCTGAATATTATCAGAAAAAATCTTGTTATTACCGACAATGGTCCTCACATTATCAAGGGTGTTAATGGTTGAGACAAATAACCCAATTTCTTCGACAGTGCCAGTCACTCCGGCTGCAGAAATGAAATCCCCCACACTAAAGGGTCGAAATATCACTAAGAAGACACCAGCAGCAAAGTTGGCTAATAGTCCCCCCCAAGCTGCCCCAATGGCAACCCCAGCTGCCGCTAATAAGGCCGCAAAGGATGTGGTTTCAACGCCAAAATAACCTAGAATAGCCACAATTAAGATAATTTTTAAGGCAATGCCCAAAAAGTTAGCTAAATAGGCAATTAATGTCGGTTCAATACTTTGTCGCTTTAGGACACGGGACAGCAAACGAACCCCTTTGTTGATCAACCATTGTCCTATAATCCATAAGGCGATCGCACCAATGAATTTTAAACCAAAATTCGTAACTTGTTCTTTAAGGGTTTGGACGAAAACGTTAACCTGTTCTACCTGCTTCTCATTAATTGGAACTTGTGCAACCAGTTCAGAAGTTCCGGGCAGTAAATACATTTCTGTAATCTCCTCACACTATTATTACGTTATTTAAGATATACGAGGGTTTAATTCTCATGGCAAAATTTTCATAATTTGTTATGAATTAATACTTTTTGAGTTAAACTTACGAAATATCCTATTTTTGTCCATAATAGTCATATTTTTTCCGTTTGGGTTCCTTCCTATTTAATCAGGATACCAAAACATCCCTTTAATTCCTTCAGGATCAAGCACGAACCCTAAACGACGGTAAAAGTCAACCACTTGGGGATCAGCAAAGAGAGTAATATTACTAATATCCTCACCCCTTAACTGACGAATCATATACTGCATCATTCCTTTTCCCAGTCCCTTGTTTTGGAATCTAGGATGAATCACCACATCCCAAATAGTGGCATTGAAGGCGTGATCCGAAGTGGCCCGAGCAAACCCAATTAAACGCTTACGGTTGCCCTTGACTTCCCAGGCCGATACTACCATAAAACTGTAGGTCAATGCACGTTTCACTTTGCGTAAAGGACGACGGGCCCAACCCACTGCATCGCACAGTTCTTCGAGTTCATAGAGATCAATCTCTCGTTCTCTGGTGAAAAAAATGCGTGCTTGACTGTTATTGAGACCTTTAAGGTTAAAGGGTTCCCCTTTAAATGGGGACTCCTGGCCACTACTTGATGTATCTGTATTATTAAACAATCGTTTCCAAAAAACCATTAGATTGAAAGAGACAACCCCATATTTATTAAGCATTGTCTCATAAAAATGAGCAAATGGTAGGGTGTGCAGATAAGGATTTATAAGTAGGGTAAAATTCCCAACAACTATAGCAGTTCTCGCGTCTTGTGAAGTGCGGATTTCCAAAACTTCCGACTCCCTACTTATGAACTTGTGACTTAAACCAAGTTTCTTTGACTTCTTGAAATCGAAGTCTCATTTCAATAGAGACTATTTCTTCATTTAATTTTTCAGTTAAGGGATGATCCTGAGTCAGGGCAATACTATAATTTTGAGTACCAATATCAAAATCGACAACTCGATAAGGTGCTTGAGGGTTTTGGTATAAATAATATTCTAAAACTAAACGAGAATATAGAACACCATCTACTTGATTTGATTCTAATTGCCTAATCCCTTCAGATAAACTGTCAACTTTAACTATTCTAGCTTGATAATATTGACCCCATTCAACTGCTTTGGAACCGGAAATTGTGACCAAACGGACTCCTTTTAAATCACTGGGACTTTGTAATTTTTGATAAGGTTGGGCAGAAAAGGCTAGGGTTAAAGTGGTAGCAATACCTGCAGTTAAAGTGGTTACAGCAGCCAAGGAAATCAGCATCCAACTTCCGGCAATTAGCCTTCCAAAATTAGTAACAGGATAGCGATCGCCGTATCCTACGGTACTAAAGGTTGTTAAAGCACACCATACCCCTTCGATGACTCCTTTAACATAGTTTTTGGGAAATTGTTCACTATTGTGACGATGTTCAGCTAACCATAATAGATTACCGACAATAAATAAGCATAGCCCAATTAAAATGAGAGAGGATAAAAAAGCCCATCCAAAAAAAGGCTGAATAATAGTCCATAATGTGGGAGATTGAAGCGGAACAAGAACACTAATCTTATCTTCGTGGACAGGTTGGGTAAAATCAAAGCGACGAATATTTTTTTCTGTTACTGTAATACCACCAATGGCAATATCTATCTCTTGATTGGCTAATTTTTCTAGTGTTTGAGTAACAGCATCATTATAAATCAGTTCATAGTTAAGGTTTAAAGCAGTTGCTAATTAATCCCATAATTCAACAGAGATTCCGGTTAGTCTTTTGCTTTGATTTGAGGGATCTTCTGATAAAATTACGGCAGGGGGTTCTCCGGTTATCCCAACACGCAATTTTTCCCCTTCAAGAGGTTGATTTTTTTCTGTTGTTTCTTCTATATTAGATGTCTGAGTCGGCAATTGCGCTTTACTGGAAATAGGTGTTAAAGTAACATTAACTAAAAATAAACTCATTAATAACAGATAAAACTTTTTGAAATAAATCTGAAATAGTTGTTTTTTCAATTTTTATCTCCTTATAAACTTATGTTAAATTTTTTTTGTTGCAGTTTCTTATTAGCTAGTATAGAAACCTCCATCACAACTAATCAAAATCTCGATCAGTATAGCACAAGCAAATTAAATCGATGGGATGAATCTTATGAGATATCACAAATTTCGAGGCTTTCTCAAACTTTAGAAATGATTAATGAAATAGATGACTCACAAGTTAAAGTCATGCTATTAAATGATTTAGCCTTATCTTATGAAAAATTAGGTGATATTGAACAAGCCAAGAAGATTTTAGCACAATCTTTATCCATTACTAAAAATTTTGAAGATGTTACCTTAAAGATAACAACTATAACTGAGATTGCTCATGCTTATTATAAAATTGGCGAAATAGATCAAGCATCAAAACTTTTAGAAAATAACATTGATTCAGTTAACAGTATTGAAAATCCATTATTACAACGAAAATTATTATTAAATATTTCTTTAAAGTATGGAGAAATAGGGCAAAAAGAAAAATCAGAAATGTTGCTTGTTCAGAGTCAAGAAACTATAATAGGAACTGCAAAAACTACAGTAGAATTTCCCTTTCAACAAACGGGTAGTCGTCTTAATTTAGGGTTAAATGGAAATGTTGGTTCTTTCCGAGATACGACAGCTCGTGTTGGTGTTAGGGCTAGTTTTTACCAACAATGGTCAGAAGAAGATATTTATCTTGATGGCAATTTATCCGTTAGTTATGATAGCGATCGCTCTGTTAATAATTATCGTCCCAGTAGTTTTATTAAATCAGTTTATCGTCGCCATTTTAACCCTCAATGGAACTTTTTTACAGGTTTTTTCAATAGCACGAACCAAGATTTATTTGCTTCGGAAAATGATAGTGAGGATTTATCAATTATTAGTAATCTAATCGTAGGTGCAGGATTAAATTTATGGCGAGGTGATTCCATCCGTCAGTTTTTAGATATACAATTTGGGGTGGGACCTCGTTACGAATATGAGTATATTGACTTTAAAAAGCGTCGTGATGAAATTGATCCCACAGTAGCACTTCTTTTATTTGGTAGAGGGTTTGCTATTGATAGTGCTAGAATAAACCAGACCTTTGCTATTATTCCTTCAGTGGATGACTTTAATAACTATACTGTTACTTCAGATACTGATCTTTCTATCCCAATAAGTGATAGATGGTCGTTAAATAATCGTATATTTTTTCGCTATCGTAATGAGGTTTCCCTTGAAGAAAATCCTAACTTAGAATTTTTATTTACCACTGGAGTAAACTATCGTTTTTAAAGAGATTTGACTAATAATTAAGTTATGATAATCTTCAAATATTTTGAAATCTAAATAACTTTAATACATCAAAATTTTATGACACATTATTATTGATCTTAAGAGCAAAAATGAAAGTTATTAAATTAACGAATAACCACAAAATAATTCAAGAATTTTCAAAAAAACTGATTAAATGGCTCAC
This sequence comes from Crocosphaera sp., assembly GCA_051439445.1. Classification (GTDB taxonomy): domain Bacteria; phylum Cyanobacteriota; class Cyanobacteriia; order Cyanobacteriales; family Microcystaceae; genus Crocosphaera. Next base: position 13,012 of record JBFRWG010000186.1, read on the forward strand.
CATTTTTAGTTTAAGTTTTACCTTAACTTTAACATGGATACCAATCAGTTTAGGACAAATTCCTCTGTTTACGGCTCCCCCTGATCCTAACCCTACTCAAACACCTCCTTGGGATCTTAATCAAGCTTATGCTTGTGGTCGATTTTGGTGTAGTAATGTTTATATTTATGATGATAACAGAAGAATTCAAAGAGCATTATTAAGAATTGAAAATGCCTTATTAACCCCTGAACTCACGTTAGCAACTTTTAAAGAACTAGATCAAACTAATACTGAAGTGTCTCAAATTTTAGAGCAAAGATCAAGATTAGTTCAACAAGTATTTAATAAAATTGTTCGTAGGATTATTGAAAATCAAAGCACTTTTGATATTTCCTATATCTCTAATTGGAAATTTTGGGTACCAACATCCTTAAAAGATTTATGGGGTTCTACAACAATGAAACCCCTTCATCCTGGAACACCTAAGATTGAAATCGGGACAAAAAATCAACAAACAGTAATTTTTATTCCCGACCAATTTGACTTAGGTATTGCCTCCCAATCTATTGTTACAGTAACTGATGTAGATGCTAGAGCTAACGGAGCAACAGTACAAGAACTAGCAAAAATTTGGCAAGAAACCATTACAATTTCATTGAGCAATGCTCTTTGGGGTCACGAATTTGATCGACAATATCCTCTGGGACGATGGGTAATTTCTATTGTTGTAATGAGCATCGGATTAATCTTAATTTGGTTAATGGAAAAAGTTCGTAATTACCAAAAAAAATCTAATGATAAATTAAGACAAAAACTTCGGGATTTAACTGAGGATTTAACGGTCGATTCTAAAGCCAAAACAAGTTCAATAATTGAAAAAGATATAAGTGAAGAGCAAAATCAATCAATTTCTTTAGATAAAAGAGAAGTATTGCAAAACAATACTCTTGAGAAGAAAAATAAAACAAAGAAACATAATTATCTTTTTTTATGGTTTAAAAAATGCTTTATTATCATTAAAAAAAGAATCAAAAAAAATAAATGGCTCTATTCTAAATTGTATGATTCTCAGGAAAAATTTTATTTACAAAAACAAGGAATAATTAAACAAGAAATAAATATTTATCAATTGTTATTGAGAATTGAGTTGATTCTACAATTAATAATTGTCCTTTTAGTTTTAGTTGTTATGACTTTTACTTTTCGTCATACCCGTTTTTTCTCAGTTTATTTACTCACAGAAACCCTACGTTTAATGTTAGTTTGGATCGCCTTGACACTTGTGGATAAAGTCGGCGATTTTGCTATTGATTCTTATCTAAATCGTTGGGCAAAGCAAGCACAAATTAATGATCCGACATCTAATCGTTATACTCTGAGGGTAAATACTTATTCAATAACCTTAAAACAAGCAACAACTGCTTTATTTATTATATTGGGGATTTATTTAAGTATTTGGATCGTTGGTCTTAACATTTCAGTTTTAGCAGGAGCTAGCGTTTTTGCCATTGCTATTGCTTTTCTTTCCCGTAATTTACTTGAAGATATGCTCAATGGTATCTTAATTTTATGCACCGATCGCTATGCTATTGGGGATGTAATTGATGTGGGCAATGGAATGGCAGGATTTGTCGAAGATATTAACTTATTTGTCACCTCTTTACGTAATTTAGATGGACAAGTTATCGCTATTCCTAATAGTAAAATTTCTACCGTTATTAATAATACAAAAAATTGGTCAAGAGTTAATTTCACCATCAAAATTGCCTCAGATGAAGACATCGATCAAACCATTGATATTATGATTGAAGTGGCTAATCAAATGCAAAGTGAACCAGAATGGGGCGATAAATTTTTAGATCCTGTTGAAATTTTAGGAGTTGATGAAGTTTCTCATGATGGGATTTTAATTCGTCTTCTAATTAGAACAAAACCTATGGAACAATGGGCAATCGGTCGAGAATTTCGATTGAGAGTTAAGAAAGCGTTTGATCAAGCAGGAATTTCCCTAGGTATTCCCTATCAAAAAATTGTGGTTGTTAATGCTAATAATAGTGATGAACTATCATCATTGCATTTTATACCTGAGCAAGATAAATAAAAATATTGTATTATGGTCAACTTACAAGTTCATTTACGGGAAAAAGAGTCATTTCGCCCCTATTTACAATCGGCCTATGCTGAATATCTCATTAAAACGTTTTTGATTACCCATGCTTCCCTAGAAGGATTAAAACAAGCGATCGCCAAATTTCAAACCAATCACCCTAATATAGAATTTTAAACGTCTAGATATGTTTCAATTATTGTCTCGTACCCCACTCACTCATCTCCAAATTGCTGCTAACTTACGCCGTTTGGGTTGGATTGGTTTTTGGTGTCAAGTTATTTTAGGTTCTATTCCTGTTATTTTGTTAACGTTCCAATGGATATTTTCCAAGGAGCAAACAATGGCAGGAATCGATATTACTAATATTTTTAGTTTTATTGATATTATCACCCTTTTATTTACTATTTTTTGGTGTTTTGGCTACACTCAACTAGGGAAGAAACTCGAAAAGCCTGAAAAATATCCAAAAAAAGCCACAGTTCTCCGAAGCGTCTGGATTGGTATTATGGCTAATCTAGCGGTTATGTTATTGGCTGTTTTAATTGGGATTATAACCCTGGGAAGATTATTATATACTATTCTTTCATTACCTCAGGGAGCAACTACCATTTTACAACCCGTACCAGGGGGAACTATGGTTAACCCTGGTTTGGTAATTGTCCCGATGGATATTTTAGGGTTATTAGCAGTAATGAATGTAATTTTAGCCGGATTAGTCGGACTGACAATTAGCTTATGGTTATTGTCTCGTATTCATGTTTGGCAACCTTGATATTCACCACAGATTTTTAGTCCCAGATAATTTTAAATATCTGAGACTAAAAATATAACTGAAGTTTAGACTACGACAAAATTATTGAAACAGTATTTTCAATAGCAAAAAGAGAACTTAGTTAGCTGTAAATTCTAATGAGGAATGGTGCAAAACGATACGTAGTTGACCCTTATCATCTTTAACGAATTGCCAACTTTTATCCACTGATGTTACATTGCCATTTTTGTCGGTAAGGTGAACCTTGCCCATTGTGCTGGCACTATTGCCTATGATGAGAATGGCACTATTATCAACTTCACACTTAGTCCAATCCTTCAGTGCAAAACCTTCATCATTAGGATAAGCTCGGTTACCACCAACGAAATAAGAAAGTGCACCTTCTCTCGTGGTGCGGAAAGTGTGTGGATTAACTGTTAGTGTGGGTTTGAATAGAACAACACCCATTTGGTAACCATAAGCAGAATCAATTACTTTTTCAGCAAGTTCTGAGGCAGCTACTTGACCTTTCATTCTGTTCGTAGTGCTAATATCTATTAGGGCCTCACACCATGCCTTCTGTGCTTTTAATACCTGAGTTTCGCTAATTGCTCGATCAACGACAACATCAGCTGAAACTGAGGATGTTGTCGCAATGAAGACTGTGGTGGCTAATATGCTAGTAATTTTCATAAGAGTTCTTTAAAGCATTATCCTGACTGATGGTAGCACTAATTGCTTGTGTCGTCTAATTCCCTATAAATATTACTAGAAGTCAACAATTTTTCGAGAGATAATGCAGCGATTATCAAGATGTTTTTACCTCTTTTTAGATTTATAGCACCACAAAAATAGTTAGAAAATATAAACTTTACTTAAAGGAAACAGAGAACTGAAAACATAAAATTTCCTAACAAAAATGCGTAGTGCTGTAGTGTTACCGAAAAAATAGGGGTTTAAAGTTTTTGAGACGGAGCATATCTCTTGGTGAGACCCCGGCGATTCGCAATCTCTGTCTCAAAAACAACTTCTGACTTCGTTAAGTCTCTTATTTTCTCTTAATATAATTAATTTTTTGAAGTCTTATTAATTTGATTATAATTAATGATAGTTAGCTAAATTTCAAGGTAAAATAATGGCAGTAAACCGTATTAGAATTAGTAAAGATAAAGCTGAATTCGTTCAATCTTTAGTAGACTTTAATGATGGGGTAGGTCCCTTTCAAACCTATGCAGATGTCATGACTTTTGCCGCAACACTAGGTGCAAAGTATAAAAAACGTATTCCTCTTAATGTTATTTCCAAAGAACCGGCACCGATTAGTTTAGAAATCTTTGTTTCTCGGGGATACGATGCTGTGATAAAATTATTGGCGATCGCTGAAACAAATGATCCTAATATCCTCTCTATTTATGATAGAGAAGCAGAAGATAAAAGAGTGCAAATTTTTGAGGAATATGCTAATGGTGGATTAGCACAATTAAAAGAAGAGTTGAAAGGAATTGTTGATTATTCAGAGCATTTATTATTATTGCTTAATTTAGAAAGGTTCCCCAACAATTCTCCAGAAGAAGAGTTTGATTTAACTCGGTTTCTATAGCAATCAGGTTTAAGTTTTGAAAAAATTAGGAGGATTTAATGACGACAATGGTATATTGGTAAGGACACAATAGTATTATGTCCTTATCGTTTCTTACTTCTGAGTGAAAAAAGCGTTTTAAGCCTCCAACTTAAGGGATTGGCAATTCCCGCATTTGCGCATTCTGATTGACATATTATTCCTGATTGTTATATAAAATATTAAGATAAATTTTAAGCTCTCTTAATCCATGATTATATCTTACCCTGATCCGAATACAGCCTATCCTCTTAAACATTATAATCGTCTTTGTTTTTTGAAAAATATTGTTAAAAATAAAAATATTATTATTGGTGATTTTACCTATTATGATGATTTAGAAAACCCTGAAAATTTTGAGAATAATGTACTTTATCACTTTGATTTTATTGGAGATAAACTTATTATTGGCAAATTTTGTGCGATTGCTAGTAATGTTAAATTTATCATGAATGGAGGGAATCATGCTCTTAATCATTTTACGACTTATCCTTTTGCTATTTTTGGTCATGCCTGGGAAAATACTATGTCTTTAGAAGGTGAAGTTAAGGGTGATACCGTTATTGGTAATGATGTTTGGTTAGGATATAATAGTTTAATGATGCCTGGTATTAAAGTTGGAGATGGAGCGATTATTGCTGCTAATTCAGTGGTAACGAAAGATATAAAACCTTATACAATTGTAGGAGGAAACCCGGCTCAACTAATTAGAAAGCGTTTTTCTGACGATGTAATTAATTTACTCTTAGAATTAAAATGGTGGCATTGGACTGTAGAAAAAATA
>JBFRWG010000187.1:0-21139 GCA_051439445.1 Crocosphaera sp.
CGTATTTTTTAATGGAGTTAGGTCAGGTAAAATAATATCGTTAACTAAACCCTGTACATTCACCATATCATAACTAATTGGACATTGAATTGTAGGTTGTTCATCATCAATAAATTTATTAAGCACATCCCAAGGATAAAAATGAGGTGACTGACTCCCTTTACATTCTGAACAGTTACAGGGGACTAATGTTTTATATTTGAGACGTTCATAAGAGTCATGAATTTTGCCTAATTCATATCTAATAGTGGTTAATAAATCTCGTTTACGTTTTCCTGAGACTCTTATACGAATTTCTCCTTTATGATAGCGATAACGTTCAATAATTTCTGCCCTTGCACCATCTCTATTTAAGACAACTCCCTCTTTCCAAACACAAGTTTCATTTTCAATCATGGAATGGGTTTCTACAATAAAACGGGTTAAAATTCCTTTAGGCATAAATTCATATTCATATCGCAAAAGTAAGTTATTTTCTTCATTCCAATTATACTCTGGTTGTTCTGCACTTAATAATTGAGGTGCGATATAATTTCCTGGTTGACTGGGTATTTCATAACAGAGTTTAAAGTTCATCATTAACTTTAAAAGTTCGCTACGCATTGTGATATATTTTTCCTCATTCCAGATATTTTTTAAATCATTTTTATCAAATTTACCTAAATTGTCTCTAACAGTTTCATTATCTAAAACTTTATAAACAGCATCGGTTCCCCATACAGTATTAAGAATAATCGTTTTCTTTAAAAGATCATCATCTTGAAAGTGTAAAAATACCCCTAAATCATGAAAATAACCACTCAAAACTAACATATCTTCTAACTCTTTAAATCCTTTTTCTTGACATATAGTTAAATATTCTTCAAAAGTAATATAGTCACGAGTATCTTTTTCTAAAACTTCTCGAACTTTGACCCAATATGCCGGTAATTCTTCGCCAATATGAGGTAAGTTACTAATATAATGTTGAATTTTATTTAAAATTTCTGGTAAACCTCTATTGGTTGCTAAGTTTGTAGCTAAAGTTTCTTTAAAATTAGTAAATTCTCCTCTTAATTGTCGTTCGTTAATATCTCCTTTTCGTTCTTGCTTTTCATTTTTGATGACTAAAATAGGACTACTATTACTCAATAATTCAACTACATTCAACCAGTAATAAAAGTCTGTGTCTTCTTTGCGAGTATCAGCGACCAATGTATAAAGGGATCTTTCCGTGAGGAAAAATTGATGAGTTTCATGATAAATTTCTTGTCCTCCAAAGTCCCAGATATTAACTCTAAATTCTTCGCCATTATCAAGAGGAAAATAATATTGAATGACATCTATTCCTTCTGTTGACTCTTCATCTGTTTTAAGTTGATAATCACTATTTTTTATTTTTTGTGCTAATGTTGTTTTTCCTGCACCTCCTTCTCCAACAATTAATAATTTTGCTTCATAAAGATGCTCAATATCTTGTTCTAATTGTTGTTTTAAATAGTTTCGTATTGCTGTAATTCCTTTTTTTCTAATTGAAGTTGGAGGAGATTGTAAGGGATTATTTCCATAGGTTAATCTTTGTAAGGGTAATAATCCAATTTCAGCAGGAAGTTTTATAAATTGATTATTTCGTAGTGCTAAGTCTCTTAAGTTAGATAACTGACTGATTTCTTTAGGTAATGTTGTCAATTGATTACCACTCAGATCAAGAATTTCTAAATTAGACAATTCACTGATTTCACCAGGAATAGTCTTGAGTTGATTATCAGATAAATCAAGTTCAGTTAACTGAGTTAGTTTAAGAATTTCAATAGGGAAATTCTTAAGTTTTTTAAATGATATAGAGAATCCATTCAGTTTATTGACATTACTGAGGTTAATTAATTTATTAATGTCATTGGATAGATTATTTGATTGAGACAAACCTACAGAGAATCCATATAGGGTAGTTAGTTGACCAATTTCAGCAGGAAGGTTTGTTAGTTGGTTAGATAATAGATGAAGTGAAGTTAGCTTAGTTAATTGACCAATTTCAGCAGGAAGATTTGTTAGTTGGTTATTCCACAGATGAAGTGAAGTTAGCTTAGTTAATTGACCAATTTCAGCAGGAAGGTTTGTTAGTTGGTTATTCGACAGAGAAAGTGAAGTGAGATTAGTTAATTGACCAATTTCAGCAGGAAGGTTTGTTAGTTGGTTATACCTCAGATAAAGTGAAGTGAGATTAGTTAATTGACCAATTTCAGCAGGAAGATTTGTTAGTTGGTTATTCGACAGATAAAGTGAAGTGAGATTAGTTAGTTTACCAATTTCAGGAGGAAGGTTTGTTAGTTGGTTATTCGACAGAGACAGTGAAGTGACATTAGTTAATTGACCAATTTCAGGAGGAAGGTTTGTTAGTTGGTTATTCGACAGATTAAGTGAAGTGAGATTAGTTAATTGACCAATTTCAGCAGGAAGGTTTGTTAGTTGGTTAGATAATAGATCAAGTGAAGTGAGATTAGTTAGTTTACCAATTTCAGGAGGTAGAGATGTTAATCCTTTAAATGAAAGATTCAAGGATTCTCTTTTCTCCTTTGCTGCTTCTTCAATAACCTGTAATAATTCTTCGTTTGTCATATCAGTTATCAGTTATTAAAATTATATCTTGTCTTCTATTATGATCATAAGTAATCAGGAATATTTTTTAGATAGCGATCGCACCTTTTTTTGAAATTCACGAGTTGCTATGACTTCAAACAATATCTGTCTCCTCCCATAATTGAGATAAGGGTACAGTATCTCCTGTTATTGCTTGTTGCCAAGATTTTTTAAAGCTTTTCTTGGAAAAATTTTCATCACAACTATCTAACTCATTCTGATTTTCTTCAATTTCATCTACTCAAATAATTACTTTAACCGTTGAGGGTTGGGAGGAAGTAGGAGTTAAACGAAAATCAGGTAATTGAATTTGTCCATTATCCGTTACAGTTGCGGTTAATTCGTAAGCTTTCATAACAAAATACACTATAATGTTAAAAGGACAATAATTTAATATTTAGATTATTATAGCAATACTTTAGCTCTAATTTCATTACAATGATATTTCATATCATTACAGTATGGTTATTCAATGTTCAGAAAAAGATCAACGATTTTTAGTCGATTTACCTGAGTTTCCTTGGCAAAAATTTCATAATCATGGCAAAACTTATGAAGAAGCTGCGAGAAATGGACAGCAAGTTATCGAGAATTTTTTAGAAATGCTGATAGAGGAAAATCAACCCTTACCCGAACCTAGAATATTACCAACAAAACCATTAGAAATTGCTTAAAAATTAAACATTATTTTGATTCATTTTCTAGTCAATATCTTGGTTATTTAAGGTGGGCAAAGTTTTTTATTTTATTAGTAAATTACATAAGTTTATGATTTGCCCACCCTACGGTTTTAATATTTTGTTGATTCAAACTCTTCATTTATTTCCCAATCATCAGGGGAAATATTAGGTTCACTAGGATCAGCTAAATAAGAATAAGGTTTCATGTTTGTTAAGGGATTAATTTGACAATAAATAACTTGTACAGTATTCAAAATTTCTTGTTTACGAATCCAATTATCACTATTTTCAACTGACTCTTGTACAACAACATCCACTGATCTTTGAGTCATGTCTTCTAGGTGATGTTTCAATCTTGCTAACGTTAGTAAACCTTGTCTAGCATCAGGGTTAAATTGAATTAAAATATCAATGTCACTGTTTTCATTAAAATCGTCTCGTAATATTGAACCAAATAAAGACAGTTTTCTAATATTCCATTCTTCACAAATTTTATTAATATCTATTTGTGATAGTGTAAGTCTTTGCTGAATCAAATGAGAGTAATTTTGCTGTATTTTCATTAGATTTTCTAGAGTTATAGATTCGGTGGATTAAAGTCCTAAAACCATTTTCGCAATAGAAAAATAAATTAAGACCCCAACTACATCAACTGCAGTGGTAATAAAAGGTGCTGACATCAATGCAGGATCAAGACCCAAAGAACGGAAAACAAACGGTAAAGCTGACCCGGCCACAGAAGCCAAAATAGCGATCGCCACTAAACTCACCCCCACAGAAATAGAAACTAACCAGTTTCCTTGCAGTCCATAGGCCCACACAGTAGCTAAAGCACCCAAAGCCACCCCTAACAACGCTCCAGCCATCAATTCTCGCAAAATCACTTGTCCGGCACCAAGATCCCTGATATCATCCGTATTTAAACCCCGAATCACCACCGTTGAAGACTGGGCCCCTACATTCCCACCAGTTCCCGTTAATAGGGGAATAAACGCCGTTAAAATCGCCATTTGTTCTAACAAACCCACCTGGGACTTAATAATGGTTCCCGTTACCGTATTGGTGAGGAGTAACACCAGCAACCACATCACCCGTTTACGGGCCACCGTAATCAAATTCGTCTGAAAATAATTATCTCCGTCCGACTGTACCCCCCCCAAAGCGTAAATATCTTCGGTCGCTTCTTCTTGTAAGATATCAATGACATCATCCACCGTCACAACCCCGACTAATCTCTGTTCCCTATCCACCACGGGAACCGCCAATAAATCATACCGTTGTATTACCCGCGCTACCTCTTCTTGATCGTCATTAGTATTCACAGAAACAATCTCTTGGGTCATAATCTCCTCTAACGTAACCTCTGGGGAGGATAAGACTAAATCTCGCAACGAGACAATACCAACGAGATGACGAGACGCATCAGTGACATAGAGATAATAAACAATTTCTGAGGCCGTCGCTAAAGCTCGAATTCTTTCTAGAGTTTGAGCAACGGTTAGGCTTTGTTTGAGGGAAATGTATTCTGGGGTCATAATTCGACCCGCCGTATCCTCTTCGTATCCTAATAACAAAGCAGTGGTTTTTCTTTCTTCAGGACTAAGTTGTTCGAGTAACCGACGAACCACTTTCGCTGGTAACTCATCGAACAAACGGGCCCGATCATCAGGGGACATTTCATCAACAATGTCCCTGACCTCTTGTTGTTTAAACTGTTCAATTAGGGATTGTTGAACCGTTGAATCTAACTGTTCATAAACGGCGATCGCTTCTTCTTTGACCAACAAACGAAAGGCAATCACCTGCATCGACTGGGGTAAGCCTTCGATCGCTTCAGCAATGTCCACCGGTTGTACGGGAACCAGAAGAGCTTTGGCCCCTTGTAAGTTTCCTTGTTCCAACAATATGGCTAATTGGTTGCAGACTAACTGAGGCAACTCTTTACGACTATTTGATTGTAGGGTGCTTATGGGTTCATTCAAGGCTCACCTGTTCCTTTGGTCGATCATCACGATATTAACAAAAGTTGGTATTAATGAGGTATCCCATAGCGATCGCCTCTTAAAACCCTAGTGCTAGGAATATTTGTACTAAAACCACCTCAATAATTTAGCGATCGCCTCTTGTAGCAGTTTTCAATTGGGTGTATCAATATTTCAGTTGAGTGAGTGTGGGGGGAATTTTTATTTCCATTATTAGTCTATTGATATGAAAACTGCTATTAAAACCCTAGTGCTAGGAATATTTGTACTAAAACCACCTCAATAATTCAGTGATCGCCTTTCATAAACCCTAGTGCTAGGAATATTTGTACTAAAACTACCTCAACAATTGAGCGATCGCCTTTGATAAACCCTAGTGCTAGGAATATTTGTACTAAACTAATGATGTGGAATCCTGAAGAACTTATGGAGATAAGTCTTTAGTTTTTTTTAGTGATTGTTCCTCGTAAAACTTTTAAGTCTTCTTCGTCTAAAGTTTCTCTGACTCCATTGCGAATGAGTTCAGAAAAGTCTTCATTGGGAACCATAAAACATAAAGCGTATAAGCGATCTTTGCCAATATTTCTAATTTCATGAATACCAGTGGGACGAACTAATAAACTATCCCCTGGATGTAAAGGAATATCTTTACCATCGCAAACAGCTAACCCTTCTCCTTTTAAAATAAAAAACATTTCTACAGCGAAGTTATGACGGTGGGTGGGGGTACTTCCCCCTGGATCAAAAATTTCCACACATACGGTTAAAGAATCATCAGCCATACTACTATCGAAGACAATGGCCAAGCGGTTCGTATCTTGAGGTGTAATGCGAAAGACAAGATAGTCTTCAGGGGTTTTGATCACGGGAATCATACAGTGATCACTAGATAAAAGAGGATGAGAATTCATGACGTTCTAAAATTAAATCTACCTGAGTTCAGTATGAGGATTTGGAGTTCAGAGTTATGATTATCTTAACGAGAGAATGAAGGTTTGAGACTTCTCATGTGAATCAGTTGTTTACGAATTTTCTTATATTGAACTGAGATCCGTTTAGAGAGTATTTGTTAAAGAAATATTAAGTAACCGTTTTCTAAGGTGGGCAAAGTTTTCTACTTGATGAGTCGTTTAAACTCTCATTTGTCCACCCTAACGTCTACTGTGATTTAACAGGCAACTATCAAGAGAAAATATTACAATCACCCATCCCCCTCAATAATTTTGCTAACTTAAGATATTAATATCTCTGCATCTATTTCAACTATGGCTCTCATTGTCCAAAAATATGGAGGAACCTCCGTCGGGTCAGTGGAACGAATTAAAAGTGTGGCCCAACGTATCCATCACACCACTCAGCAAGGAAATACCGTCGTCGTGGTGGTTTCTGCTATGGGAAAAACCACGGACACCCTGGTAAACTTAGCTCAAGAAATTACTACCAACCCCTCTCGCCGAGAAATGGATATGTTATTGTCCACAGGGGAACAAGTGACCATTGCCTTGATGACCATGGCCTTGCAACAAAGAGGACAACCCGCTATCTCTTTAACCGGGGCGCAAGTGGGCATCGTGACAGAAGCCGAACATAGTCGGGCCCGCATTCTCTCCATTAAACCTGATCGCATTAAACGCCATCTCGATAAAGGCCAAGTTGTGGTGGTCGCAGGGTTCCAAGGAATTAGTTCCCAAGAAGACTTAGAAATTACCACCCTTGGTCGGGGGGGATCTGATACTTCAGCCGTTGCCCTCGCTGCCTCTCTAAAAGCCAATTGTTGCGAGATTTACACCGATGTACCAGGGATTTTAACCACCGATCCCCGCCTCGTTCCAGAAGCGAGATTAATGGAAGAAATTACCTGCGATGAGATGTTAGAATTAGCCAGTCTAGGGGCTAAAGTCTTACATCCGAGAGCCGTAGAAATTGCCCGTAACTATGGGGTTCCCTTAGTGGTTCGCTCCAGTTGGAGTGATGCCCCAGGAACCCGTGTTATTTCCCCCATTCCTAAACCGAGATCCTTAGAAGGTTTAGAGATTACCAAAGCCGTAGATGCAGTAGAGTTTGACGCAGAGCAATCCAAAATTGCCCTGTTGCGGGTTCCCGATCGCCCTGGTATCGCTGCTCGTCTGTTTGGGGAAATTGCCCATCAAAAGGTAGATGTAGACCTGATTATTCAATCCATCCACGAAGGCAATAGTAACGATATTGCCTTCACCGTAATCAAAAACGTCTCCAGGAAAGCAGAGGCGGTGGCCCAAGCCATTGCCCCCGTTTTACGTAGCCGTCCAACCCAGTCAGAAGAAGCAGAGGTATTAGTGGAGACCGGTGTAGCTAAAATCTCCATCGCTGGGGCAGGAATGATTGGCCGGCCAGGAATTGCTGCAAAAATGTTTCAAACCTTAGCCGAAGCCAAGATTAACATTGAGATGATTTCTACCTCAGAGGTTAAGGTCAGTTGTGTTGTTGCTCAAGAAGAAGGCGATCGTGCCATCGAAGCCTTGTGTCAAGCGTTTGATGTGGATCTTGCCCCTAACCCGCTTATGGCTGAGGTAGTGGAGGCCTCTCCCCCTGTGCGAGGGGTGGCGTTAGACCTCAAACAAGCACAAATTGCGATTCGTCATGTTAAAGATAAACCGGGGATGGCTGCAAGTATTTTTGGGGTATTAGCGCAAAGGAATATCAGTGTAGATACGATTATTCAATCTCAACGCTGTCGTATTCTCTCAGGAATGCCCACTCGTGATATTGCTTTTACTGTGGGAGAAGGGGAGACAGAGGCAGCCTGTGAAGCTTTAAACAGCATCGCTGAAGGCTTTGATCAGGTGATTGTGGATAAGGATATTGCCAAGGTGAGTATTGTTGGGGCTGGTATGGTAGGACAACCTGGCATCGCTGCGAAGTTTTTTGAAGCGTTAGCTAAGGAAAATATCAACATCAAAATGATTGCCACTTCCGAGATTAAAATTAGTTGTGTGGTTCCTAAAGATGAAGGGGTTAAGGCATTAAAAGCGGTTCATGAGGCTTTTGAGTTGGCGGGGATAGAAACTTTAGAAGTCCCAGTCTAATTTGGTCGTCCCGTCCAATATTGAACACACCCCAACTATACTGCTACGCACTCATGCACTTATGCAAAAGTCAAAAGTAGGCTGGCAAAGACTTTCGGGTTTTGTTAATGTCAAACACCAAAATGCCTAGTGCTATAAATTAAAAATTATAGTTGGGGATTCACTTGCACCCCGTGAGCCTTTAGGTATGGGGAATCCTGAAAGTAGACAACCTCTTCCATAAACGACCCCAGATATTAGAAGTGCTGAAAATTATCCAAAAACTAGCCAGTATAATTAAAGAGACAGGACTAGCACTATTGTCAGGGACTTGGACTGAACTAGGAACAAAGAAGACATTATCAGAAATATTATTAATTCCAGTGTTCACATTAATAATATCTGACAACTGTAAATCATCTAACCATTCTGAAACAGACTCGTCCCCTAACTCCCAATCACCAAAGTCACTATCATTTTCATACCAGAAGCGATCGCCATCCCGTAACCGAGTAAACTGATCCGCTAAAATCGCCTTGTTTAACTCTCCAAGACTGCTATCTGGCAAATGATCCTCCGATAACATTCCTACCCACAGGTCAATATCATCAACACTATCATAAACCGACTCTAGCAATGCCACTACTTCAGGGTCAGATGAAATATCGCTAAAATTATCCTTTCTACTCAATCCTAATGCTTCTCTGGCATCATTATAACTGCCCAAACCATGATCACGACTGCGCTGAATATTCACAGATGCCCAATCTGTTCCATTTACCACTGGGCCACCACTAGGAGGGTCAAATAATAGATCCCGTAGATCGTCAATTATTTTTGCATCTGTTCTTGCTGTACTTGAGAAGCTAAACCCCGCAATAAAGGTTCTATCCCCCCTTCGTCAGTAATACTGCTAGGTCGGAATAAAGAATCGACGAAAGGGAGTACACCATCTTCTGTAGAAGTTCCATCTTCATTTAAACGTTGTAGATTAGAACTAATCAAAGTATCTTCTAAACGAAAACCAGCAGTAGAAAATTCTGTACTTATATTAGGGTTAACAGTGGAGTCGTATCCAGTATAAGGGTCAAGCATTACCCCTAAAGCGGGTAAGAACTCATCATAAGTAATTTTCTGTATTTCTGCACCGACTATTTTACGCGCCCGTTGATAAATCTCCTCATCACGGGCAATTGGATCTAAAGGTAAGTCTGTATGAGTCGCTTCAATAATTTCAGCAACTCGGTTATGTTCGCGTACCCATAAAGTGTGCATTGAGGTTAAGGCCGCATTTTCATTGGCACGGGTATCTCCAGCAATAAAAGTGCTTGGACCAATGACTCCATCCATTTCCATGTCGGGAGCATTGGGATCGCCTCCTGAGGTTGGCAGCAAACTCCCTGTAGAATGGTCAGTGACTTTTAATTTTCCACCATCAAAACTACGCAACCAGTCAGCCCGTTGTGAATCACTACCATAGACATTACTACCATCTATCCAAGCAGTATTTTCATTGAATTGTTCGCGGGGGTTATCAGTGGCAGTACCGGTATTTACATCAAATAGTGATCTAGTAACGCCAATCAATGAACCTGGTGTAAAGGTTGCATCACCGTCTGGAATGATAATGTTAATGGTTTCTGCTGTCGAACCTGACTGTACACTGCTCAAGGTAATATCATGCTCAAGAAATTGCCCCCATGACCATACATAATCACTTAAGTTGCGGTTGTTAAGCATAGATTCTGATTGGTCAAAGACAACGTTACTAATTGTCCGAGGATTTGGACCATCAACTAATTCTTGTATTCCATCTGCATAGTTTGCTGGTGTCAAACGAAGTAAGTTTTCTCTAGTTTGACCGTATTCAGGGTTATCTAGGTTGTTGTTGCTACCATCAATTCTACGAAACATCGTATTTCTCCTTTAGTTAACTCATAAGAATGGTATAAAAAAGCAGTCATGTTACTTTTTTAGTGTTATCTTGATGAACTTATTGGAATTCAGGGAATAAACAGTATTTAATCTACTTCAGTTTTCAAATCAAAAAAATTAAAAAAGCATAAAGCAACGTGATTATACAAGTTAAAATACAACTAATATGAGGAAAGTTGAGGATAACAGATTCCCAGAAAACCACACCGCCCTACAATTAGGTAAAATTTTGTTATGTCTAATCATCTTAAACATCAAAGACTCACCCCATCACAACAAGAAAAGATGTCAGCATTATCTGAAGCATTGAGTAGTGTTTTAAACTATGGAGAAGAAGGATTATTGCTGGCGATTCAAATCTTAAATAATGAAAAAGGACAAATGAGATTATCTGCTTATGATTTACTCTGGGAAAAGTTAGATGATTTAGGGAAAAAACAATTAATTAAACTCCTTATAACATCTCAATAAGTCAATAATTTAATTAATTCTGCTTTAATTAAAACCTTACTTAATTCTCTCACTAAATATTGAGCTTGATGTTCATAAAACGGCATGGGTAAAGTTTTAGGTAGAGACTTCATTAACTTTCTGGCTAACCCTAAATCACATCCAGAAATGCGAGCGATCGCATTAGCCCCTTCAAAGGCAGCATCTTGATTGGGAATAGAATAAATTTTAACCCCCCAACAACGAGAAGTTAATAAAATATCACCTTTTTCGATCCTCTGTAAACCGTCAACTGTGGCTAAAACAATAATGCGATCGCCGACTTTTAATCTAATTTCTGGAGAAGGCATTAATTGAATTTCTTGAGATATATTTTCATAAAAAATAACCACTACATCATAACCATAAGATACTTCTGCAATCAGTAAACCATTCAGAGTATCATTACTTGCAATTTGATATTCTGTAACTAAAACTGTCTTATTTTGTTGACGAAATAAACTTAAAATATTCTCCCCAAAAGCTGCCCCAGCAAAAGCTTCAGCAGCAACAGCATAAGAACTAATGACTTGAGCATTTTTCAGAAGATGAGTTAATCTTTCACTTAAACCTTTACGATAAGCACCAATAACTAAATGACTTTCAGGATTAATTAAGCGGGTCATCAACGCTATTTCTAGGTTTAACATCTCGTTTTCTGTCGTGATAATAATACTTTTTGCTGTATTAATATTTGCCTGACTAAAAGAATCTTTTAAGTTACCAATAATGAGGGGAATATCAGGTAAAATAGTGCGATCAAAATCAGGATTAAAGGTTATTCCCACTTGAGGTTGTTTGACTTCTTTTAAATAATTAGCCACTCGTTGACCGACTTTTCCCAAACCAACAATCACTAAATGTTCTTTCTGGGGAATAATGGGACGAGGACGAAGTAATTGAAATTTAGCTGATAGTAATGCTTCGGTTAAAGCAGCATATAAAACCCCAACAAAAGCTGTACCAATAACCGTTAAACTAAGAGCAAAAAATTGTAACCAAGGCGGAATAGAGGCGACAGGTTCAAAGTTGCCAAAAAGATCAGCATAACCCCCTAATAATAAAATTGCTGTGGCATAAAAAGCATAAATTAATGTCGTATCAGGATAATAAAATTGAAAAAGCAATGTTCCAATAATTAACAAAATTAGAATCAATACAGTACAAACTAATACCACAGTGCGAACTTGCCGCAATAAACTAAAATTTCCTAATTCTGATAATTCTAATTTGAAGCGATTAAGAAATTTTTGAAGTTGCTCTTTCCATTGTTTCCGTCGCTTTTTAGTCTGAGGTAAACCCTGGTACTTTCTCAAAGAAAATTCATCAACTAATTCGACATAAATCAAAGTATCTCCTAAATTGATTGACCGATTGAGTTGCCATTGATAAAATCCTTTGAATTGATTATTTTCAGAGGAAATATGACTTAAAATACGACGTTTTTTATTGTTTAATTCATAAATTTTTGCGCCATAACCCCAAGGATCATTCCCTTGAACTTGATGTTTGATGACCTGAAAGCGATAATGATTGATGGCAAAAAAACCAATGGTTTCATCTCCTAAACCGGCTAAAGCAAAGGCAGAAGCTGTTAATTGAGTCGGATCATCTGCAAAAAAGTTTCCTAACTGTTGATTCAACAGTTCATTTAAGTTTTCTTGACCACAACGCATCACTAAACGAATATTAGCATTCAATTCCCTCACCGTTAATGCTGTTTGAGCATTCACTTCTTCATCACTGGTGACAATTAAAACAGAGCGACATTCTTGTAATTTAGCTCTTTCTAAAACTTCAATTTGACGACAATCTCCAATAATTAATTCTTCCAAAAGTTTGGGTAATTCAGGAAACTCCCAACTTTTCGGTATGGTTTGTTCAATAGCAATCACCTTGACCCCAAACTTTTTGAGCGCAATGACACAATGTTGTCCTAAACTGCCTAGACCACAAACGAGAAATAAGGTTGTTTCTTGAAACATATATGCTATCCTTTAAGGAGACAAAAGTATTGTAAATAATGATTGTTCTAGGGTCTGTCTGCAAACCACTAGAATATTAAAAATGAGTTATTTCCTCTCCTGCTTCCTCTGCCTCCCCTGCTCCCCTCAACTAAGATTGTTGTAACGAAAGCAGACACTCCCTAGGGTCATAGTAGGGTGTTGAGATTTTCAGGACAATTGTTCTAAATCAAGAGATCGCACGTGTTAGGACTTGTTTGTAAAGTTTTTTTATATTATATTAAGGATAGACAACTAAATTTTAAAAAGTACATAAGAGGACTTTATTCATGCCCTATACCACAGAAGAAGGTGGACGCTTAAATAACTTTGCTGCAGAACCTCAAGTATATGAAGCCCAGCCTCCCAGTGCCTCTGAACAACGTAATTACATTATCATGGGTGTTGGAGCTTTATTGCTCATCGGTGGCTTACTCACGGTTGCTGTCTATGCTTCTTCCAATGCTGGTGTCAGCTAAATTAATTAATTACTTTTTGCTTTTAATATCACTTTGCTTCACCTCTACATTATAGTGGAGGTGAATTTTTTTGGGATTGGTCGTCTCTAGGATTTATATAGCACTACGAATTAAGGGAATAGACATTTTTCTTTTCCCTGTCATATAACCTGTTATAACAGGTTATATGAATTGAGATTTAAACGGGAGATGGTCAGATATTATTGTGCGATCTATAAATGATGGTCAAAATAGAAATGAAAGTCCCATTCTGACGCCTGACTCCTATATCCTATTTTAAGTTTATTTTCATCTAGCTACTTATTGGTTTTCGCTGTTTCTAGCCATTTTTGTCCCATTGTAATAGGAATACCTAACCAGGGACAGAGGATTTTGACTAATTCTGTACCTCTGTGGTACCAGTGGTGGGTTACGACGGATTGTTATTTTCTTGTTATAACCTAAATTATAGCCGTCTAACCCACCCTACATTAATGGTAGTTTTCACTGCGTATATTTAGGATCATGGCAGATTGCGTCTAAATATTCCTAAATATAAACTTTCATGATTAATTAAGGGTTAATCATGAACATAATTTCATAATACATCATGCAAATGGTGGGTTAGGACGGATTGTTATTTTCTTGTTATAACCTAAATTATAGCCGTCTAACCTACCCTACATTAATGGTGATTGTCACGATTGATTAAGGCTCTATCATTGGCTTAATAATATTAGGGTATGTCTGTAAACCACTAGAATATCAAAAATGAGTTAATTGCCTCCCCTGCTCCCCCTGCTTCCTCTGCCTCCCCCTGCTCCTCTCAACTCACATTTTTGTAACGAAAGCACACACCCTCAAACCCCCTACTATTATTTAGATAAAAATGCTCAGTTCCCTTGATGATCTTCTCAAACTTTTAGAACAGGAACCTCACTGGGAGGAATACCGTCGTTACATTACAGTTTGTCAGCTTTGGGAAACCCTTGTTTCTGACAAAGTCGCATTACACAGTAAACCCCTATTTATTCAAAATAATATTCTCTGGGTAGGGGTTTCTAGTGCAGCATGGGCGCAACAGCTATCCTTTCAAGGCCATTCTCTTGTGAAAAAACTTAATAATCAGTTATCGAGTTCCCCCTTGCTAAAAATCCGTTTTTCTGCTGCTCAGTGGTCCTCCCCACCATCTCACCCTCAACAACCAGCGCAAAATACCCCTCCCAGTTTTTTCGCTTATCCTGATCCCATTGAAACATCTCAAAAAACTCCATTACCACCCCTAAACACCCCAGAAGAAGCTTTTAAACGATGGAATCAAGGGATACAACAATATCTCAAATCTCTCCCTCTCTGTCCTCAATGTCACTGTCCAACTCCTTCGGTGGAACTCGATCGCTGGTCAAAATGTTATCTTTGCATTACGGAAGATTGGCAAACAAAATCTTGGCTACAGTCAGAGTAATCACTTAATTTCCAGAAGAATAATAATCACTTTTCTCAGTATAATCTCTGAGTTTTGATAAAGTTATTCTTGTATAAGCTTATTTTTATCCTTGATCCCCAGTATTTTATCTGATAATTTACCTGATCTCAGAAAATTAATTTAATTAAGTTTCTTTGATTATAAGGAGAATTTATTTCTTTTTGTAAAATAAATATTAAAAAAATATAAAAGCAGATGATTGGGCAACTAGAGTCAAAAGCAGACAGCAGCATTCGTCAAGGAGATTAAGTCAACATTGACTCATGTTAGATAATTAAGGAGTGGGAGAAAAATCCCATAACTCTAATCATGCCTTGTCTGAGAATTCCCATGAAAACCTCTAACTTTTTGGCTTCGTCTTGTCGTTACTGTCGTTACTATCAAACAGAAGGTCGTCGGGGGGGAATGTGCCAACAATTAGGTGTTCCTGTGCGCGCTCAATGGAAAGCCTGTAGTTTGGCTGCTGCACCTTTCACACACAATTGGGAAAAATTAGAAACTGTTGTTAAGCTCGAAAGCTCCCTAGTTTTAGAATGTTCTGTTGAGTCAGAAGAACTAGAAACGGTGAAAACTGCTGATATTGGTTGATTTTGCTGCTAGACTAGGGATTTCCGATAATTTATTAAAAATTTTTCTTCTTTTTTTAAAATCAGTGTACAAACCTAACATCTTGTCTCAACAAAGATGTTATTTTTAATGAAAGCATCTTAATCATTTATCCTCTGTATCAATGGTAACTCAAGCAAAAATTGGCATTCTGGGTGGTAGCGGTTTATACAAAATGGATGCCCTCAAGGACGTGCAAGAAATTCAGTTAGACACTCCTTTTGGCAAACCCTCTGATGCGTTTATTGTGGGAAACTTAGATGGGGTTCCAGTGGTATTTTTAGCCCGTCATGGTCGTACTCATCATCTAACCCCCTCAGAATTGCCTTTTCGTGCCAATATTTACGGAATGAAACAGTTAGGAGTGGAATATTTAATTTCAGCTTCTGCGGTGGGTTCCCTCAAAGAAGAAGTGAAACCCTTAGATATGGTCATTCCTGATCAATTTATTGATCGCACTCATCGACGCATTTCAACCTTTTTTGGTGAGGGAGTGGTAGCTCATATTAGTTTTGGTCATCCTGTTTGTGGACAACTAACTTCAATTTTAGCCGAAGCGGTGGAGAGTTTACAATTCTCTGAGATTAGCTTACATCAAGGGGGAACTTATGTCTGTATGGAAGGCCCTGCTTTTTCTACCATTGCCGAATCTAATTTATATCGTAGTTGGGGAGCATCTGTGATTGGAATGACCAATTTACAAGAGGCAAAATTAGCCAGAGAAGCGGAGATTGCTTATGCTACCTTAGCCTTAGTAACAGACTATGATTGTTGGCATCCCGACCATGATCACGTTACCGTAGAAATGATTATTGATAATTTACATCGTAATGCTATCAATGCGCAAAAAGTTATTTTAGAAACAGTAAAACGCTTGGATCAAAATCCTTTTGTTTCGGAAGCTCATTCCGCTTTAAAATATGCCATTCTTACCCCGAAAGAGCAGATTTCCAGTGAGACCAAAGAAAAACTAGCACTGATTATCAGCAAATATTTATCAATGGATAATGGATAATTAATTAATTCCGTTGAAAACCTCTCCTTGTTGGTGCAGTTCCTCTTTGATGGAAACCACTCTTTCAATCCTCTTCCCTTTTAGGGAGAGGTAATTATCCATTGTCTATTATTGAAAGAGAGAGAGTAAATCATTTAACAAGAATTAGGAAGTGTTTAGATTATGGAAACTGCTAATATTTCTCGTTTCCAAAAGTTAAAAAAACGTCGTCATCTGTATCAGTCTCGATGTCAAGTTTTGCGTTCCCAGTTAGGGTTTAATCAAGCGAAATCAAGTCGTCCTATGATGTGTCGTGGTTGTGAACATTATCATGGTAAATTTTATGGTTATAGTCAGGAACAGAGAACGCAATTAATTTGTGGATTTCATCCCAGTGGTTGGCTAAAAAATAATCAATGTCCTGACTGGAAAGCCATAGAAAAGCATCAAGAATGAGAAGATAAAATTAAAAATATATCGATTAGTGTTTAAAATACCAGCACAAGAATGGGAAAAATTAGAAGATAAAATTAAAACAACGATGGAAAATGCCGTTACCTTAACTATTGCTTTAGTAGTAGAACTTAAGGCCGGTAAAAATTGGATGGAGGCCAAGTAAAAAGTTGAGTTCCTTATTTCCAAAAATTTCAATTCGAGTCCTATTAATCGTTCCCTTTTTGTTGCAACTTTTGGCAACTGTTGGAGCAGTGGGTTATTTATCCTATCGTAGTGGTCAGCAAGCGGTAGAAAATCTCTCAGAAAGCTTAATGACAGAAGTATCAGCAAGGGTAAATTTATACATTCAGCAGAATCTTCAGACGGCGATGCAGATTAATAAAATGAATGTTGAAGCTGTTCGCACTAAAGAGTTAGATTTAAACAATATACCTGAGATTAAGCAACTTCTTTGGAAACGCATTAACCAATTTGAAAACGTCAGTGGTATTCTCTTAGGTTTACCTGACGGGACGTTTCAAGTGATTCACCAAATGACAATGATAGGATACGAGCAATATCCAGACGGAGAATATATTCAATATGTCTATAATGATCCAAAAGTTACGGGACGGTTGATTGTAACTGTTGTCGATGAAGAAGGTAATCACAGTGAAGGGGCTTTCTCAATCGATAAATTCCCGGTTCAAGAACGTTCTTGGTATCAAGGTGCAGTGCGCGATCGAACTTTTGGTTGGACAAAACCATTCCAAGTGGGTAAAGTTACACTTCTCGCAGTGAGCAGTTATGCTCCGTTTTTTGATGAGCAAGATCAGTTGCAAGGGGTTTTTGCTGTCAATTTTGATTTAAACAGAATCCAAGATTTTTTGAAGTCTCTCAATATTTGCCAGAATTGTCGAATAGTTCTTGTTGATGAGGATGGTTTGATGGTTGCAAACTCGGTTAATGAAAAACTATTTCTTCTACCCGAAAAGATCGGCAATATCAAGAGGAACTATCATTATTATGGGACTTTCGAGCGATTGAAACCAACACAGAGCAAAGATTCCGTGATCGCTGCTGCTGCTATTCACTGGGAAACTTTAGCTAGGGACAAGAATGTTGTAACGCAATCGCAGTTTCAGCTTGATCAAGAGCGATATTGGTTACAACTAGCTCCTTTAGACATAGACATCACCCATCCTAACTGGAAAATCGCCATAATTGTTCCCCAATCAGAATTTATGGGAAAGATTAACGCTAATACAAAAATTACGATTATTTTTTGTATTTTAGCTTTGTTTATGGCCACAATCGTTGGTATTTTTACCGCTCGTTGGATTACGCAACCGATTTTGAAATTAAATCAAGCAGCTAAAAATATGAGTCGGGGAAAATGGGAATTAAAAGCAACAGTGGAGAGCGATCGCAGTG
This sequence comes from Crocosphaera sp., assembly GCA_051439445.1. Taxonomy (GTDB): domain Bacteria; phylum Cyanobacteriota; class Cyanobacteriia; order Cyanobacteriales; family Microcystaceae; genus Crocosphaera. The sequence continues at coordinate 18,163 of JBFRWG010000187.1, forward strand.
ATGAAGTGGGAGAGTTGGCTAAATCTTTCAACCTGATGGCCACGGAATTACAAGTTTCTTTTGAAACCTTAGAACAACGAGTAGAAGAGAGAACAGAAGAATTATCAATTTCTAAACAAAAAGCAGAAGTTGCTAACCAAGCAAAAAGCACTTTTATTGCTAATATGAGTCATGAATTACGCACTCCTTTAAATGCGATTTTAGGCTTTTCTCAAATTATGATGCGTTCTCAATATTTATCCCAAGAAGATAAGCAAAATACAAGCATTATTAATAAGAGTGGTAGCTATTTATTAACCTTAATCAATAATATTTTAGACTTATCTAAAATTGAAGCAGGGAAAATGACTCTGAATCCGAAAATTTTGGATTTGCATTCCTTATTAAATGAACTAGAAGACTTATTAAGTATTACCGCAGAAAATCAAGGCTTAAGCTTAATTTTTGATCATCAAGATAATGTTCCGAACTATATATATACTGATGAAACGAAACTCCGTCAAGTCTTAATTAATTTAATTAATAATGGTATTAAATTTACATCTGAAGGAGGAGTAAGTGTCACCGTTGCTAGTAAGGAAAACTCTTCTATTATTACGGATAATAATAATGAAAAAGCAACGATTATTTTTGAAGTTAGGGATACAGGAGAAGGAATAGCAGAAGAAGAAATGAGCAAATTATTTGAAGCATTTGTACAAACAGAAACAGGTCAAAATAGTCAAGAAGGAACAGGGTTAGGTTTACCCATTAGTCGTAAATTTGTACAATTAATGGGGGGAGATATTACAGTTAAAAGTCAAATAGGAAAAGGAACAACTTTTAGATTTGATATCAAAGTTGATATTGTCGAGCAAGAAAACATAGAACTTAAAGAATATCCTCGTCATGTTATTGCATTACAACCAAATCAAACCCGTCATAAAATATTAATTGTAGATGATAGAGAGACCAATCGGTTACTATTAATTCAATTATTACAGCCCTTAGGATTTGAATTAAAAGAAGCTGTCAATGGACAAGAAGCCATAGATATTTGGCAACAATGGCAACCTCATTTAATCTGGATGGATATGAGAATGCCAGTTATGGATGGTTACGAAGCCACCCAAACAATAAAAGGAACAACTAAAGGCAATGCTACAGCAATTATCGCCTTAACAGCTAGTGTTTTAGAAGAAGAAAAAGCCATTATTTTATCAGCAGGATGTGATGATTTTGTTAGAAAACCCTTTCGAGAAGCAGTCATTTTTGAAACCATGCAAAAACATTTAGGGGTAGAATATATCTATGCAGAAGAAAATGAGCAGAAAACCCCAGAAAAATTACCAGATTTAACCCCAGAAGAACTAGAAAAAATCCCTCAAGACTGGATAGAAAAGTTATATGAGGCGAGTCTAGCTTTAGATGATGATACAATGTTAGAATTAATTGATGAGATTTCTCCTGATAATACTTTATTGGCAGAAAAATTAACCAATTTAGTCAATGATTTTCAATTTAAGATTATTAGAAAAGTAATAGAATCTTTTGAACAGTAAAACCTATAAAAATATGAATCAAAATACAATTATATCAGAAGAAAATTTAGCAGGAACTATTTTAATTGTTGATGATCAACTTCCCAATTTAAAAATTTTAGCTAATCTCTTAAAAAACAATAATTATAAAGTCAAAAAAGCTTTAGATGGAGAAAGTGCAATAATTTCCATTAATAAAGAGAGTCCTGACTTGATTTTATTAGACATTAAAATGCCTGATCTGGATGGGTATGAAGTCTGTAATCAATTAAAATCTAATCCTAAAACTAAGGATATTCCCGTGATTTTCATTAGTGCCTTAAATGAAGTTTTTGATAAATTAAAAGCCTTTGACGTAGGAGGAATAGACTATATTACTAAACCATTTCAAGAAGAAGAAGTTTTAGCCAGAATCAAAAATCAATTAACCATTCAAAGCCAGAAAAAATTATTAGAAAAAGAAAAAAAGAAATTGATTTTAGAAAGAGAAAATCTTAAACAAAAAATAAGAAAAAGAAAAGAGACAGAAGCCATTTTATATCAATCTAGGGCATTAATTTCTGGTATTTTAACCAGTTCCCTTGATGCGATCGCAGCATTAGAAGCAGTTAGAGATCCTAGAACAGCAGAAATCATGGATTTTCGCTGTTTAGTAATTAACCCTATTATGGCCAGAGTCTTTAATCAAGAACCCGAAGATTTAATCGGAAAATTAGTCTTCAAAAGATTTATTTATAAAAACAATCCGAATTTATTTCCCAAATTTATTGAAGTAGTAGAAACAGGAAAATCCTTAGAACAAGACTTTAATTATTACTATCAACAAGAACAAAAATGGTATCATTTTATTGCTGTAAAATTAGGAGATGGTTTTGCCATTAACGTTAGAGATATTACCATGAGAAAAAACTTAGAATTAGAACTAAAAAATATTGCCACAAAAGATGGATTAACTGGTATTTGTAATCGTCGAACCTTTGATGAAACCATCCGCAAAGAATGGCAAATTGGTCAGAGAGAAGAAAACCCTTTATCTTTAATTATGTGTGATCTCGATTATTTCGGATTTTATAACAATTTTTATGGACATCAAATGGGTGATGATTCTTTAAAAATAATCGCTAAAATTCTAGAAGATACTATCCAAAGACCTAGGGATTTAGTAGGCCGTTTTGGAGGAGAAGAATTTGCTATGATCTTACCTCATACAGAACAAGATGGAGCCATAACTGTTGCTAAAAGAATACAAGAAGCGATTCGCTTACAAGCTATTCCCCATCAAAGATCAAAAGTTAGTGATATTGTTTCTGTTAGCTTACCGCCGAGAAACCCCGCACTGTACCGTAGGTCAGTGTCGGGATGATAGGCGGGTAAAAAAGAGGGGTTCGATGCCCTTCTTTTTTACAAATAATTATTAACTAGGGAGTTGCATTTTTTACCTAAGTATTTTACGATAG
>JBFRWG010000188.1:0-11021 GCA_051439445.1 Crocosphaera sp.
GACAGGGACAATCCTTTCTGTTGTATTTCATTCTTCCTAATGTGTATTTTCATGTGACTACGGCTTATGATATTCTTCGTCATTGTGGTGTAGAAATAGGCAAAGCTGATTATCTTGGTATTGTTCAAAAGTAGGGAGACAAAAATGTCTTCTACATCTCGAAAAAATATTTTTCAACCTTTTTATTTTTGATTTTTAATTAAAACTAATCACCATAATAGTCCATGACTTCCTTTGATTTTAGTCACTATTATACCTATCAAGAACTGGTAGATTATCTTCAAAATATGGCTTTAACTTATCCCCAACTGGTGGAATTAAAAGTCATTGGGATGAGTTACGCTAAACGAGATATTTGGTTAGCTATTCTCACCAATAAAAACACAGGAAATTATCTCGAAAAACCGGGTTATTGGATGGATGGCAATACTCATGCTGGAGAGATTACAGGGTCAGCGGTTGCCAGTTATATTATTTATCATCTATGTCACGGGTACTCTGAAGACGAAAAACTAACCCGTTTATTAGATAATTACACCATCTATGTTTTACCACGGTTAGCTGTTGATGGAGCGGAAAAATACTTAACTTCTCCCCATCGTTTGCGCTCTAGTATTCGTCCTTATCCCTACGACGATGAACAAGATGGACTCCATCGCCAAGATATTAATGGTGATAACTTAATTTTGGAGATGAGAATCCCTGATGAGTGTGGGGCCTGGAAAATCTCAGAACAAGATTCTCGTTTGATGGTGCGTCGTGAACCAGAAGAGTTTGGAGGCGAATACTATACCATCTTACCTGAAGGGGAAATCCGCAACTATGACGGCTATTCTATTAAATTAGCTCCCCCCGTGGAAGGGATGGACTTTAACCGCAATTATCCCCATCTCTGGGCCCCAGAAGGAACTCAAAAAGGAGCAGGAGATTTTCCGTTTTCTGAACCTGAAACTCGTGCTGAAGCCGAATTTTGGCAGAAAAACCGCAATATTAATGGCTTTATTAGTTATCATACCTATTCTGCGGTCATTCTCCGTCCTTACAGTACCCACCCGGATGAGGATTTTCCGGTAGAAGATTTGGAAATCTATAAACTTTTAGGAGGGAAGGGGAAGACAATCACTGGTTATGAATGTGTTTCTGTTTATCATGATTTTCGTTATCATCCCAAAGAAGTCACTTATGGGGTAATGGATGACTATGGTTACGATCATTTTGGCTGGTTTGGCTTCACCATTGAGTTATGGGATGCAGCTACAGAAGCGGGGATCAAAAAAGATCATTATGTGGAATGGAATCGTTGGCATCCTCCTGAAGATGAGCTTAAATTGTTACAATGGAATGATGAAAACCTACAGGGAAAAGGGTTTATTCCTTGGCAACCTTTTGACCATCCTCAGTTAGGAAAAGTAGAAATTGGAGGATGGGATTATAAAAATGTTTGGCAAAATGCTCCAATACAATATTTACCTGATTTGTGCAAAAAACAATGTGATTTTGCTATTACTCTTGCTTTAATGTGTCCTCGTTTAATGATTTCTCGCACTGATGTAACTTATGTTGGAGGAGACATTTATCATCTTGTTCTAGAGATAGAAAATCAGGGATTTTTGCCCACTTATACCAGCCAAAAAGCTTTAGAACGTAAGGTAGTCAGACCAATGGAAGTTATTTTATCTTTACCTGATGGAGTGAGTTTAATTAGTGGAAACTTAGAACAGGAAATCGACCATTTAGAAGGACGTTCTAATAAAGCATTAAGTTGGTTTGCCAAAGGAACAGATTACCGTTGTCATCTAGAATGGGTAGTGAAAAGTCCTACAGAAACTGTTGTTTCTGTAACTGTTTCTTCCGAACGAGCAGGTTTTGTCAAAGGTGATTTTTCCTTACAATCCACTTAAAAATCGCCGGTGAAATCCCCTTTCTCTTCTCTCCTTCTCATTGCTATGTTCAAGTGAGATCGCTCTATAATCAATCCTAGTGATTTCTCAAGAAAAATCAAGGATAAGGGTTTAAATCGTTGAACAATGGCAAAATCAAGGGAAGGCAGTTAAGAGGTTGCGGGTAATGGCCATCAAACGAGGAACTACAGGGAACAAAAACACTCAAGGGGTTGGTGGTACAGTGATTCTAAATTCGCACATTCTAAATTCTACATTCTTTTAGATGTTTTTTTGATAAACATTTAGGGTAAAATTATCTAATTCCCAGGTTCCTACTAACGGTTGAGACTGTTGTAAATTGTAACTTTGATTCAAAAGGTTTTCAACTTGTTGTTTTTGTTCTTCTGTACTGGGTTTACCCCAAACAGGACGATGACTTTGTAACCATAAAATACGTTGATATTTTTCGGTATTTTGATTGATATTTTTTTCAACAACAGAGACAAAATTATTTGATTTTTGAGCCAATAGACTAATAGGAGAATTCATGGGAAGATAATAAGCTAAACGGAGAACATGACCCCAAGCTTGGGAGTCCATTATAATTAATGTAGGAGTATTTTGCTGTTCATTAATAATCTCTGCTAATTGATGAAACATCCAACGAGAACGTAAACTAAAATCACTAATATTGATAGTTAAATAGAGCAATAGGATGCCGATAATTGCTAAGTTTTTAAACTTCATGTTAGCTTTTTCTAGATAAATAGCTAACAATAATAAACATCCTGGTAAAACAAAAATTACAGAACGTCCCCAACCAAATGCTAAGGTAAATTTTCCTGTAACAATATCCATTAGTAACATTAAAGTTAAGGGTAATATACCTAAGATTAAGCCAATAATTAATAATTCTCGTTGCTGATTTTTCCAAAGGTGAAAACTACAGATACTTAAAACAATTACAACAAAACATCCTGCTAGGGTGATGAGAAATGGAGATAAAATACTCGACCAATCACCAATTAATAAATGAATTCCTAAGACATCAAGAAACTCTTGAAAATGTTTTAATAGATTTACGAATAAACCATCTTTAGCAGAGAATCTTCCTAAATCAGCATTTCTTAATTGCTGTCTAGTTCCCCACCAAACCCAAGGGATGGTAATGAGAACACTACTGATAAAGTAAATAGCATATTGCCACCATCTGGGTCGATCTAACCATAAAACTAATGCAGCTAAAGCCAACATAAAAACAGCAAAATAGTAAAATGTCATTAACCCCGATGCTAGAGAAAGAATCAATACTAATGTCCAAAATATTTTAGTTTTGTTATTATTATTTTTAGCAAGATTTAAGCTAATTAATTCCACTAAAGAAAAACTGCTTAATAATACCCAAAAAACTAATGAGCAATACATCCTTACATTTAAAGAATGGAAAAGATAGTAAGGATTTAAACCCAGTAACGAAGCGAATAGTAATCCTCCTTTATGTCCTAATAATCTTCTTCCTAACCCATAAGCGCATCCAATAGAACCTAAGCTAAATAAAACAATAATACTGCGCATTGCTGCTTCGGAGTTTCCCCATAATCTTAACCAAAAATGTTGTTCTAAAAAAAATAAAAAAGGATGAGGTTCTCCCATTAAACCTTTTAAAAATTTCTCAATGGTTATTAGGAAATCTGAGAAACTATTTTCAACAGGAAGTTTCAGTAAATTGGTATAATTAGCTAAGAGAATGGGGACATCTGGAGTATTACTATAATTAAGTTTTTGTCCGGTTGATAGTAGCAAAGACAAGACTTCATCGTACCAAAATTCTCGACTGTCTAAATTAATAATTCTCAGCAGAACAGCGACAGCAATAGATAATAAAAGAATGACATTAATCTGTTTTTCTGAAACTTTCATAAATTTAAGACACCGATTTAAAACAAGAAATAGTTTGATATAATTATGAAACGGGCAATATGATAATTATTAATAGATTCTTATGATTAGTCAAGTCAGATCCATAACGAATATTTTAGAACAAGTAGAAAATGATCACGAGTTATCAGAAAGGGATGCTCTTCTCCTTCTGTCGCAAAAAGATGAAACTATTATCAATAAAATTCGTCAAAGTGCCGACAACCTGAGACAAAAACAAGTAGGAGATACGGTCACTTATATTATTAATCGGAATATTAATTTTACCAATATTTGTGAACAACATTGTAATTTTTGTGCTTTTCGACGCGATCCCGAACAAGAAGGATCTTTTTGGCTTAGTATAGAAAAAATTATCGAAAAAGCAACCGAAGCAGTAAAAAAAGGAGCCACAGAAATTTGTATGCAGGGAGGATTAAATCCTCAAGCTAAAATACAAAACAGTTCCCTAAAATACTATCAAAAATTAATCAGTAGTCTTAAAGAAGTCTTTCCACAGCTTCATCTCCACGCATTTTCTCCCCAAGAAATACAATTTATTGCTAGAGAAGATAAACTTACCTATACTGATGTTATTCTAGGCTTAAAAGAAGCAGGTTTAGGGTCAATGCCAGGAACTGCCGCCGAAGTATTAGATGATAGAGTAAGACGGGTTATTTGTCCTGAAAAAATTAATAGTCAAACTTGGTTAGAAATTATTAGTTTAGCCCATCGTTTAGGATTATATACAACCAGCACCATGTTATGTGGCCATATTGAAACACCAGAGCAACAAATTAAACATTTAAGTCAGATCAGAAACATACAAAAAACTGCTATCAATAATAATTATGCTGCAAAAATCACTGAATTTATACTTTTACCCTTTGTGGGAAAAGATGCTCCCAAACCTTTGAAAAATCGCGTTCAACGAGAGCAACCCAGTCTTAATGATACATTACTCCTAACCGCCGTTTCTCGCCTCTTCCTGGGCAAATGGATCAGGAATCATCAACCCAGTTGGGTAAAATTAGGTTTAAATGGAGCAGTAGAAGCGTTGCAATGGGGTTGTAATGATATTGGTGGCACCTTAATGGAAGAACATATTACCACAATGGCAGGAGCAACAGGAGGCACTTGTATGGAAGTTGAAACTTTACAACAGGCGATCGCTTCTCTCAAACGTCCTTATCAGCAAAGAAATACAATTTATTAGTATATTAATAATAATGATAAGCGAAAATCTATCAGGACATAATAATATTATGTCCCTACAAATGCGTCCTTGTAGGAATTTAAAAATGTTAAATCCTTTTGCCCATTCTCTCACAACTGAAACTTAATTGCTATATTAAGAGTTAGTTGGAGAAGGACATTTCTCATCAAGACTTCAGAAATAGGGACAAATCTCTTAAAAATATATACAAAATTTAGGGTTTCTAGGGAAGATAATCACAATCCTAATAGTTTAGCAATTTCTGGTATTAATTTGTTAACATTTTGGACTAACTCAGTCACTTTTGGTAGATCACTTATAGTCCCTTTGAGAATTTTAATAGCTGTATTTGCACTTTTTTTTTCTTTGAGATTAGAATGATTTTTAGCTGATTTTGCTAAAATTTCTATTTGCTGTAATGCTTCAATTTTATCTTCTTCCTTAATTTGAGCCTCATTAAGCATACTATATTGAAGTTGATTGATTAAGTTTTTAATCTCTTCCAGTTTTTCTTCTTGTTTTAAAGTTTGTTGATCTTCACTATTTTTTTTAACCTCAACTCCATTTACAAAGTATCTTATGGAGAAAAACTTAACGTTATAATTCCAATTATTCCCATTGCTTTTGCATGATACTTTTTTAACATTTTTGAATTTGATAATACCGCTAAGATAAGCAAAAAGTCTGATGGAAATCTCACTAATTTTAATCATAAATGTTGCTAAAACTAGCTTTATACAGAGCAAATACATCAGCATTGTTTTTCAACTATATCGTAAATTATCCTCGTTGACCGTATTTATCGCTTCTGACTTCTCACTTCGAGCAAAGCGATCACAGTTGTGTCCTTAACTGAAAGGAGAAACTGGTGACTTCAACCATCATTTCCCTACACTCTTAATGGTGAGTCATGATAACATAAGGTTTTTGTCACCTTAAAAGCCCTATCTAGCATTCTACATTCCCACTCTAAAGAACGGTCGGTGGACTTTGAATACAGTATGCTGTAAATAATAGGGACAGTCCCTAACATGACTAATTCAAGAGGAAAGAAACACTTATGGCACAAAAGTTGAAACTCGTAGGAACAGGAGAAATTATCCCCACAGCTTTGCACGCAGAGATGCAACGTTCCTATTTAGAGTATGCCATGAGTGTGATTGTGGGACGAGCCTTACCTGATGTGCGGGATGGCCTCAAACCGGTTCACCGTCGCATTCTCTACGCTATGCACGAACTGGGTTTAACCCCCGATCGCCCGTTTCGTAAATGCGCTCGCGTGGTAGGGGATGTGTTGGGGAAATACCATCCCCACGGGGATCAAGCGGTCTATGATGCTTTAGTCCGCATGGTACAAGACTTCTCTAGTCGTTACCCCTTATTGGGGGGACACGGTAACTTTGGATCGGTGGATAACGATCCACCGGCGGCCATGCGTTATACAGAGACACGTCTCTCTCCCATAGGGGATCAAGCTATGCTAACAGAGATTAGTGAGGCGATCGTCGATTTTAGTAGCAATTTTGATAATTCTCAACAAGAACCGGTTGTTTTACCGGCTCAACTGCCTAATTTATTGCTCAATGGTTGCACAGGTATTGCGGTGGGGATGGCCACTAATATTCCCCCCCACAACTTAGGAGAATTAGTGGATGGTTTAATTGCGTTGATCGATAACCCTGACTTATCGGATGAAAAGCTATGGAAACTGATTCCCGGTCCTGATTTTCCTACAGGGGGAGAAATTATCGATACTCAAGGGATTGGGGATGCTTATCGCAATGGTAGAGGGAGTATTCCTGTACGAGGTGTGGTGAGTATTCAACGCATGGATGTGGGGAAAAAACGACGAAAAGAACGAACGGCGATTATTGTCACAGAATTGCCTTATCAGGTGAATAAATCCGCCTGGATCGAGAAAATTGCTGATTTGGTCAACAATGGTCGTTTAGAGGGTATTGCTGATATTCGGGATGAAAGCGATCGCACGGGAATGCGAGTGGTGATCGAGTTAAAACGGGATGCTGTGGCCAAAACTGTCTTAAAAGAGTTGTATAAAAAAACCCCCCTACAGCAAAATTTCGGGGCAATTATGTTAGCTTTGGTGGATAATCAACCTTGTCAATTATCCCTGCGTCAACTGTTAGAGGAATTCCTCAAATTTAGAGAACAAACCTTAACCCGTCAATATAATCATGAACTAGAAGATTGTCGTCATCGGTTACATCTTTTAGAAGGATTATTGATTGCTTTAAATGATTTAGACCGAATGATTGATATTTTGCGAAATGCTGCTGATGGCACGACAGCGAAACAGCAATTTCAACAAGAATTGGATTTAAGTGAGGCACAAGCTAACGGTATTTTAGCTATGCCGATGCGTCGTTTAACTGGATTAGAAAGAGAAAAATTACAAGCTGAATACGATCAGTTACAAGCACAAATTAATGAGTTAGAAACCCTGTTAAACGAACGTCAGGAATTTTTGAAAGTGCTAAAAAAAGAACTGCGATCGCTTAAACGTAAATATGGAGATGAAAGACGCACTAAAATTGTTCAACCTAAAGGACAAAAACCTCAACAAGTCAACAAAGAAACGTCTAAAACCCAGCCTAATACTAAGAGAGAATCTCGCATAAAAACTGAAGATGAATCAAATCAAAACACTCAACCTTTTAGTTTGTTTACCCCTCAAACTCCTCCTAAAGATGCCAGACTAGAAATGACAGTTCAAGGGACAATTTGCTGGCGATCGCCTGAGCAGCAAATCCCCAAAAATTATCTTGCTAGTTATAGCGAACCGATTCAAGAAAGAGAACAATTTGTAGTAATTACTGACATTGGTAAAGCTTATCCGGTCAATGTTGCTGAAGTTCCTCCCATTGATATTCAATCCATACCTTTATTAAGTTTATTGCCTAAAAGCGCACAGCGAGATAGTAAAAAAATCATCTCTATTTTCTTCCTATCAGAAAATACAGAAAATCAAGATTTATTATTGTTGACCAATCAAGGAAAAATTAAACGGATTCAACTGTCAGAATTAGAAAGTTTAACCAATCGAGGATTAGTCTTAATTAAGCTCAGAGATAATGATTATCTTGATTATGTTTCCCTGACAAAAGAAGGAGAAGAAGTGACCATTGCTATGTCCAGTGGTCGTATTTTACGGTTTCCCGTTGTTGATGAAATTATCCATGTCATGGGTCGTAATTCTCAAGGAAATCAAGCCTTAAAATTACGCTACGGAGAAACCATTATTGGTTGCGTTACTTTAGATGAAAATAAAACTGTTTTATTAGTATCTAAACTAGGTTATGGTAAACGCTTAAATGTCACAGGGTTACGCATGACAAAATTAGGAGATATTGGTACACAAGCTCTACAATTTGCGCAAAAAACTGATAGTTTATGCACCATGATAGAAGTTGCTAATAGTGATCAAGTTACCTTATTAACCAATCAAAATAAACCCCTTATCCTAGCAGCTAAAGATATTAAAATATGGGGCAAAGATGGACGAGGCGATCGCTTAGTTCAATTATCTAATCAAGAAACCATTTCTTCTGTACAAATTCAACCCCATTAAAGAAACAAAAACCAAACAGTACCAAGAAAACTTAATAGTCAAATATGGGGTTCTAATACTTTTTTTGCATTGCAGTAGTCCCTGTTTACCAATAGAAACCAGAAAACATAAAAAGTTTGTGGAGTCCATTGAACGGGGGAATCTCCTCATTGTTCAACATCTCCTGTTTAAAAATAGGAGTTTTCAACGTCCCGTGTTTTGTTAAAATAAACAAATCATCTCGGAAAAAACGCCAATGGAACCGACCATTTTAACTGCTAGTGCGATCGCTACTTTAGCCTTTACCAAAGCTTTTGAAAAAACCGTCGAAAAATTTACCGACTCAGCATGGAAGAGGATTGATGACTTAAGAAAGATGGTGTGGGATAAGGTGAAGTCTCAATTTCAAGGTGATGCTGATGCACTCTCTGCACTTGAAGGAGCAGCAGAAGGTTCTAAAGATGATTTAGAGACCGTGGGAGACTATCTCAAGATTATTATGAAAAAAGAGCCAGAATTTTCCAAACAGATACAAAATATAGCTGGAGAAATTAATAAAGGAAAACGTGGAAATAAAAAGCAACAAATACAAATTAATCGAGATCAGGCTAAAGGAATGATCAATAATGTAGAAGGTGGAGAAAATCAAATTGCTATGGAAATTAATAACAATAGATACTACAAAGACTCTGAATAATCATTAACTTATCTGAATGTTTCCTAGTCATCATTAAATTTTTGAGATGATATTGACTTTAATCTACTTTTATTTATGGAGCAGAACAATCAAGATCAAAGCTTAGGAATTCAAAATCAAATAAAAGGTGGAAAGAATCAAGTTGCTAAAACTATTCATAATCATAATACTTATTATTTGACTCCAGATTCTTCTGCTCAAGAACTGGCTAAATCCATTGATAAAGAGCTACAAGCAGAGGAAAAAGGAAATAAAGATCAGCAAAAAAAATTCAAAAAAAATACCGAACAAATTAATCAAAAAATTGCTCAAGCTGAAAAGGAATCTTGGGACAAAAATCGCCTAAATTTAAAATTTAGAGAAAGGATTAGGAAAATTGACTTTGATGACCCGAAAAAAAAATTTGAATCGATTTGGAACAAATGTGAGAACCAAAGTGGAACCATTCTTTTTTTGATAGAAGAAAGTCATCTAAAAATGGGAGAATTATATGTTGAATACATGAGTGATTACCTGAGAGAAAAAGTTACAGATTTTCGCTATTTTCCTGTTGGACTTTCTTCTGATAGTCGCTTAGACCAAATCGGCCTATTAAATCGATTAGGGACATATTTTCGGGTTATTGATGATGATCAGCAACAATTATATGAGCAACAATTAATTGAAAAAATTATTGAAAATATACGTCAAGGACTTCAATTAAGATCAATCCGCTTATTTCATTTTACAGATTGGCATAAATTGGCTGATCCTGTCAATAGTTTGACATGGTTTTTAGATTCATTAACCAAAAACACAGCTTGCAGGAGTTCCCATACAAGCTCCTCCTTCTAAATCAGTTCAACCTCAATCCACAACACCCTTTCATACTTATTATCCTGTTACCCGTCGGAGAATGGTCTACAATTGGCGATATCTTCGCTGTCTTATTGCCGATGGACCCGAAGATGTCTTGGATGTAGAGGCCACCATTAAACAAACAGCAGATCAAGGCTTTTTTCTAGCTCCAGTGTTTCAAAGACAAAAGCGCAATTATGCTCATTTATTATTGTTGATTGATCAAAATGGTTCCATGACTCCTTTTCACCATTTTACCCGTGATTTAGTTGAAACGGCTAAATATGAAAGTAGTTTAAATCCAGAACGGGTAGATGTGGCTTATTTCCACAATATTCCTTCAGATTATGTCTATCAAGATATTTATTTAACTAAACCCATTCCCTTGTTAGAAGTGATGGCAAAGTGTGACAGTAATAGCAGTATCCTCATAGTAAGCGATGTGGGAGCAGCTAGGGGCTATCTGCGTTTACCTCGTATTCGGGAAATGACCAGGGTATTGCGTCAATTTCAACGTTATACTAAGGCGATCGCACTATTAAATCCTATGCCCCCTCAACGGTGGATTGGAAGTTCCGCTCAAGTGTTACAGTATCTGATTCCCATGTTTCCCTTAGATGATCAAGGTTTAAGTCAAGCTATTGATGTCGTCAGAGGAGCGGTGAGCAAAACATGAGTAACCATCTTCAAACCGAGAGTCTAGCTAAAAAGCAAATTGAAAGCTTTGTGGAGCGATTTGATCCCCCTTATGACGATTTAATTTATCATGCAGCCTTACCGCTCCTGGAAACTTACTCAAACTTGATCATCTGAATAATCGCAGACCGAACAGCGTTGTCTGCTAAGGTCAGGGAATCTCACCCTGAAGAAAAAGTGCTAATCGGCTTGCTAGTCACCCCCGTC
>JBFRWG010000189.1:0-6331 GCA_051439445.1 Crocosphaera sp.
CATACAACCCCCACCACCACCATCCATACAACCTCCCTCCCCTACCATAATCCCCACACCCTCTCCAACCATCACTCCTCCCCCACCAAAACCTTCTATCCCTTCAGAACCCTCCCCTATTCCTTCCCCCTCTTTTTCCTCACCCCCTCCTCCTCCTGTAAATCCAGCAACAGTGACAGCAAGACTAATATCTAAAGTTCCCAATGCACCTGTTCCAGAATTCCCGATTACTAACAATGCTTTAATTGGAATTTTTACCCAAGAATATGGACCGGTTGATATTGATTTAGAGCATTTTCTGGGGAATGAAACCATTTCCAAACAACACGCAGAAATTATTTATGAAAATGGGACTTGGATGGTTAAAGATAGTTCTACTAATGGAACTTATATTAAACCGTTTGGACAAACTCGATTTGGGGCAAGAATCATGGGACCAACTCCCCTGAATGATGGGGATGAAGTCGCTTTTGCTAAAGTAGTTTTTACTTTCAAAAGTCCTTAAATTAAATTTTTTTGGGAGAGGAAATAATCGAGTAACTAAGCTTTCCTCTCCTGTTTTCTTTTGAATAATGGTTTATCACTATGAATCCGCATCTCTCCACAGAACAAGACATATTAACGATAGCTGAACAAGTTAGCTTTAATGTAGAAGATTATCAAATAAAAATACTTTCCTATCTTGGCTGTTTTACCCCTCAAGTTTTTGCGTTTAAGGTTGAATGGAATCGCCTTAATTTAGAATCGACCGAGAGAGAAATTCCTCAATTAGGTTTGTTACGAGTAGGCAACTTAAATAGTGGTTTAGTTCGTGAATTGGAAATTAGAAAAGCTTTGAATAGTTATGGTTTAATTGTCCCTTTACTGACTCAAATACAAAGGGAGTCAGTCGTCGTTGATCTCAAAAGAAATAATGAAGTTGATGAACCAATAGAAAAGGATAAAGATGAGCAAGAAGTCGTAGAAAATAAAGCTGCTGTTACTTTATTGATGACTGAAAAAAATGAAGAAACAGGTGATGAGATTAAAAACCCTCTTAATAATTCTGATCTAGAAAATACAGAGGCAGAGGAAATTAATGAAGGCATAGAAAGTGAGTCTAAACAACCATTAAAAGAAGATTTGATTGATGATCAAGAAACTGAATTAGAAGAAGAGTATTTACCTGAATTTTTCCTCGAAGAAGAATTAGAAAGTCCCTCAGAACATATTTTACTATTAACTGAGTTTCCTTCATTTGATAATTCTTTAGAAACCCTAATAGAAGATTATTCTTCTCAAAAATACCCATTAGATTTATCCGCACTCAATTTAATCATTCAATTGTGTCAATGTTGTTCATATTTATCAGAGCGAAAATGGAATTTAATCAACTTAGTTCCTGCTTTAACTGAATTTAAAGAGCGTTTAAAACTTTATGATTTAACCCAAGTTTTTTCTGAAAACGATATACCTTCTAGAGGATTAAGTGGAGCATATTGCGCCCCCGAATTAGCCACAAGTTCTCCGATTAATGAATTAATGAGCAGTTATACCCTAGGGGCATTACTTTATAAAATTCTTCATCATCAATTGCCCAATCATGAAGATAGTTTTGATCTTAAAATTAATCCAATTCCTCAATTTTATCAGTTACTTAAAAAAGTCCTTTCTCCAATTCCTGAAGAACGATTAACCTTAACAGGATTACGTCAATTATTACTAAAAATCCGTCAGGAACTTACCTTTAAAAAAGTAACTTGGAATATGGCGAGTCTTTCTACAGTGGGATTATCACTAGATCGTTTAGAAAATGAAGATTATTTTGGCTTTAAACAACAACAATTAAATGCTCAACAAACCTTAATGATAGGAGTTGTTGCTGATGGAATGGGAGGAATGGCACAAGGGGAAGTTGCGAGTAGAATAGCAGTGGAAACTGTCTTAAAAGAGAGCATTTTAACTGAGTTTAAAGATCCACAAGAAAGGGAGACTTGGTTAGTCAATGTTTTTCAAAAAGCGAATCAAGCGATCGCCTCAGAAATTGATAATGGAGGGACAACATTAAGTGTAGTTTTAGGGGTTAATGAACAGTTAATGATTGGCCATGTTGGAGACAGTCGAATTTATTTATTACGCCGAGGAAACTTACAACAAATTAGTCAAGATCATTCCTATGTTGCTCTATTAATTAATAATGGAGAAATGACAGAAGAAGAGAGTAAAGAACATCCAGATCGCAGTCTTCTTTTACGATCATTAGGATCAAAAAATATCCTTAGTCATGATTATGTTCAAAACTTAACGGCAACTACTAATCAATTAGTATTAACCTTAGAAGATCAAGATTTATTATTACTCTGTTCAGATGGGGTTTGGGGTTTAATTTCTAACGAAAAGATCAAAGAGATTTTTAACGATACCAATCTTTCTCTGCAAGATGCAGTTAACTTAATCATTGAGAATGTATTAGACGCAGGTGCATCCGATAATGCTACACTTTTAGCTTTACAGTGTCAAATAGAGTAGCCACAAAATAAAACACTTTTTATTCAATCAGCTTTCCCAATAAAAAACTAAATTATAACTATTAATTTATTTATGCTCTGCCCAACTTGCCTTGCTGAAAATCCAGATAACGCCACTCAATGTATTACCTGTGGCGCGCCTTTAAATACCTTTGAAGACGATACTTCAATGTCAACCTCTCTGCTTCATTTGCAGCAAGGTTGTCTCTTAAAAAATGGTAATTATCAAATAAAATCTCTCCTAGGGCAAGGGGGTTTCGGTATTACTTATAAAGGAATTTATACCCCCAATGGAGCAGAAATTGCTATCAAAGAATTATGGCCAGAACAAGCAGCAAGACAGGGAACAACTGTGGTTTGGTCTCCAAGCATAACCCCCAAAGAAAAACAAGAGCAAATTAATAAATTTTTTCTAGAAGCTAATAATCAAAATAAATGTAAACACCCTAATATTGCAGAGGTTTATGATTGGTTTTCTGAAAATGATACGGCTTATATTGTCTTACAATTTATCAGTGGTAAATCTTTATTTGGCATTTTTAGAGAGGAAGGTATTTTAGCAGAAAACAGGATCAGAAAATATTTTATTCAAGTTGGTGAAGCTTTAAAAGCTGTTCATAGTAATGATTTTCAACACAGAGATATCAAGCCAGAAAATATTTTAATTGATGGCAATGATAATGCCATTTTAATTGATTTTGGTGCCACTAGAGAATTTATTGCTGGACAAACCAAAACAATGACCAGAATGTTAACCCCAGGTTATGCCCCTTTTGAACAATATACTCTCAAAAGTAAGCGTTATCCTGCAACGGATTTTTATGCTTGTTGTGCATCGATGTATGAGCTATTAACAGGGCAAATACCTGTTGATTCAATCGAAAGAACTGTCACCCCTGATCCCTTGATTGCTCCTCGTCAAATTAATAACAATATTTCACCATCGATGGAAAAAATTATGCTCATTGGCATGAAAATGAACGTTAAAGAACGGTTTCAAACGGCTGATGATTTTATTGATGCACTCAGGGGAAATACCATTTCTCCCTCTCACAAACAAGCAAAAACATTACTTAAAGCAGGTAAATTAATAGAAGCATCTCAAGCTTATAATAAATGCTTACAAGATGAATCTGATAATGCAACCATTGCTATTGAATACGCTATGGTTTCTATTCATATTAATAATGAGCAAGCTAAAATTGCAGCTGAACAAGCTATTCGTCTTAATCCTAATGAGGGTAGAGGATATGGTATTTTAGGATTAGTTTATTGTCGTCAAGAGAACTGGACAGAAGCTGTTCAAAATTTGCAAAAAGCAGCGAATTTAGCTGAAAATCAAGTTTGGATTCAAGCAAATTATGCTTGGGCCTTAGGAAAAACAGACAACTTAAATCAAGCTGAAAATGCTTTAAAAAAAGCATTATACTTAGATCAGAATTGTGCTTTTGCTTGGGGAATTTATGCCTGGATATTATTTAAGAGAGGGCAATTTAAGCCAGAAAAACTTAATGGAGTAGGAGCCATTAGTTGCGCTATAAAAGCAATTTCTTTGCCCAATTCATCTTCCATTCAAAAATGGCTATATCCTTATCTAATTATTGCTTTATCCAAGGTAACTCACCCCATCAGTGGAGGAATATTCAATCGTCACATTGATAACTGTTTACAACAATTTCCTGATCATTCTTTTGTGTTAGGGTTTAAAGCATGGCAACAATTTTATTTACAAGAATTCCCTCAAGCTTTATCTAGATTCCAAAAAGCTAGTCAAGATCCCTCTGCACAAGCTTGGGTTTTCACCAATACTGCAATTACCCATGAATATTTAGGAAACATATCAGAAGCAATACAAACTTATGAAAATTGTACTCAAAAGATTTCTCAATTTCCCTTTGTTCACTATCGTTTAGGAACATTATTAGGAAGTATTTCGCAATGGGAAAAAGCTCAAAAACAATTAGAAGAAGCCATTAAATTGAATCAGCAATATGCCGAAGCTTATCATAATTTAGCTTGGGTGTTCTTAAATCAGAAAAATTCTCAAGGAGAAATTCAAGATATAAGATCCGTTTTAACACACTATAAAAGTGCTTTAAATTATTATTCTCAACAAAATAGAACAGATTTATCACAGTATATTCAACAGTTACTTCAAGTAGCTAATATCACTCTCTAACCTTTCGGGAATCAGGGTTGATCTTTTTTTCAGCAAACCTGAAATTATTTAAAACAATTGGGGAATATTAAGAACAAGCAAATCTTAGGGATTTGCTTGTTAAGTATTCTAGAATACATAGGATAGAAAATCATGGAACCTTCCCCTTCACTGTCCCTTATTCCTCAACCCATCGATGATGAAGAGTTAATTGGTGATCCTATTGATCCCATTACTCCCATTGATCCTATTGATCCCATTACTCCTATTGATCTCATTGATCAACCAATGTATCGTGTTTCTTGGATAAAAGGCAGTGTGTGGAATGATACAGATGGAGATGGAGACTTTAATGAAAATCCTTTGTCAGGATGGACAGTATATCTAGATAATAATGGTAATGGACGATATGACAGTGGTGAAAGGACTGCAATAACTAATTCAACAGGAGAATATAGCTTTGTTTTTGGGTTAATATTGCAGGACGATAATTACCTTGCGAGTCTCGCTAAAAGTCCCTACGATTTTGGAACCCATAGAGTGGCCTTACAACCTCAATTAGGTTGGAAACAAACTTCTTTCCCCATAATTTATAATGTCACTGTTGAACCCGGCCAAACCTATTCTAATCGTAACTTTGGTGCTGAGAAGATTCAACTCAACCGTCCACCTATTGCCAAAAATGACTCTTTTAGCTTCAATGAAGATACAATTTTCGCCTATACAGGAAATGTTTTAATTAATGATTATGATCCCGATGGTGATCCCTTAACCGTTACTAAAATTTGGACTTATCCAAACAACGGTCAGGCACTCATTGCTACTGATGGTCAGTTTAATTATATCCCCAATGCTAACTTTATTGGTACAGATAGTTTTACTTATGAAGTGAGTGATGGTAAAGGAGGAACAGATACTGCAACAGTTTATTTAACCATTAATCCTGTTAATGATGCTCCTATTGGTAACAATGACACTTTCATGCTCGATGAAGATACAACTTTAACAGAAAATGTATTAAGTAATGATAGTGATATTGATAGTAATAGTTTAACCGCTAAACTTCTGACGGGGACTCAAAATGGTAGTGTGAGTCTTAATAGTGATGGTTCCTTTAGTTATACACCCAATGCTAACTTTAATGGACAAGATAGCTTTACTTATGAAGTGAGTGATGGGGAAAAAACCGATACCGCAACAGTTTATTTAACTATTAATCCTGTTAATGATTCACCCGTCTTAGTTAATCCCATTGGTGATCAAACTGCAATTCGCAACGAATTTTTTACCTTTACTTTTGAAGCGAATACCTTTGAAGATGTGGATGATAATCTTAATTATATTATTAGTGGACTTCCTCAATCCGCAAACTTTAATAGTGCGACTCGAACTATTAGTGGTACATTTACTGAAGCTGACAACTTCGATCTCGTTATTACCGCAATAGATAAAGCCGGTGAAAAGGAGAGTGATACTTTTACCGTCGAAGTTATTGATAGCTCTCCCACCGTAGAATTTAGTCAAGTATCCTATCAAGTAAATGAACAAGAAGGGTATGTCTTAGTCGCCGAAATTATCCGCACAGGAGACTTAACTTTTGATTCAGGGGTTCAGCTTAATGTAGTAGGAGGAACAGCGACAGAAGGTCGTTATGATGATTATGAAT
>JBFRWG010000190.1:0-9815 GCA_051439445.1 Crocosphaera sp.
AACCAGAACTGATTGAGTTTTATAACTGTCAGTCACCACCAACAACATGACTTGTTTTGAGGAAACTTGAAGCAGTTGGAGATGACGTAATTGATTAAAGGAAGTTTGAGGCAAAGTAATTAAAGCAATATAACCACTAATATTTGCTAAAATTTGGGTGGCTCTTTGTAAGGTTGTTTCAAAATTATAAGTTTTTTGTTTTAATTGTTGGCTTAAATTTTTTTTGATATTTTTACCACTTTTTTGATTAGGGATCATTAAATTATCTACATAAATACGATAGCCAAAATCAGAAGGGATGCGTCCAGCCGAAGTATGAGGTTGATAAAGAAAACCTGCTTTTTCTAATTTGCCTAATGTGTTACGAATGGTAGCTGAACTAACCGTAAAATCGTACTCTTTAACTAAAGTATTAGAACCTACGGGTTCAGCAGTGGCAATATAATGTTGTACCGTTGCTCGTAAAATTTCTTGATGGCGTTGATTTAAAACAGTGTTAACAGTCATAGTCTTAAAATTAATGATTCATGATTGATGATTCAAGGGTAATTAATATTGGGGAATACTATTATCAACTCTAGCAGCATAAGCAGCAATTCCCCCCGTTATATTTTTAACATTCGTAAACCCATTATTGAGTAACCACACACACATTTGTGCTGAACGCATTCCATGATGACAAAGTACAAAGGTTTCTTCATGGGGATCAAAGCGATCGCTAATGTCCCCGGACCATTGCTCAAATTGACTTAAAGGAAGTACCTCGAACCCATCAATAGAAGCAATGGCCACTTCTTCCGGTTCTCGCACATCAATTAACTGTAACTGAGTAGCTTGGTCAGCTAAACGTTTTGCTAGGTCTTCTACCGTGATTACAGGAAGGGAGGGATAGTTAGTCATGATGCTACGGAACAGAATAAGAAATGGTTGATATATTTAGGTAGACCCTAACAGATTCTTAAATCTCTTCAAGATAACTTTGGTGAAGGATGTTAAATTTAGAGGCTATTAAGGGAAATATAAGATTGTAGTCTACACACTAGCCCTATGGCTGTAATCTGAGTCAACAAAGAATGATGACAATCATCTCTGGTTAATCGGAAGGGTTGCTGCCAACAAACCTTGCAACCCAATCAATTGATGATCCATTAACAATTTATCTTTTGATTGTATGGAATCCTTAGATCATCATTGTTTTAGGTTACTGAGAATCAATTATAAATTATGCTTAATCCTTGAGTGCAGAGGAAAACCCTATGAATAAAAATTTTGATACTTCTTTCCCCTCTACTTTTTCAGAGTCCCAGAAAGATAAAGATACCCCGTGGTGGAATCGACCTGTCGTGGGAGAGGATAGTTTAGTAGAAGACTTATTGGATAAGTTGAGTAAAAAACAAGTCTCTGAAAGTGCGTTATTTTTACATAATCGGGAAATGACGGATCTGCAGGTGTTTGCCAAAACAGCAGAAGCGATCGATAACGAAAAATTTGGTAAAGAGGAATTTCTTGTCTTTGTCAAAATGCAGTATCTACTGCGTAGGGGAATCAATGAGTTTGCAGGATTGTATGAGAGTTTACAACTGCTAAAAGTAGCTATTGATGCTAAAGATTGTTTTATCTCCATTGACCAAACTGAATTACGTTATCGTGGAACAAAACAGCAACATTTTTATAAATTTGTCGAACGTTTATTAGAAGATCACGAAGATAAAGCGGCCTTTCGTGAACAAGTGCAAATGAGACTTGCGGATCTGATCCCCCAAGTGAAAACAGAAGAAGGAAGAACGGCCCTGCAATCTTATGCCAAAAATCTCGATCAACTCTCAGAAAATGAATTAGGATTAAAACTCCTCTCTTTATTTAAAGCTTATGAATTAGCTGACTATTCTATTCTCCGTGTCATTTCTGAAATGATCCAAAGTTTAGGAAAACGGGATTTATTGGACTTCAAAGGGTTAGTTGCTTTAGTAAGAGTGAATTATGATGTCTTTGAAAAGTTAAGGGATATTATTGGACTCTCTGAAAGACAAAGTACCCCAGAAACTTATACGATAATGATACAATTTATCGCTTTATCCAATCGACACGCCATTTCTTATATGAAATTTGATGATTTGATAAAAGTGATGCGCAAGTGGTTCAAACCCTACTACGCTATGATTGGTATTCGAGAAGAACATCCTCCCACTGAATATAAACAACCCAAAGAATTTAAAGAACCCATCCCCGGACTAGAAATTTATGAAAAGTATAAAAAATGGCTAACGGATCAGAAAACAGGGATGGTATTTGTTGACTTTGGTGATGAGAACTAATTTGACCGAAAAAAAGGGTTTCAAACCTCCACCTGAAGTTGGAGGTAATTTGTGCATTCTACATTCTCATTGACATCAACTATTATAATCATCTACAATAATAGATTGTGTGTCTAAGATCCTGCTCGGATCAGGTTATGACATAACTAAAAAGCACAAAATCGGAGCGTTGAAACGTTTCCATTTTCGCTACCTGTACGGCAACTAAACCAAGGACAAAATTATGAGTTATGCAATCATTGAGGCCGGAGGAACTCAACTGCGAGTTGAACCAGGTCGTTTTTATGATATTAATAGTCTCACGGCTAACGAAGACGGTTCTTATGTGATCGATAAAGTATTATTGATTAATAATAACGATGAAATAACCGTAGGTCAGCCTTTTATTGAAGGTGCGACAGTAGAAGGAACTATTGTCGAAGAAAGACGGGGACGGAAAGTTATTGTTTATAAAATGCGTCCTAAGAAGAAAACTCGTAAAAAACGCGGTCATCGTCAAGAATTAAGTCGTTTAATGATTAATTCTATTAGTCTTAACGGTTCTGTTATTGCTGAGACTACTTCAGATGCTCCAGTGGACACAACCACCACGACTGAGGAAGAATAAGCCTACAATAAAAACATTATTGCACAAAAACAGAGGAAGAAATTATGGCTCACAAGAAAGGAACAGGAAGTACCAGAAACGGACGTGACTCTAGAGCGCAACGACTTGGTGTTAAACGCTATGGAGGTCAAGTTGTTAAAGCAGGTAACATTCTCATTCGTCAGAGAGGAACCAGAGTCCACCCAGGAAACAATGTGGGACGGGGTAATGATGATACCCTCTTTGCCTTAATTGATGGAGTTGTAACTTTTGAATATAAAACCAGAAGTCGTAGAAAGGTGAGCGTTTATCCTGTCGCTGCTGAATAATTCTATCAATGGATAATTGATAATTAATTAATGAGAAAGAGAACATAGAAGTCTTCCTTGTGATTATCAATTGTTTAACGAAAACCCCCAACTAAGTTAGTTTTTAGTTGGGGGTTTTATTCTGTTTCGATTAAGCGTATTTTGAATTTGTTAAACTTTGTAAAAGAAAGAGGGTTTTATATTAGTTAATTAGAATTTAGAATTACCGATCCCTCCAGTTGGTCGGTAAAATGAATAGAGATATTAGTTTGATTTAGATTATGTTAGGGTCTGTCTGCAAACTATTAGAATATTAAGAATAAGCTAATTTCCCCCTCTGCTTCTTCTGCTTCCTGGAGCCTCTCTCAACTAAGATTTTTGAACTTTGCAGATACGCCGTAGACAATATCTTTTTTAGGTGGGAAAATGGATTCAACGGATAAATAAATTTGAGGAAACCTCAATAAGTTTACCTCTTCCTTTTCTGTTAAAATAAATCGTTGTTTATATCCTTTTTGACTAGGTTCACGGAAAACATTTAATTGTCTTTCATTAACATCTAAGACCCAATAATCTCTAATATTTGACTTAGCATAAGCTTGAGATTTAACCGATAAATCATAATCTAAATTACTATCTGCTACCTCAATAATGAGATAAATATCAGTAGGAGTCGGATGATGTTCAAAATAATCTAAAGGATCTTGAATAACCGCAATAATATCCGGTTCAGGTTCTGAATAATCATTTAAAGTAATGGGATCTTGGGTATAAATATTAGCTTGATTATTTAGAAGAGTTCCTAACAGTTTAGCAATGCGTCGAGTCGCTACTGTATGAGAAGTTCCTTTCGCTGCCATCTGAATAATTTGTCCTTCTAATAACTCTAACTTTTCTGTTGGATGAAACATCCCTATTTTAGTCAGATAATGATATTCTTCGACAGTCCAAATACGGGGTTTTTGAGGAGTTTTTAGGGTTGGCATATCTATAATATCTACACTTCATATATAAACGGTAACACAGCCTTCTAGGCTCTCACACAGAAGATGTTTATCCCCTTGCGGAATGTAAAAGCGATCGCCACAGAGTGGATCTGATCAGTCCCAGAAACCCTATATAGGTTAATAGGCATAACATTCCGTTGAATAATTTGACTAAATTTCTTATAATTTCTTAACATTATGAGATAAAGTTGTAATATCCATCGGTAGATTATCAGGAGGGCAGATGACGATCCAGTTTGTTAAAGAAAATAAAGAGGCCATCGTAGCACAAGGGGCTAACCTAAGAGAAAAAGCTCTACAAAATAAGGTAGATATTTATACCTTGAAGGGAAAGCTCACCAACTGTGGAGGTTATGGTCAATGTGGAACCTGTGTTGTGGAAATAGTTGAGGGAATGCAAAATCTTTCTCCTCGAACTGACTTTGAAAAACGGGTTCTCAAGAAAAAACCTGATAATTACCGTTTGGCTTGTCAAACCCTTGTTAACGGTCCGGTGAAGGTTGTTACCAAGCCAAAATGATCAATAGGAGTCATTGCTGTCAACGACCAATGTAATGATATCCTAAGAATTGGTGTTTTCATTTAAGAACATAGAGGACTCAAATTTATGGAAGTTAACGATCTTGGTTTTATTGCGACTATTCTTTTTGTGCTGGTTCCTACCGTATTCCTACTCATTTTATACATTCAAACCCGTGAGGAAACGGAATCTTAAGCTATTTTTTATCAATGCTTAATCTAACACACTAGGGGAACTCACAGTATTAGAGTTTCCCTCTTTTTTCGGCAGTATTCCTGGAGGAGCTTGAAAAAAGCGGTTACTATGGTAATAATTAATTGAATTATGGCTTTTATTTTATCTAACTATTGCCAAAAAAGCGATCGCCTTTAAAAAAACGTTTCTCAAGGGATCGCTTTTTAAATATTTAATTGTGGAACGAACACACTTTAAGTGTTATTATTTGTGTTCTTTTTAGGTTGACTTAAATGAGACTCCGAATATAGTCTGTATTATTATTTATATTATATTGTTTAATTAAAATTAATGTTTTTTATCTTTTTCAAAAGTGAGTCCAAAAATCATCCAAAGTAATTGCTTTTTATCTATTTACTAATCATCTTCCAATAAAGACAAAACAACTTTAGGATTCAACTTATCTTTAAACCAGATAACTTTTGCGGTCGTATCATTAAAATCTACCCCTGCTTTATCCAAGCTCAATCGTTCAGAAACTGCCAAAATAATGTTATCGTTATCAGCATTTTGCACTTGATAAAACTTCTTTCTTAAATAGTCCGGTCGCCAATAACCAACAATTTCTAGTAAAAAATCTCTACCATCAGGATGCACTAATCTAAAGTCAGGAATCATGACACTTCCAGGAATAGGAATTAAGTCAACTTCTCTTTCTAATTGCCAATCTGTTTTTAATTTTTCCCATCGTTTGGCAAAAGATTCCTCTAACATACTATCATAAGTTTTCCCTCTAGAATAATGACTCACTAAACCGCAATGATCGTCTAAATCAAAGTAACTGGTTTTCATTCCTCCTGTATAAGAATCTTTGGTTTGTAACTTGGTTTTTAGACTCCATTTACTCACATGAAGTAAAGCAGGAATCATCTTCGCTAAGGATAAACCATAACGGGTACTGGGTTTAAATAAACTGGTAGGACCATCAATCGTAATGGTAAAACCAGTGTCAGCATCTCCTTCAATATATGCCATTAATTGAAACAATTTTAAATAACGAAATAAGAGTTTATATTCTCCTGGATCGTTGCGATGAGCATTGATCACAATATAATTAGAACGATAAAAAACTCCTTGAATTTGAGATAAATTGTAACGATGAATTAAAGTTTCTGGTTCAGGTGGCTCAAAATTTGTTAAGATTCGGTTTTCTTGTAAATCAGCATATAACCCCCTCTCAATTTCACTAGCTAAGACTTCTCGTTGTAACTCTTCTGTAAGTAAACTGGCTATATTTTCTAGTAATTTAGGTCTATTTTGAGGAATTGGTAAAGATTCTGCTGAACGACTAAAAACTTTTTTTCTAAGTTCTTTGGGGTCTAAAGGACTAATAATTTCAAACGTAGAAAAATGATTCTTTAATAAATGGGCTAATCCTCTTTTTACCCGATAATTAGGATTGTCTCCTTCTAATTCTAATAACGTCTTATTTAACTGTTTTTGAGGTTGATCAACACAGTCTTGAAAGCCATCAATTTGTTCAGCAGCTAAAGCAATGTTATAACTATTTAAAGATAAACGTTTTGGTACAATTGTGTCTCCACTATAACGATAAATGAGTAAATCAGAAGGTAACATATAGCAATCAGGTTCAGATTAAGATTTAATTAAGTAGTCGGACATAAATAAAGCGCACTGTTTTAAGAAATGTAAATGACTGCATAACCCCTCCTCATCACCTCCGTCCCCCTGCTTAACCAACACAAGTAACGTTTATTTTTGTCCAGGTACTTATTTAGGGATAATTGTGTTATTCTCGAATGGTTTAATGTAATTTTTACATACAAACTTAATAAATCGTTATATAATATATACATTATCCTCTTCAAAGTAATGACAGAGATGAAAGCGACTATTTATCGGCCTTTAGAATGTCGTCCCGATAGTTATCAAAGTTGGTATCAACAGGGAAATAGACGGCGTATGGCTCAACTTTACCCCGAAGCGTTAATCTGTTACGAAAAAGCCTTAGAATACTACCCAGATGATTACTGGGCTTGGTATAAAAAGGGTATGACATTAGAAGAGTTAGGCCGCTACGAAGAAGCTGTTGTCAGCTATGAAAAAGCCACCGACATTGAACCAAATAACTATTGGTCTTGGTACGATAAGGGTTGTGTCCATCTTGAAGAGTTAAAAGAGTATGAAAACGCTATCAACTGCTTCAAAAAAGCTTTATTGATATATCCTAACGATTATTGGGCGCAATATCGTATTGGGGAAGCCTATCGTTTATGGGAGAACTATTCTCAAGCGATCGCAGCTTATGATCAAGCGTTAATGATCAGATCCAATGATTATTGGTCTTGGTATCGTCAAGGGGACTGTTTCCGTCATCAAGGAACCTTAGAAGCGGCGTTAGATAACTACGAAAAAGCTTTATCCGTTAAACCATACGATTATTGGGCTTGGTATCAAAAGGGAAAAACATTACAACAATTAAATCGTTTCGATGAGGCAATTAATTGTTATCAAAAAGCATTAGAAACCGAACCCAAGGATCACTACGCTTGGTATTATCAAGGTCATTGTCATGCAGCCTCAAACCATAGGGACAATGCGCTTCATTGTTTATTAAAAGCGATTAGCATTGCCCCTAATGCTATTTTGCAACTTGCCAAGAATAACAATATTTTTGATAGTTATTGGCAAGATACTGTTTTAAGCGAGTATTTAGAAAAGATTAATTGAAACTTTTCTAAACTTGATCTTTACTCTAGTTAAGTTGACTGTAGTAACTGTAGGGATAAGGAAGAAAATATAGAATTGAGAAACATAAAAATTCTAAATTCTAAATTCCTTCAACCTTTACTGTCATAAACCACATTCAAAGAATTGTTAAGAACCCCTTGACGACAAGCATAGCGTTGAATTTTACCGCTAGAGGTTTTAGGAATGGTTCCTATTCTCAATAAAAGAACACGAGCAACTTTGAGGCCATGATGAATAGACACTGCTTTAGTAATACTTTTGATAATTTCATCAATAACAGGTGCCTTGGAGGGAGTTACCTCAAACCCTGGATCAGCGTTTAATTTTCGTTTTTCGAAAGAAGCGAGACGATGATGATAACGTCTTTCTAGTTCTGCTGTAATCACTAACTTTTCTTCACCGTTAACTTGAACGATAAAAGCAGCACTTCGATGACGTACAATGGCATCATGGGATTGTTCAACGGTCATTTCAATATCTTGAGGATAATGATTTTTGCCACGAATAATAATCACATCTTTGAGTCTTCCAGTTACGAATAACTCTTGATCTTCTGAAAGAAATCCTAAATCTCCTGTGCGTAAAAAAGGACCTTCCTGGGTATCAGATAGATAAGCTTCAAAAGTTTCTTTAGTCTTTTCCGATTGTCCCCAATAACCCTTGGCAACACTTTTTCCGGATACCCAAATTTCTCCAACTTGATTATGCTTACACTCGGTTAAGCTCTCAGGATCAACAATCGTAACGGTTTGTCCTAGCCATTCTTGGCCACAACCAACCAACGTTCTTGTCTGACCTTTTTTGCTGATGGCCTCTACGATACGATTATTTTCTAAGGCTTTTTCATCAACAGTCTTGACGGTTGGTTTTTGAGAAGATAGTCCACCAGTAATAAATAAAGTAGCCTCAGCCATGCCATAACAGGGATAAAACGCTTCTTTGCGGAAACCACAGGGAGCAAATTTCGCAGCAAAAGCTTCTAAGGTTTCAGCCCGTATGGGTTCAGCCCCGGTAAAAGCGACTTTCCAGCTACTCAAATCGAGGGTTTCGAGTTGTTCAGAGGTGATTTTCTTAATACAGAGGTCATAGGCAAAGTTGGGGCCACCACTGGTGGTAGCACTATAGTCGGAAATTGCTTTGAGCCAACGATAGGGTTTTTGTAAAAAGTCGACAGGAGACATTAACGTGCAAGGAATTCCCAAATATAAGGGTTGCAATATATTACCAATTAAACCCATATCATGAAATAAAGGTAACCATCCCACTACATAACTTTGATGATCGTGATTAAAAGCTTGCTTAATCATCTGTTCATTGTGCAGTAGATTTTCATGAGTTACCATCACCCCTTTAGGTTTACCTGTCGATCCGGATGTATACTGTAAAAAGGCAATAGAATCGGCAGAAATATTAGGCGGTTCCCATTGATGGGCTAAATTATTTTCATGATTTTCAGTAGTTAGCCAAGTTAGTTCACCTAAATTTGGTGTACTCTCAAAATGTTTTTCTATATTTCCTAAGACAGTTGGGGTTGTCAATGCCAGTTTAGCTTGAGCATTATCAATAATCCATTGCAGACGTGATAGATTTTGGTTGCGTTTGGGTGGATAGAGAGGAACGGGAATAACTCCAGCGTATAAACAACCGAAAAAAGTCGAAACAAATTCAATTCCTGGTGGATATAAAAGTAAAGCTCTTGCATCGCTAAAATTTGAAGATTGAAGTTTTACTGCAAGAGTTCTAGCTTGAAAATCTAGTTCTTGATAGGTTAAATTTATTGACTCAGTTCCGTCATTCTCTAAAAAAGTATAAGCTGTTTTTTCAGATTGATAAATTGCTCTATGTCTAAGAAGATTAACTAAGTTAGATTGCCAATCAATATTACTGGGAGATGTTATTTGTCTCTGGTAAGAATTTGTTTGTTTAAATATTGCAACCATGATGATATAAGTAAAATTGTCTATTATCCTAAATTTAACATTTTTATTCTCTTTTTAAGACCGTATGATTGCGGAATTTAGAAAAAGTGTTTTTTTAAAATTCAGATAAATTCTGGGTATTAATAGGTATTTTACAACGTTGTTTTTTATTACATTGCCTTATCTTTTAAGGTTTTGTGATCAGTATTATTTC
>JBFRWG010000191.1:0-8545 GCA_051439445.1 Crocosphaera sp.
CCCGACAATCAGCCCGACAATCAGCCCGACAATCAGCCCGACAATCAGCCCGACAATCAGCCCGACAATCAGCCCGACAATCAGCCCGACAATCAGCCCGACAATCAGCCCGTAAATCAGCCCGTAAATCAGCCCGACAATCAGCCCGTAAATACGTCTTTGCTGTGGATTTCCTAAGTCTGTGGGTTGCAATTTCTCAATGAGAAAAATGGTTTGATTATTGCTATTCAACTGTTTAGCCAACCACTGTAAATAATGGCGAGTTTGCTGCGGATTTCTCACATAACGTAGATAACTTTTAAAAATTTTTTGTCTCTTTTTGGGAGAATTTATAATTTTATTTTTATACTTATCTTCCCAATATGCCACATCATTTAATCTTTCTTCTAGATAAACTGCCATTAAATAAAATATCTTTTCTTTTTGTGTTGTTAATCCTTGTTGCTCTTCCCTGGAAAGTTTATTTTTAGCCAAGACCATAATATCTAAAAATAAAGGAATTCGTGCCAACTTTCTCCATTCCACATTATTTTCTATCAATTGCTGAACTTTTAACGCATTAAATTCCTGTAAATAATCATTGATTTATTCATCACTTAAAGGTTTTAAAATCACTGATCCCTTTAACCTAATACGATTATTTAATAACTTAAATTCTTTAAGACGACTACAAACCACTAAAGGACTTTTCCAATTGGGACGCAATAAAAAATCATTAATTGCATCCACACAAGCAGATTGTCGATCGCTTCTTAATTCATCTAAACCATCCAATAAAGGAATAATTAACTCCTTTTCTAAATACTCTTTTGCCAGTTTCTTACTCAAACCATGTTGCACATTTAACTCATCAATTAACCAATCTTTTATCGTTGTATAATTACTCGTCCAAGAAGACAAATTAAATAATAAAGGAAT
The DNA here is from genome assembly GCA_051439445.1 of Crocosphaera sp. Taxonomy (GTDB): domain Bacteria; phylum Cyanobacteriota; class Cyanobacteriia; order Cyanobacteriales; family Microcystaceae; genus Crocosphaera. The sequence goes on from JBFRWG010000191.1 coordinate 919, forward strand.
GGGATGATTAATATCATTATTTGCCCGAATTGCTAAGATTTCTGCTAACTTATATAAAGCAGTTGATTTCCCCGATCCAGGATTCCCTAAAATCAATAAACGACCTTGAATATCTTGCTCTCTATCATAGACATCAATAATGGATGTTCCTGACGGTAATAACTCCACTTTTTGATTACCCTTTTTTAACTGCATCGCAGGAATAACCTTAGTTTCATCTACCTGTTTATTGAGGGTAATATAAACTTGATTACGTAATAATTGAGACAATAATCGTGTCGCAGTTTCCTTACTATACTTAATTAACTCCCGTTGATTTTCATCTCGTTGTGTTTGCCGTTCATTGTAATAAAAATTCTGAGTAATAGGAGAATCCTTAATATTCCCTGCATTAACCCCTTTTAAATCTCTTTCAACATGAGTATTATGAGTCGTATTATTAACATCTCCATCATAATCTCCTGCTGCATAACCTCCTCCTAAGTTAGCCTCAGAAAAATCATTCATGGTTTCTTCATTTTTATCTCCACCGACATTATCGCCAGTTCCTAAATGATTTTGTGACATAATCTCAATTTTAGAATTTAGAATTTAGAATGCACGAATTTAGAATTAATTTTCTCTGCTTATTCATAATCATCCATTCTCCATTCTCCATTATCCATTCTCCATTCATAATTATCCATTATCCATTATCCATTCTCCATTCATAATTATCCATTATCCATTATCCATTATTGTCCTAACCATAATGCGTATTGCTATATGTGCAACATGGATCGTTTTTTGTTGCTAGAATTTGATTGAAGAATCATCAAAGAACTTCGTGTTGAGGAAGAAAAATGACCAATAAATCTCTAGGGTTCTGTTCCTTACTTTTACTAGGTTTAGGGTTGGGAGAATTCGTGTTATCTCCTAAAATGGCCCAAGGAGCAGAACTCTGTAATTATCGCAATGAAATTGTCCGAGTTTCTGGAGCTTATGTCAATGATAATGATATCTGGGTGACTCAGGGATGGTGGTTGGTACAACCTGGGGAATGTATGGTGTATCCCGATAATTGGTACACCTATGTAGAAGTCGATCGAGATCAAACCGTTGAGCGGACCTATTTATTAGATTTAGAAGAGGAAGAAATTCAGACAGTTAAGTTATGTGTCATCCAAGATAGATACACTTTCTATAATGGAGTAGAGTTTGATGTTTGTGATAAACATCATTATGGATTTAGTGATAATTCCATGCAAACCTTCTACTTAATTGGTGCGAGACGGGAAATTATTGAATATACAAGGTAATCCAGAAACTGATTGACCCCTCCCAATGGTAAAACTTGGAAGAGGTCGATCAGAATTTAAAATTTAGAATGTGAGAATTGAGAATTACGCTGACTCAGGAGTCACAATAGACGAAGGATGTAACAACAATTCAGAAGTTGAACGCTTCTCTACCATTTCCTTGGTAATCATGCACTTTTGTACATCTTTACGAGAAGGCAACTCATACATCACATCTAACATTAACTCTTCCACAATCCCTCGTAATGCTCTCGCTCCTGTTTTCCGTCGATAAGCTTCTTGTGCGATCGCCCTCACTGCTTCAGCATTAAATTCCAACTCCACATTATCCATATTTAACAGTTTCTGATACTGCTTAACCAAAGCGTTACGGGGTTTAGTTAGAATAGCGATGAGGGTTTCCTCTGTCAACGGATTCAAAGCAGCCATTACGGGTATTCTACCCACAAATTCGGGAATCATACCAAATTTAACCAAATCGTCTGGTTCTACCCGTTGCATCAAATCAGCCGTTCGTTTTTCTTTGGATTGGCCCTCTCCTGGACGAATAAAGCCCATGGATTTTTTCCCGATCCGTTGTTCAATCACTCGCTCTAACCCAACAAATGCTCCCCCACAAATGAAGAGGATGTTACTCGTATCAATTTGAATACAATCTTGATAAGGGTGTTTACGCCCCCCTTGGGGAGGAACATTAGCCACGGTTCCTTCCAACATTTTCAATAAAGCTTGTTGAACCCCTTCCCCAGAAACATCGCGAGTGATAGAGGGATTTTCACTTTTACGAGCAATTTTATCGATTTCATCTATGTAAATAATGCCCCGTTGTGCTTCTTCCACATCGAGATCCGCCACTTGCAGCAACCGTAGGAGGATATTTTCCACATCTTCCCCCACATATCCTGCCTCCGTTAATGTGGTGGCATCAGCAACAGCAAAAGGAACTTCTAAAACTTGGGCTAAGGTTTGAGCCAGAAGGGTTTTTCCTGAACCCGTTGGTCCCATCAGCAGAATATTGGATTTTTGTAGTTCAATCGTGTCTTCATCTTTATCCTTTTTCTTCCCTTGAACCAAACTTAAACGCTTATAATGGTTGTAAACTGCGACGGAAAGCACTTTTTTGGCTTCGTCTTGACCAATCACATATTCATCGAGATAATTTTTAATCTCTCTGGGTTTAGGCAGTTCTTTGAGAGTTTCCTTCCCTCTATGAACTCGACGTTTAGGCCGAGATTCATCAGGGTTTGAAGAGGTTGAGGACATGGAATTAGATGATCCCATTAATTCCTCATCTAAAATTTCGTTACACAGTTCGACACATTCATCGCAGATGTAGACTCCCGGGCCAGCGATTAGCTTTCTGACTTGCTCCTGGGATTTTCCACAAAATGAACATTTTAGGTGGGAGTCGTATTTAGACATAAGCGGTTGAGTTAGTTAAGTGAGGTTACAGGGATGGTCGGATCGGATAAATCTGGCCGAGAGATAACTTTGTCAATTAGACCATAATCCACTGCTTCTTGGGCTGACATAAAAAAGTCTCTTTCTGTGTCAGCAGCAATGGTATCGAAAGGTTGTCCCGTATGGTCAGCCAGCATATCATTAAGTCGTTTTTTGATGTAAAGAATTTCTTTGGCCTGAATTTCAATTTCTACCGCTTGACCTTGAGCTCCACCTAGGGGTTGATGAATCATAATACGAGAACTGGGTAAGGCCATGCGCTTTCCTTTGCTTCCACCGGATAAGAGGAATGCTCCCATACTAGCAGCTAGTCCAAAGCAAATCGTTACTACATCAGGGCGAATTTGCTGCATGGTGTCATAGATGGCTAATCCGGCATACACTGAGCCTCCTGGGGAGTTAATGTAGAGTTGTATGTCTTTTTCGGGATCTTCGGCATCTAAGTAGAGAAGTTGTGCCACGATGGAATCCGCCACTTGATCGTCTACGGGGGTTCCCAAAAACACAATGCGCTCCCGCAGCAGTCTAGAGTAAATATCAAAGGCTCTTTCCCCAACTCCAGATTGTTCTACCACCATTGGTACCACGTTTTGAGTGGTAGCGTAAATCTGTAAGGAATGCTCACTGGAAATATTGTGATCTAGTGATCGTGATTGAATCATAGCCTTTACTTTTTAGTTAAAATAGTATCTCTTATGGGTTAGTTGTTTAGAGGGAAAGGTCTTGTTCTCTACTGAATCTGAGGGCTTGGCTATAGCCCACCCTACCAGCCTGATTCAATTATAAGTCCCCTTTGGTAATTTTGCTCTTTTTTCGACAACTTTTACCATTTTAATAGTTTTATTTGTTTTTGATGTTGTCTCACTCATTTCCCATTATAATACCAAATCCAGTTTAGATACCCCTCTTACTCTTGCAAGTTTTGGAGGGTGGGGAGTGTGAAAGGTCTGGGAGGAAGCAGAGCCAAACTATAAAGCGGTTTTGAAAATCGGATTTGGTATCATAAATATTCAAGAGAAATATAGTCAAATATAGTCATATAGTCGTTATTTTTAGGAACTATAACCAACTTTGATGCGTTTTCTAGTTGGCGATCGCAGTTGAGCGATAAAAACTCCCCCCACACTCACTCAACTGAAATCTTGATACAATCAATTGAAAACTGCGATCGCAGTTTAGCACTTTAGAGGAGATCCTTAAACACTTGTTGTACGGCCGGATGAACTAATCGCCCATCTTTAACATTGACTCCTTTAGCTAAACTCTCATCTGTATCTAAGGTTCCTAACCCTTCGTTGGCTAATTTCAAAACATAGGGTAGGGTACTATTATTTAAGGCTTGGGTTGCTGTCCAAGGAACTGCCCCAGGCATATTGGGAACCCCGAAATGAACCACCCCTTCTTGTACATAAGTAGGGGAACTATGGGATGTGGTGCGTAACGTTTCGATACATCCCCCTTGATCCACGGCCACATCCACGATAACTGATCCTGGACGCATTTTTGAGACTAATTCCCTAGAAACTAAAGTTGGGGCCCTTTTTCCTGTGATTAAGACTGCACCAATCAATAAATCTGCATTGGGTACTGCTTTTTCTATGGCAGCAGCATCACTATAAAGTAATTCTACCCGTGAACCAAAAATCGTCTCTAAATAAGCTAAACGTTCCACATTAATGTCAAATATTTGTACTTGCGCCCCCATTCCCACTGCCATACGGGTTGCTTCGGTTCCCACAACCCCTCCCCCTAATACCACCACACGCCCCGCAGAAACCCCAGGAATGCCTCCTAAAAGAACACCACGTCCCCCTTGTTGTTTTTCTAAATATCGCGCCCCAAACTGCACGGATAAGCGTCCGGCGATGATACTCATGGGGGTGAGTAGGGGGAGTCTTCCATCTGGGAGTTGAACGGTTTCGTAGGCGATCGCTGTTATTTTGGATGAGATTAACGCTTGGGTTAATTCTCTATCTGCCGCTAAATGAAGGTAAGTAAATAATATTTTACAACTGTTGAGATAAGTGTATTCTTGGGGTAAGGGTTCTTTAACTTTTACCACTAACTCCTGGTTCCATGTTTGTGCTGCGCTAGGAACAATTTTTGCTCCTGCTGCTGAGTAATCTTGGTCTGTAAACCCCGATCCTATTCCTGCTTGGGTTTCCACAGAAACGTGATGTCCTCTATCAGATAATACTCTAACGCTGTTGGGACTTAAGCCCACACGAAACTCTTGATCCTTAATCTCTTTAGGGACACCAATTTTCATATAACTCCTGACACCTAGTTACCTTTTATAATGTAGCTTACAAAAACTTTTGGAGAATTGCTAGAGTTGGTTTTGGATTTGTGAACTAGGGGCAACTAATATCTGTCTGCTTTGCTCAGAAACATTTTAGTAGAGGCAAGGAAAGGTGGCCGAAAGGAACTTTTATCTTTATTCCTTGATTCTCTCCTTAATAATTTCCATTTGATTGGTTTTTTCGGTTAAGCCAAAATAGTTCATGAGTTTGACAACTCCAATAGAAACCAGGACCCCCAATGATAAACCACTGGCTAACAAAATGAGAAAAACATTTCTTGCTTGTTTGATCGCTTTTTTTTGTCTTTCAGTTCTTTCAAAATTATCATCCATAATAAAATTTAGCCCCTAACTATCTAGTAAGTCTAACGCATTTAAAAAGGCTCTGATACTACGGGTATCACTCATTGATTTTGGATAACGTACCCCTAAGGCATAAAGACGATTCCCAACAAAGTATATGCGAAAGGTTATTATCTCATCTTCACTTTCAAAGGTTAGTTCTTTTCCTAAATTTTGTTCTAGGGAAATTCCTTTTTTTGATGTTAACCTAAACTTATTGTTTGGCGTTATTTTATTTTCTATTCCTTGTAATAAAATATCAGTATTTTTAATTTGTTCATCAGTTAATCCTTGGGCGTATGCAGCAATATAATCTTGATTTTCGCTATGAGATGCTAAAGTACGAAAACTAATGTCTCCTAATGAGGTTTCTAAAAGTATTGTCTCTTCTGTTAAAATCCCTGGTGGCATCCAGAAAGAGACTCTCCCCTCTTTAAACAAAATAAATTGCCAACTATTGGATTGATTTCTAATAGGAATTACTCCAGATGGAGGATTTTGAAAAGATAGTCGATCTTCTGAGGTTAAGCGACCCGTTTCAAAAAAACTTCTAATTTCTCTACCAATATTAGGAGTTTGTTGAGCGATTTCTAAAGAAGAATTAATAGGAAGTGAAAAGGCAGGATTAATGAACAAGCCCAAACTAAAAATTGGAATAATTGAAGTTAATTTTAAGTGTTTTATCATTGCTGATCAAATAAACAACACTTTATATTCTCTCATATTTTTCGATAACATAGAGTCAGAGTGGTATAAAAAACATGGTATTCAAGGAAAAGATTGCGGAAATTGGCGATTATCGAAATTTTGCCCGATGCGATCACTGTATTCTTAACTTATTACATCAATTGTTCATAGATAAGGATAACTCTGAACTGAGCCAGTGGCCACAAATACTGACACAATGGAAACAAGTTTTTGAGCATCTGGCTGTGATCCTTGTGACCCCACAGGGGCAAGTGCGGATTTCATATAATGAAGAGAGCAAAAGTTTTTGCCAATCATGAATAAAAATCTTCAACGGAAAATAACAGTTGTTACCGGCGCAACACGAGGTATTGGGAAAGGGATTGCCATTGGTTTAGGAGAAGCAGGGGCTACCGTCTATATTACAGGCCGTACTTTAAACGCTTCTGATATTGCTGATGCAACGATTGGAGGAACCCTCGAAGACACAAAAAAAGAGGTAGAAAAAGCAGGAGGTGTGTGCATTCCTGTTCAAGTGGATCACAGTGATGATGAACAAGTACGCTTACTATTTGAACGCATCAAAAACGAACAAAATGGACAACTGGATTTGTTGGTTAATAATGTTTTCTCAGGGGTAAAAGCCATTGCTGATGCCTATGGAATCCCATTCTGGAAAAATGAACCGAGTCTTTGGGATGCTATTAATAATGTGGGACTTCGTAGTCATTATGTTGCCAGTCTCTATGCTGCTCGTTTGATGAGTCAGCATCAACGGGGACTCATTTGTACCATTTCCTCCTGGGGTGGACTGTCCTATATCTTTGGGGCAGCTTATGGTGTGGGCAAAACAGCTTGCGATCGCCTGGCCGCAGATATGGCAGTAGAACTCAAATCCCATAATATCGCTTCCTTATCTATTTGGCCGGGTATTGTGGGGACGGAAAATATGTCTAACTTCGTTGACCGGATGAATAGCTTAGAAGACAGTAACCCCCAAACCAGCAACCTAAGCGATCGCTATAACTGGGAAACCCCCTTACTCACAGGAAGAGTGATTGCTGCTCTTGCCGCAGAATCTAATATGATGAATAAGACGGGAAAAGTTCAGATTGTGGCTGAATTAGCCCAAAAATATAACATCGTTGATGAAAATGGCTACCTTCCTGCTTCTTTACGTTCCCTACGTTTTATTCTCCCCTCAGCTATCCCTCTATTAAAGCAGTATCCTTGGCTTATTCCTGACTTGAAAATTCCTTGGTGGCTTTTAACCTCCACCATGTTGCAATCCCCGAAAATCTAGGGTTCCTCAAATGATAATCCGTACTTATACTTAAGATAAGTAAGACTTTCGTTACAACCCTTTACAAACCGTAATAGACTCGTTAATATAGATTCATACATACAAACGGCAAACGCCTACGGGCAAAAAAGCCAACAGTTCGTACCTTGAAAAACGAATAGGAATTATACCAAAATGACAACCACCTTACAACAACGCGAGAGCGTTTCCGTATGGGAACAGTTTTGTCAGTGG
>JBFRWG010000192.1:0-37000 GCA_051439445.1 Crocosphaera sp.
AACTTTTGGAACTATTAGAAACTATTCTAATTTATAAGCTACCAAAAATTAATCGTCAGGAACTAGAAGCTATGTTTAGTTTAAGTGATTTAAAACAAACTAAAGTTTATCAAGAAGCTTTAGAAGAGGGGAGACAAGAAGGAATCCAGGAAGGAATCCAGGAAGGAATCCAGGAAGGAATCCAGGAAGGAATCCAGGAAGGACAACTATTAAGTAAACTAGAGTCTATCCCACGGATGATAAAATTAGGTCTGAGTGTAGAAATTATAGCAGCTTCTTTGGATTTACCCTTAGAAACAGTGCAAACAGAAGCTAATAAAAATCAAAACTAAATCTTCCTGTTCCTTGTTGATTAATATCAACAAGGAACAAAAAGAACTTTTGGAACTATTAGAGACTATTCTAATTGATAAATTACCAAAAATTAATCGATGGTTATGAAGAAGTCTGAAAAGTTATGGAGGATAAATTAACGTGAGTTCAACAGAACATAAAATCGATGTTTTAAGAGTCACATCGTTAACTCGAAACCCTGATTCTTTCGTTAAAAATGTTCCAACTCCGAACCCCGAACTCACGTTAAGTTAGATACCCTCCAAAAAGACGTTACAGATTTAATGTTAGTCTCTCCTCTCCATTAACTGAGGGAAAAAACGTTAACTTTTACCGTTCCCATTAGTGGTTAACACTTTATTTGTGACCTTGTCAGGAACCTCTTGTAAATGGTCATAAGTCCAAGTAAATGTACCTACCCCCATGGTGAGCGATCGCAATTCAATAATAAAGTTGTGCATCTCTGCTTGAGGTAAATAAGCAACAACTTGATCCCAACCTTTCCATGCAGTTAAACTTTCATAACCGAGAATTTGTCCTCGTCGTCCACTCACCAACTGCAATACCTTAGCGGTACATTCAGCAGGAATAAACACTTTAACCGATAAAATGGGTTCTAAAAGAACAGGATGACATAAAGGCATTCCATCAGTCATAGCAATGCGAGCCGCTTGTTTAAAAGCTTGTTCAGAACTATCCACAGAATGATACGAACCGTCAGTTAAAGTCACATCTACATCCACCACAGGAAAACCCAACGGACCGTGTGCTAAATATTCCTTAACCCCCATTTCTACGCCAGGAATGTACTGTTTAGGAACAACACCCCCAACGATGGTTTGATGGAAGTGGAAACCTTCTCCTCTCCCTAAAGGTTTAATATCTAAGTGAACGTCTCCAAAGGCCCCATGGCCCCCTGTTTGATGTTTATAACGACCATGAACACTCTGACTGTTGCGGATGGTTTCTTTGTAGGGAACTTGGGGTAAATGGGTGGACATAGGGAGGTTATACTTACGACCCAAACGTCCTAAAGCTACCTGTAAATGAATCTCTCCTTGTCCCCAAAGAATCACCTCTTTGGTGTCTCCGTGTTGTTCCCAGTATAAGGACGGATCTTCTTCCATCAGTTTAGCTAAAGCAGAACTGAGTTTAACTTCATCCTTGCGTTTTTCTGGGGTGACAGCCAACGCATACACTGGTTCTAAGATATCTGCTTTGGGTAAAATTTCACTGGGTTTATCTTTGCTGGATAAGGTATCCCCTGTTTTAATACCTTCTAAACGAGCAATAGCAATGATCTCCCCTAATGAAGCGGTTTGACTCGGTATAGATATTTGTTGTTGTCCCATGAGGCGATAAACACCACCTGCACGAACTCCATTGAGAGACATTCCTTCTTTAACTTCCCCTTGCCATACTCTGACGAGAGAAAGTTGACCCCCTTGGGGCGTAAAATAGGTCTTTAAGACTTGAACTAAGGTTTCTCCAGTGGTTTTGTTTTGTAAGCCTCGACGTTCCCCTGTAATATTAGGGGCCGGCGTTTCTTTGACCAAAGCGTTGAGTAAAGGCCGTACCCCATAGTCTTGTTCGGCAATACCAAAGAAGACGGGTACAATTAAATCGGCACTGAGATCCTGTTTTAAGTCTTTGAGTATTTCTTCTTGTGGCGGTTCGATGTCTTCGATTAATTCTTCTAGCAAATGATCGTCAAAGTCCGCTAAGACTTCTAACATTTCCTGGCGCGCTGCTTGTTCTTCTGCTTTGAGGTGTTCGGGAAGGGGAATGGGATCGGCAGGACTACCAGAGTGGTAATGATAAGCTTGTTCGCTGACTAAATCAATATAACCGATGAGTTCTCTGTCTTGACGGATGGGATATTCTTGGGGGACAACAGGACGGGGAGACACATCTTTGAGGGCGTGGAGAACGTCCATAAAGCTGTCTTTGAAGCGATCCATCTTGTTGATATAGATGATATGGGGGATTTCCCAGTCATCGAGAAATTTTAATAGGGGTGCAAGGGTTAAGAGGCGATGGATTTCTGGTTCACAAACCACGATCGCAGCACCGGCACCCACTAAGGCATTATAGGTTTCTTGGGCAAATTCTATCGATCCCGGACAGTCTAAAAAAGTAAATTCAATCTGATCGTGGGTGGTACTTGCGGCGGAAACCTCCACACTCATTTGTCTGTCTCTGGCCTCAGGGGAACTATCGCTAACGGTGTTACCTTCTTTGATACTCCCTTTCCGAGTAATGGCACCACTAACGAATAATAGGCTTTCGAGTAGGGTGGTTTTGCCGCTTGAATAAGGGCCCACGATGGCCACATTACGCACATTGCCGAGGACTTTTTCATTCATAAAACACCTCCTTGGAGCTAATTTTCAAGCTCAACACGGGCAGGTTGGGGGTTTTGGAAGTCAGAAGTCAGAAGTCATAAGTAACACTTTATCTATGTAGGCTTGAGGTAAGAGACTGTACTCACTTTTGCTTTGACTGCTATCTATCATTACCGTAACAGTAATTTTGTGTTTCCTTCCCCATCTTGTGAGTGTTAAGCAACAACAGAAAATTTAACTCACCTTGTTAATCTCTACTTTCAATGTAGCGAGTCTAACGTAGTTTCGGTGTCCGAGAAAACATCTTGCAATGACTTTTAAAATAAGGATTAACTTCAGTTAAGAAACAACAATAATTATTAATTAATGCTACGAGTTTAATAATTTAGCTAACTCTGGCACCATCAGTATCGAGAGCAAGCGATCGCACATCGGCTATGATATTCAGTTGACTCCAAGCATTTTTCATAGCATTTTCAACCGCTTGAATATTTTCTGGACTGGTCAATGCTAACAGAGTCGGTCCTGCTCCACTAATGACCATACCATAAGCTCCTGCTTTGAGTGCTGATTCTCGCACAAACTCATAGCCTTCAATCAGTCCTTGACGATAGGGTTGATGGAGTTGATCTCTCATCCCTTGGGTTAGCCAGTTTCCGTTCCCTGTTTCTAAAGCTCTGATCAGTAGTCCCATACGAGCAATATTAAAAATAGCATCCTCACGGGATAGGGTTTTTGGTAAGATGCTTCGGGCTTCTTCAGTGGATAATTCAAAATTGGGGATAGCGACAACTGGAATAATGTTAGAATGCCAAGGAATTTGACAGATTTCCCAGTTTCCTGGTTTTCCCACTGATAATTGACAGTTGCCTAATAAAGCAGGAACCACATTATCGGGATGACCTTCTAACTCAATAGCCAATTCCATGAGTTCTGGGGTGGACAAGGGTTGATCAATTAATTGATTCGCTCCCATTAGCCCGCCAATAATGGCGGTTGCAGAGCTTCCTAACCCTCTAGCAAGCGGAACCCCTAATTTGATCTCAATGGCAATTTGAGGGGGCTTTTTGTCTAAATGGTGGTACAAATGAGCGAAGGCTTGATAGAGTAAGTTAGTGCGATCGCAACTCACTCGATGGGCTTCTGTTCCTACTACTGTAATCTTGAGATCCCTGTCAACGTCTTCTAATGCAGTAAACTGGAATTGATTATAGAGGGTTAGGGCTGCCCCAATACAGTCAAACCCAGGTCCGATATTAGCAGTGGTTGCGGGGACAGTAATGGTTACAGTGGACATAGGAGGGAACGACTTTCAAAGTTACTGATTCATTTTATGCTTGTTATTAACAATTCTCCCAAGGTTTAATTATGTTTACGGGTTTTATTCGGGAAACGGGAATCATTGCTAACATTCAATCTCTGGATTCGGGAATTGAGTTAATCATGAAAGTTTCCCAAAAGTTTGGCTTAGACATAGCCATTAAATCCCATGTTTCTCTGAATGGAAAAGTTTTGACTGTTTTGGATAAACAAGAAGATAAAGATTCAGTTTTATTGCGTTTTTATTTATCGAATTCCAGAAAATTAAGTCATTATCAACTAGGAGAAGAACTTAATTTAGAAAGAGGCATTCGTCTAGGAGAAGAACTGCCTGGTATTTGGTTTTATGGAGTGCCATCAGGGAGAGGAAAAATTCTCAGTATGAGCAGATTAGAAGGAGAGAAATTAGAGATTGAAATTTTTTGGAATCATTCTTTAATTAATTATCTTGATGTTAAGGATCAAGTCTGTATTGATGGGGTTCTTTTACAAATTAAAAAAATGACTAATCTATCTATGTCCTTTGAACTTTATCCAGAAACTTTAAAACTCACCAATTTAGGCAAGAATCAACCAGAAAATATAGTTAACATTGAAATTGATCCCATGATCAAAAAAATTGGTAATATTATGGAAAAAATCAAAATAAATCAAGTTGAATAATAGATTACTTTCAACCAAAATTATCTAATCTTTTATATTTTAAAGCTGAGTAAATAGCCTAGTTATCTTAATATGAACCTTCAAGAAACTAACCCTGATCTAAAAACCCGTGGTATTATAGTCCACTCCTTACATAAGTCAGCTTCCATGTTTTTGTATCAACTATTTAAGGACTTATCTGAACGAAACAAATTATCTTTTTTTTCTGTTAATAATGGGCCGGCTAATCGAGAGGATATAGACAGTAATATTAAGACAAACTTCTGTATTTGTCCAGAGAGGAAATTTAACTTTGAAGAGCATAATTATCCCCATATTTCAGAAATTATCCATATTGTTCAAATTAGAGATCCCAGAGATATTTTGGTGTCTGAATATTACTCTAATGGTTGGATTCATCCCGATGCAGCTTGGAGTGAAAGACGAAAAGAATTAAGAAAAGTTATTCAAACAATGTCCATTGATGACTATGTTTTACAAGGGGCGGAGAAGTTAGGAACTTTTGGCAATCTTCCTTTAATTATAAGATATAAACCGATTATTAATTTATCCCTACCTGATAATCATAAACTGATTATTGTTCGCTATGAAGATATGATGAGAGATTTTAAAAATTGGCTTATCAAAGTGATGCAGCCTTTTGAACTTCAAGATATATTAGTGACAGAATATTATGAAAAATATAAACATGAATTTCAAGCAAAAGAAGAAAGTTTACACCATAAACGAAAAATGACTCCAGGGGATCATAAAGAAAAGTTAAAACCTGAAACCGTTGAAAAACTAAACAGTATTTTTCAGGATATTTTAACTCATTTTTATTCTTAACAAATTCATTAAAATTTGCTATAATTATCCAAGACATTACCAGAAAATTATCATGAAAAAACAAGAAATGTGTCATCATTGCGAAGGCAAAGGTTATATAGAAATTCGAGATTGTACCGGAGAAATTCAAAGAGAAGAAACTTGTGTTTTTTGCCAAGGAACAGGTCAAATAGAAGCTAAAAAGAAATATAATAATCAAGGATAATCTAGTATTTCTCCCACTGATAAGATACACTATAGAAAATATATTAGAGTTTCAACTGTTAATATCTGTTATGGGACGTATAAGAGAAAAACAATGCGATTTCTGTGATATTTCCTCCAAAGTCCTTTATCGAGTACAGATTAACTCATCACACCAGTGGCAGTTTGTTTGTCAGGAATGTTGGCCGCAGGTTCATGAAAACAGTGACCACTACGTCTATGGTGGAACCTGGAAAGCGCAGAAACGCCATTAATTCTTTGTAATTGTTTCGGTAAAGGGTAACAAATTAACTATCTGAAGAAGTTACATACCGTAAATAAGCTTCAACAAAAGAATCTAGATTACCATCCATTACCCCACTAATATCAGTGGTTTCTACATTAGTTCGTAAATCTTTCACCATTTGATAAGGATGAAAGACATAATTACGAATTTGGGTTCCCCAGGCAGCTTCTACCATATCTCCCCGAATTTCTGCTATTTCTTGCGCCCGTTGTTCTTGGGCAATAATTAATAATTTTGCCTTTAATAAAGCGAGGGCTTTTTCTTTATTTTGAAGTTGAGAACGTTCTTGAGTACAACGAACAGCAATACTCGTAGGAAGATGGACAATACGTACAGCCGTTTCTACTTTGTTAACATTTTGCCCCCCTTTTCCCCCGGAACGAGAGGTTGTAATTTCTAAATCTTTAACAGGAATATCTACCTTAAGATCGTTTTCCTCTAACGCCGGCATCACTTCCACCCCAGCGAAACTGGTTTGACGTTTTCCATTAGCATTAAAAGGAGAAATTCTTACCAGTCGGTGAGTTCCTTTTTCTCCTTTTAAATAACCAAAAGCATAACGGCCGTCTATTTCTAAGGTAGCTGATTTTATTCCCGCTTCATCCCCTTCAGACAGTTCCGCCAAATGAACTTTATACCCTTGTTGTTCTCCCCAACGGGTGTACATTCTTAAAAGCATTTCTGCCCAGTCTTGAGCATCAGTTCCTCCGGCCCCAGCGTTAATGGTTAAAATAGCCCCTTTGGTATCATAAAGGCCGGATAATAATTGTTGTAGTTCCCAACGATCTAAATGATGGTTAAGTTGGATAATATTATTTTGCGCCTCTTCACGGAGGGTGCTATCGTCCTCTAGTTCCAATAATTCGGCGATCGCCTGAGCGTCTTCCAACTGAGTACACCACTGTTGATACTGTTGTAGTTGTGACTTAAGATCATTTAATTGTTGTAGGGTTGTTTGTGCTGTTTCTGGGTCATCCCAAAATTCGGCTTGGGCTGCGGTATTTTCCAAGTCCTTAATATTAGCTTTTAAAGCAGGTAAGTCAAAGATAGTCCTGGGTTTTTCCCAGGCGCAAACCAATCAATTCAATTTCTCGTTTAAGTTCTGTTGTTTCCATAAAATTCTCGTAAAAATTATCTAAAATCTATTGTTATTGTTATTGTTATTATTACCACTACCACCACGAAAGATACTATTATTAGGTAGCCCAACAACAAAGTTAGTCAAACCTAACACATCTCGAATGGGCTGAGTAATGACTCGGAAGGCTGCCAAAAATTTGCCATATAGGGTACGACTAACAATAATCACATCCTCATTTCGTAGGGTAACATATTGAGTCACGTCTAAGTTTTCTGCCGCTTTAATGGGGTTTAATCCCTGTGTAACGACTCTACCCTGTTCAGGGTCAAATCTGAGTAGGGTTACTTCTTCTTTGGTAACTAAGGGAATAGTCGGGGGTAAATTAGCCGCCAAGTCTAAAAAGGTACTCCCAGTCCTTAAAGTGACAGTACGAATGGCCAAACCGATAGGATTAATAGGAGTCAAGACTCGCACGGTAATCGTCTGTTCTACTAGGTTAGTTTGGCCGATCAAAGTGCGATCATAGTCTTTTTGTCTTGGATCTAATTTAGAGACAATGACAGTATCTCCCCCCTGTAAGCGAAACTCTGGTAAGCGTGTTCCTGAAATTAATGGGCTATAGAGATCGACTCTTTCTTCAAGTACCGTTCCATCCACTAAAGGACGACGAATAATGATCGACCTTAAATCTGCTTCGGGGGTACTTCCTCCCACCCCTGCGATCACATTATTAAGTGTAATCCCTGCTGTAAAAAAGTAATACCCAGGACGACTGACTTCTCCTAAGATGGTTAGTTGGACGGGACGGGGTTGGGACAAACTAGCAATCACTTCTGGTGTGTCTTGTAGGTAACGCTGTCCCAGTTCATAAGCGACTTTGGTTTCTACTTCATCTAGGGTGAGACCAACAATAGACATTTCCCCGAAAAAGGGAACACGAACTTTACCTTCAGCATCAATTGTACCTGCAAAATTAAATTCAGGAAAGTCTATAACGCTTACACTAAGTCCATCTCCAATGGCTAAACGATAAAGATTGAATTGTTCTGATGTTCTCACATCAAACAGAGGGGGTTGGGCATTTCCTGGAGGGATATCCATTTCTCGAAAGGTCATCGGTGGAGACTGAGCAAGAATCAAGGGTTTTCTGTTCCCTTGGGCTAAACTAGGGGAGACTAGGAATCCTTGTATTAAACTCCACAAAACAATACTTTGAGAACAACTATAAAACGCCGAAGCTAACAAGGGTGGGCTAAACCTTTTGTTGAGGAATCGTTGGGCTTTCTTGTTTTTAGTTACCATAGCTTTCTTTCTCAAACACTCCTGACCACACCAAATCACCCATAACTAAACGATTGTATGAGTTGATGTTGACGATGATAATCGATTTGATGGTAAATGATCAACTGACTTGTGAACGACCCCTGAAGTTGGAGGCTTGAAACCCTTTTTTTCGGTTAACGACTACCATCAAAGCAAGAATAATCTCTATACTATGATAATTATTTTTTGTCAATTACTTGCAAGAATAATTTACATTTGATAACATAGTATTGTCAAAGTTACTAAAAAGCCTTTGTAACCAATGCTTGTGGAGTGATCAGCCATGAATAACAAGAAAAACATCAAGGTAAATGTTTCAAGAAAAAAACAAGACCAAGGGATGAGCTTATTCGCTCTGTTATTTTTTATGATGGGAGCCGTTAATGTGTATGGCCATTTACAAGGTAGTGATAATCAAGTTACTGCCAACACCAATAACGATCTGGGTTCTTTATTAAAAATTGGTATCTTTGCGATGTTGCTAGCAGCGATTGTCGAAGTTTTCGTTATTTAGTGTTGTTTCTAAGGGTAATAAAAAAGGAGTCAACGGCCATTGACCCCTACAATATTTACTTGTCATCTAAGTTGGTAGAATTAATGATGATGATGGCCATTTCCATGATCATGATCATGATGATGATGATTAACATCTAGGTTGCCAACAGCTAAAGAAGGATTAACGGTTAAAGCTTCGGCTGATAATAACTCGGCAATATGGGAATCTGCCCATTGTGCAGCCATTTCACAGAATTCTGGCTCATCATTAACGCAAGGCATTTGGACATAAGCGACATCAGAATATTTCTTATGCAAATTATGGATAATATGTTCTACATCTAGGAGGGTTTCATGATTTTCTGTTGCAAACCCAATGGGCATAAAAATAATCGCTTTTGCCCCTAATTCCATGAGATTTTTAGCTGCTAATTCTGCATTGGGTTGTGTCCATTTAATGAGAGGGGTTTGATGGTTTAACCAACCCACAGAAATTAAAGGATAACGATGAATTAATCTTTCTCTGACCAATTCATATAATACCTGACTTTCATCAATACCAGAGGTAAATCCTTTGGCTTCATGGGGACAACCATGGTTTAATAAAATGATCCCAATTTGTGATGGTAGATATTTATCAGCTAAATCTTTAGCAATTTTTTCCTCTACCAATTTAGCCATTAAATCTAAATAAGCCGGTTCATTATAAAAAGAAGGAATATAACGCAACCCTTTTAACCAATGTTGTGATCCTTCTGTTAGAGATTCTAAGGATTTATTCACCTGTTCAACTGCAATACCACTGGTAAAAATGGAATCAACCACTAACAAAGGATAGATTAAAATTTTCTCAAATCCTTGGCTTTTAATATCCGTTAATACTTGTTCTGGTAAAAAGGGTTTACAGAAGTTAAACGCCTTAAAAACTTGAATGCGATCGCCCCATTTTTCCTGTAATTTTTTCTCAATGGCAGCCCGTTGATGTTCAAAAATATGATTATGAGGAGAAATAAAATGATCGTGTTGATGTTGCCATTCATGGAGATCAAAAATAGCTAGTAACTTGGCTAAAGGAGGATAGATCCAGGTAGGAACTGGTGCAAACTTAGCCGTTAATAAATTTAAAGCCTGTTCATTATAATTAGCAAAATCTTCGTAACTTTCTACTTCACCATAACCCATTAATAAAACAGCCACACGCTCGCTCTTATTAATAGCTTCTTCTGTATGAAGATGTTGTTTGGCTGGTGTTGCAACCATGCTTGTTACCTCAACTAGAGTTTCATAATCAGGGGACACCCTTTTAAGCAACTATCTTCTGATGCTTAAAGATGGGATATGGAGACAAAAGCCTCCAACTCTTAGTTTAAGACCTTTTCCAAGGTAAAATTATTAATTAAAAGGGGAATTACTGCCCTTTTTTTATACCTGAGTTCGACATAAGAAAATTTATGGACAATTCAGCCCTTGTTAGAAGTCTCAAACCCTCATTCTCTCGTTGAAAAAATTATAACTCCGAACGGGTACGCTCAAAAATAGTTGGTGATCTGTTTTCCGAGAGCAGAGGGAGTAGGCGGTACTCCAGGAAGCAGGGGAAGAATTTTTAGGAAAAATCCCTGGAACTTCTCCCCTTCCTCTGCTCCGTTTTTTTTGTTTATAATTTTAGAAAATGTTATCGCAAATGTATAACTGTGTCTATCATCAACTAGGGGCATAAGATTGTGGGTGAAAAACAGCGTAAACCTTGGAATTTAGGGCGATTTATTGACACCTTAAACTATTTTGAGTTAATCCCTTTTCTCAGTGATCTACAAAAATTATTCAATCCGAGCGATCGCCCCTCACTCAATCTTGAGGATAATACTATGAGTATGATATTAGTGGCTGGTGCCACCGGTGGAGTCGGTAAGCGTGTGGTACGTCGTTTACTAGAACAAAATTATTATGTTCGGGCTTTGGTACGGGATAAGGAAGCGGCCCAATCTCTCTTTGATGATCGTGTAGAATTGATTCAAGGAGATATAACTCGTCCTGAAACCTTGACCCCACAACTGTTAGAAAATGTTTCTGCGGTAATATGTTGTACGGGAACTCGCGTCCAACCGGTAGAAGGAGATACCCCCAACCGTGATAAATATTATCAGGGAGTTAAGTTTTATATGCCTCAAGTGGTGGATAGTCCTCAAGAAGTAGAATATATGGGGATGAAAAATTTGACCGAGGTGGTGAAAAAATATATTCGCTCCGATACAAAGTTATTGTTTGATTTTAACAACCCCACAGCAGAAGTCAAAGATACCTGGGGTGCAGTAGATGATGTGGTGATGGGGGGAGTGAGTGAAAGTAGTATTCGCCTCGAACAAGGTAAAGCAGCCTTTTTGGGCAATGTTTCCACTGCCAATAATGGGGGGTTTGCTTCGGTAAGAACGAAAAATATGACTCCACCCCTTAACTTATCCAATTATGAAGGGATCGAATTACGGGTGCAAGGGGATGGTAAGCGATATAAGTTTATTATTCGTTGCGAAGGGAAATGGGATGGTGTCGGTTATTGTTATTCCTTTGATACCTTTTATAACTCTCCCACAACGGTCCGTATTCCTTTTTCTGAGTTAATCCCTGTCTTTCGTGCGAAAACCGTCCCAGAGATGGGTAAGTTTGACCCCAGTTGTGTCTATTCTATGCAGTTAATGCAAACGAAGTTTGAATATGACGGTGCGTTAAACCCTAAGTTCTCCCCTGGTTTCTTTCGCTTGGAAGTGATGTCTATCAAAGCTTATGGGAGACAAGTAAACACCCCACAGTTTATTTTAATTAGTTCTGCTGGTGTCACTCGTCCGGGTCGATCTGATATTAATTTAGAGGACCAACCCCCCGCAGTGAAAATGAACGAGCAACTGGGTGGTATTTTGACCTGGAAGTTGAAAGGAGAAGAGGTGGTGCGTGAGAGTGGCTTAAACTATACCATTATCCGACCTTGTGCTTTGACTGAGGAATCTGGGGATAAACAATTGATATTTGAGCAAGGGGATAATCTTAAAGGTAAAGTCAGTCGAGAAGCGATCGCCGCTCTCTGTTGTCAGTTATTACAATCTTCTCAAGGGTGTCAAAAAACCTTTGAAGTGTGCGAAGGGGAAACAGCAACAGATGGAAAAATGTTAGAAGCGATCGCCTCACTTAAAAGAGATTAAGATGACAACTTTATTGATCGTGGGAACAGATACAGAAGTCGGTAAAACGGTTGTTACATCAGCGTTAGCGGCTTATTTGCGAACCTATCACCCCTCTCAGTCTTTAGGGGTGATCAAGTTGTTACAAACAGGAATAGGGGATCTCGAACACTATCAACAGCTATTTAGGGATGTTGAAGTATGTAACCCCTTACGCTTTGATACGCCTGTTGCACCTCCTGTCGCTGCTGATAGGGAAAACCGTCCTATTCCTTTAGATAGGGTCAAAGAAGCTTTAAGTTCCCTGCAACAACGTAAAAACCTCGTGTTAGCAGAGACGTTGGGGGGGTTAGGATCGCCGGTGACTTGGGAGTTAACGGTAGCTGATCTGGCAGGAAAATGGGGTTTACCGACGGTTTTAGTGGTTCCCGTCAAGTTAGGGGCGATCGCTCAAACGGTGGCTAATGTAGCTTTAGCACGTCAAAATAAGGTTAATTTAAAGGGAATTATTTTAAGTTGTCCGACTCTCCTGAGTGAACAAGAAATTATGGATTTTGCTCCTCTTAATTTAATACAATCTTTGACACAAATTCCTGTTTTAGGGA
The DNA here is from genome assembly GCA_051439445.1 of Crocosphaera sp. GTDB lineage: Bacteria > Cyanobacteriota > Cyanobacteriia > Cyanobacteriales > Microcystaceae > Crocosphaera. Next base: position 12,654 of record JBFRWG010000192.1, read on the forward strand.
TGATTCCTTATTTAGAAAATCCTGAAGATATTCATCAGTTAGCTGAAGCTGCTGTTAATTTAGATTGGAAACAGATAGGAATTTAGAATTTAGAATTTAGAATTTAGAATTGATAATGACTTAATTTTGAGCAAGGAATTTAACGGTTATAGTTGTTTCAAATAAGTTTGAGACAGGGGAGTATGAGCATACTTCGAAACGATCAGTACAAGTCTTGCTCACTATGCTTATAAGAGGGGAGATAGGTTTTGTCTCATTTTTATTTGAAGTAACTATACTAATAATTTTGATAAATACTTTCTAATTGACTTCTAATCCAAATCTTTTCTAAGTAAGAGACATGACTGGAATGCTCAGATTTTAACCTATCTTTTTCTTCAAAAATAGTAACGACATCCTTAACTATTAGGATGCATTTTTTTTTAAAAAAACTTTGTAAATTAACTATATTATTGAAGTCATTATCTAATTTAGCTCCTGTTAAATCTGTTTTATAAAATTCAATTTTTTGTAAATTAACCCCTCTTAAATTTGCTCCAATTAAATAACTTTTGTGTAAAATACAATCTTGTAAATTAGCATTTCTTAGATTAGTATCAATTAAATAACTATCAAATATTTTGCATTTATTTAAGTGAGCTTTCGCAAGATTAGCTTTACTAAAATCTGAGTAAATTATCACTGCATTACTTAAATTGGCTTGTAATAAAATGCTTTTAAAAAAAACAACATTATTGAAATTAGTATAACTTAAATTAGCCTTCTCTAGGGAAGCATAACTTAAGTTTATCTCCGTGAAAATAGCATTTTCGAGGTTAACATAATCTAGATTAATTCCTCGTAAGTTTAAGTTACTTAGATTCGCATTTCTCAAGTCAGGAATAATCTCAGGGTTCTGATATCGCCATCTATTCCACTCTTGTACACTTTGTTTTAAAATATTAAGTTGCTGTTGGTTGGCCATGTTAATTTCCTGATCTTTGACAAAACTTGAATTGCTTTAATCTAAGTATAGTCACGGAGTAATATAAAAGTCTGTGATCCAAGTCTCTCTCTATTAGTGATCTTTTTTTTCGACAAATATAAACAGTATTTTAAACACAAAAAAAGATGCGTTGCACTGCATCTTTATCAAAAAAATTAAAAATAAAGTGTGACAAAAATCACCTTGATTGAAGAAGGAGTCACAAGAGAAATAGAATGGGTATTAAACCCGATTGGACAAGGAGGGAATCAAGAGAAAAAATTGTTTAATTATTAATATTAATTCTGGCTTCTGACTCCTGACTCCTGACCGAAAAAAAGGGTTCAAAGTCTCCTCTTTCAAGGGAATGGAAAGCAGTCGAGGGATGGCGAGGAAACCTCGCCATATCCAATCGACCAAGAGGAGAAGAATTTTCCTTGTTTCAAGCCTCCAACTTGAGGTGGAGGTAATTCTAAATTCTAAATTCTAAATTCTAAATTCTACATTCTGATTGACTCCTTACCCCGAAGGGGAGATAATAATTTAAGCATTCGCTAAACTACGAGTATGACGTTCTTTTAAATAGGCCATAAATTCTCGGCCTTCCCGTAAACGACGCACTAACATTTGGGGATCAACCAACATTTCTTTTACGATAGGAATGATAGTACGACGACGGAAATAGAAACGACGATACATCTGTTCAACTGCATCTTCAATTTCAGAAGCAGAGAGATTGGGGTATTCTAAAGCTGATAATTGAATACCAGAATTTGCCACTAAATTCGCTTTACTAAACCAACCATTTTCTTGCGCTTGTTGATACAATTCTGTACCAGGATAAGGGGAAGCAATGGACACTTGAATAGTGTGGGGACTGACTTCACAAGCAAAGCGAATTGTGTCTTCAATGGTTTCTTTGGTTTCGTTGGGTAGGCCAATAATAAACGCACCATGAACTTTAATACCCAGTTTATTACAATTGTGCATAAACTTACGGGCAACTTCTAACTTAATTCCTTTTTTAACCCCATCAAGAACCGTTTGATTTCCTGACTCAAATCCGACTAATAACAACCGTAAGCCATTATTACGCAGAGTTTTTAAAGTTTCATAATCTAGATTAGCACGGGCGTTGCAACTCCAGGTTAAGTTGAGCTTTTTCAGGTGTTCACTAATCGCAATGACCCGCTTTTTGTCGATAGTAAAGGTATCATCATCAAAGAAATATTCTCTGACAGAATCACCCCAAATAGACTTAGCTAATGCCATTTCTTCCCCAACGGCGGCAGGACTTTTGGCACGGTATTGATGTCCGCCAATCGTTTGCGGCCAAAGACAAAAGGTACATTTAGCCGGACAGCCTCTTCCTGTGTATAAAGAAACGTAAGGATGGAGTAAATAACCGATAAAATAGTTACGGAAATTGAGATGTTTTTCATACATAGGAAAAACACTAGGCATTGAATCCCAGTCATGAATTAATTCCCGTTCTTCCGTATGTTTAATGTTACCAAAACGATCGCGGTAACTGAGTCCTTTAATTTCTTCGTAGGGCTTTCCTTCGGCTAATTCTTTGCAAGTATAATCGAATTCGTTGCGACAAACAAAGTCTAAGATAGGGTTTTCTTCTAGGGTTTGCTGAGGTAAAACGGCTGCATGGGCCCCTAATAACCCCACTTGAGTGTCAGGGTTTTGCGCTTTGATGGCCTCTGCACATTTGACATCGTTGGGTAAGGTGGGGGTACTGGTGTACATGATCACCAGTTCGTAATCCTTGGCAATTTTGAGAATATCGTCTACCGTTTGATAGTGGGCAGGTGCATCCACTAATTTACTCCCTGGCACTAATGCGGCGGGTTGTGCCAACCAAGTGGGATACCAAAAAGAGGTAATTTCTCGTTTGGCTTGATATCTGGCCCCTGCACCACCATCAAAACCGTCGAAGGAAGGGGGGCTTAAAAATAGGGTTTTTTTCATTCTATTCCTGTGTACAACACTCCTCGATTGATTCAGCAACCTATAGATACAGTTTTCCTATAGATTCATGCTAACCATCATCATAGCTGACTTTTTGGCAACTGTTCAACAATTTAATAACTTAGTAATTATTAAAGTCTGTCTAGTTTTGTCTAGGTTTATGAAACCCCCTAGCCATGACATAGGGGTCTGTGGAGATGGTCATTAGGAAGTTGCTTCAGGCTTATGTTCCTAACTCTACTACCAGGTTAGCACACATGATTAGCATTTTAGAATGTTACTTTTATTTGTATTGTCTTATTGTGCTATTAATTTTAGCTAATTAGTTAGCTAAAATAGAGTAGGATGATAAAGCCTACGACAACTATGAAATACCTTGCCCTAAGTAAGACAAGCTCAGAAAAACTCACCCAGTCTGATAACGCCCTCGCTATTTATAATCGTTCCGTTAACACTGCCCCAGAAAGTCCTTGGGGGTTTTTGCACAGAGCTATATTCCATAATAACCAAGACCAATTTGATCTAGCCCTTAAAGACTTCAATCAAGCTATTCACTTAAATCATAATTACGGTTTAGCTTACTACCATCGCGGCCAATTTCATCAGAAGCAAGCTGAAAGCCACCAGAACTCAGCCATGAGGGACTACGATCAAGCCCTTAATATCAACCCCCGAAATGTCTGGGCAATGTTCAACAGAGCCATTCTCCATGCTCGTTCAAGTAATTTTGCGCAAGCCTTGGATGATCTGAGCCAAGCTATCAAACTTCAGCCTCATGAGACATCCCTATACACTAGAGGCGTTGTTTATCATCTGCAGAATCAGATTCAATTAGCAGGAGAAGACTACAAAAATGCTCTGGCAATGAACCCTAAACATTATCCGTCCATGATCAACCTTGCTTTGATTTTATACGACCACTTGGAAGAAATTCAGCCAGCCATTCAATTGTTTGAACAAGCTGTCTCTTTTAGTGAAGAAGTAGAGGCTAAGTTGGCTTTAGCTGTCTCTGATTTTCGACAGAATCAAATTCACCAAAAATCATATAAATTCGAGAAAAAAATGTTAAACATACATTATCTCAAAGACAATCTCTGGGGACCAAAGCTCATCAAAGACACTAAAACTTTCCTTAGCCTCATGGACTTATAGTAGATCCTAAGAGTGGTTTTTCCATTCATGCCCCATAACAGGCTGCGCTTATGTGTCCCATCTCTAACTGCTTCATGGTGAGGGACACATTAAATGATACGATCTTACAGTTTAAGTAACCAAGAAAGTTAGGGATTATATTGATCATTAAATATTTACTTAACCCACCATTTCAACTATCATTAAATTAAGCAAAAACGAAAGAAAATAAGATGGTTGTGTTACAAATTATATCGATTTATACAGTCTTCTAGTAGATTGTTATCAATAAAATGGTGGGTTACGATGGACTTTGATATTCTTGTTATAATATAAATTATAAAATAATTATGAAACAGATTAATCTAAATTCAACCATAAAAACTCATTTAGATATTGACTTAGCTAAAATAGAAGCATTATGTATAAAATGGCAAATTATTGAATTCGCACTATTTGGATCAGTTTTGAGAGATGATTTTAATTCTAATAGTGACATTGACTGTTTAGTATCTTTTGAACCTGATCAGAGGATTAGTCTGTTAGATTTGGAAACCTTAGAAGAACAATTACAACTATTATTTAATCGTCCCGTTGATGTCGTTAGTAAAAAAGCAATTGAACAAAATGATAATTGGATTCGTCGTCAAAATATTTTAAATAATTATGAGGTAATTTATGTCAAGAGATAGAGAAATTATCTTAGATATCCTTAAAGCTTGTCGTTTAATTTTATCTTTTACACAACAAGTGACCAAAAATGAATTTTTAGAAGATGAGAAAACACAATCATCTGTTTTATATTAAATTATTATTATCGGAGAAGGAGTAAATCGTTTATCAGAAATATTTAAAGAAACCCATATAGAAATTCCTTTCGCTAAAATTAGAGGAATGCCTAATAGGGTCACTCATGAATATAAAGAAGTTGAACTCGAAATTGTTTGGGAAGCGATTCAAAAAGATATTCCTGAGCTTATTACACAATTTACTCCTTTAATTACCACTGAAAAAAATTAAAAATTATAACCATCTATAATATTTAGAATGATCGCTTACTTAGGCTAAAAAAATAGGCAACAATAAGAAAGGAAAATTTTCTTAATTGTCGCCCAAGTTTCTGTTAGTTTCATAAAACTTTTTCGTTAATTTTAGGAGATTCTCCACCAACACCAATACCAGTGTTAAAGATTTGTGCATTCTGGATGTTGAGATTGTTCATAGATGCACCCGTTACATCAGCATCATAAATTATTGCGTTAGCCAAATTGACACTATCCAAATTAGAATCATTAAGGGTTGCATTGGTTAACATGGCACCGTAGAGGTTAGCCCCTTTTAGATTAGCTCTTGTGAGATCAGCCCCCTCTAGGTTAGCTTCTATCAAAATAGCCCCTTGAAGATTAGCATCTCTGAGATCACTACCAATTAAATGAGCATATCTCAAGTCTTCATTGCTAAGGTCACACCCTTGGCATTGTCCCGTTTCTAGTAATTGTTGCACATGGGCGGGGTTTCCTGCCATCACAGGAGTCGCTAACATAAGGGGAGTTGCTAGTAAGATAGCGTTTAGTAGGTTCCTTTTCATAATCGATCCTCCTCGCATCTGTTTCTTAGTTCTAATGTAATCAATGGTCATAATAATCCCATCACCCAAGAGGGCTATTTTATTGTTCCCGTTTTCTTACAATTTAATTCTACAATTGGATTAAAAAGCGTTATCAAAAGAAATTATTATGTTTAGTTTTAGTAATGTTTTTTCAGAAATTGCTTGTATTTTAGCGATCGCAACGGCAGTAGGTGGGTTGGCCTTATGGTTACGCCAACCTTTAATTATGGCCTTTATTATTGTTGGTATTCTCATTGGTCCGGCGGGGTTAAGTTTAGTCTCAGCCAATGAAGAGGTGGAATTATTAGCAGAATTAGGCATTGCTTTGTTATTATTTGTGGTGGGTTTAAAGCTTGATCCCCATGAAATTCAATCCGTTGGTCCTGTGGCTATTGTTGCAGGAATGGGACAGATTTTGATCACAGGGATTTTAGGTTATTTGATTGCTACTTTTTTAGGGTTTAATCCTATTCCTGCTTTTTATATTGGCTTATCTTTAACCTTTTCTAGTACCATTATTGTGGTCAAATTATTATCAGATCGACAGGAAATTGATGCGTTGCATGGTCGCATTGCTTTAGGGGTTCTCATTGTTCAAGATTTAGTCGTTGTGTTGGCTATGATCTTATTAACAGCGTTTAGTGAGAATTCTGAACAACCCCTATGGCAAGAAATTTTCTCCGTTATTTTAAAGGGAGGAACCTTTTTATTATTCATTGCTTTTTTAACCCGTTATATATTACCAAAATTACTCCATTCTCTTGCTTATTCCACAGAACTATTATTAATTTTTGCTATTTCTTGGGCCATCGCTTTAGCAGCAGTTGGAGACAGTTTAGGATTTAGTAAAGAAGTGGGAGCATTTGTGGCGGGGGTTGCTTTAGCTTCTACTAATTATCGGGCAACTATTGGGGCAAGATTAGTCAGTTTAAGAGACTTTTTATTGCTGTTTTTCTTCATCGATTTAGGCATTCATATTAATGTAAGTTATTTAGGGGCAGAAATTGTCTCAGCGATTGTTTTATCTCTCTTTGTTTTACTGGGTAAACCTTTAATGATTATGGTATTAATGAGTAGCATGGGTTATCGAAAATATACCAGTACCATTACCAGTTTATCTTTGAGTCAGATCAGTGAGTTTTCGCTGATTATTGCTGCATTAGGTATGGATCTAGGACATATTAACGAGAATGTTTTAGGACTAATTACCCTAGTGGGATTAATTACCATGGGAGTCTCCACTTATATGATTATGGATTCTCATATTATCTATGAAAAATTATTACCCCTTGTCTCTCATTTAGATAGACTTATTCCCCATCATCATCAAAAACTCAGCGATTTAGATAATGTTAATGTCTATAGTGTTGATATTATTTTATTTGGTTTAGGACGGTATGGCGGTAGTTTAATTCAAGCATTAAAAGGGTCAGGATTACAAGTTTTAGGGGTAGATTTTAATCCGGAATTAGTGAGAGAATGGCGTAATCAAGGAGTATTAGCTTTCTATGGAGATGCAGAAGATCCTGAATTTTCAGCAACCCTGCCTTTAAATCAGGCAAAATGGGTGATTAGTACCTTACCAGGACAACGGGTTGGACTCACTTTATTACATACTTTAGAACATCAAAAATTTAAAGGAAAAATTGCCTTAACCAGTCATACAGAACGGGAGATGGAAATTCTTAAAGATGCGGGATCTGATCTCGTTTTATTACCCTTTAGAGATGCAGCGCAAGAAGCAGCTAGAATGTTAGTCACTGATCTGAACTAAAAATAATCATAAATCAATCAAATGAGTATCACTAGAAGAAAGATTTTAGAACGCGTAAAAACGTTAGGTATTAGTTATATGACATGGCCATTAATAACCGTAGTCAGGCCATATCTTTCCACCCCCGAACAAACACAAGGACCCTTTTATCCCTTAATCTTTCCCCTTGATGAAGATAATGATTTAACTTGGGTAAAAGATCGAAACAAAGAAGCATTAGGGGAAAAAATCATGATTGTGGGTCAAGTTTTCACTGCCAATTATAAACCCATTAAAAATGCTAAAGTAGAAATTTGGCAAGCTTGTTATTCGGGGCGTTATAATCATGAATATGACCCCAATCAATCCCCCATTGATCCGAACTTTCAAGGATGGGGATGGACGAATACCAGTGCAGAGGGTTACTATACTTTCAAAACCATTAAACCAGGAGGATATCCCGTTACCGATGATTGGAGAAGACCCCCTCATATTCATTTTAAAATAACTATGCCAAAACAACCAGAATTCATCACACAACTGTATTTTACTGAAGAGCAAAAATTAAACCAAAAAGATAGAATTTTGCAGCGTATTCCTAAGAAGAAACAAGATTTAGTGATCACTCAACTTATTAAACACGATACTTTGAATATAAGAGTCGGTCAATTTAATATAATACTATCTTGATAAAATTTATATGTATTATTATTCTAAAATCAAACTGTAGAGATAAAATCAGAAAAAACAGCAAAATAAGAAATTTTTACCTCCTATGAAAACCATACTAGGAATTGAAACCAGTTGTGATGAAACCGCTGTAGCTATTGTTAAGAATCGTCAAATTTATAGCAGTATTGTCGCTTCACAAATTGATTTACACAAGCGTTATGGGGGTGTGGTACCAGAAGAAGCATCTCGTCAACATCTTCTCACCATTAATCCTTGTATTGAAGAAGCCTTTAAAACTGCAAAATTGACCTGGAATGATATCGATGGTATTGCTGCAACCGTTGCACCAGGATTAATTGGAGCTTTAATGGTAGGAGAAACAGCCGCCAAAACCTTAGCGATGATTTATCAAAAACCTTTTCTAGGAATTCATCATTTAGAAGGTCATATTTATGCCACTTATCTCAGTCAATCTAATTGGAATCCTCCTTTTTTATGTTTATTAGTATCTGGAGGTCATACCAGTTTGATTCATGTTAAAGATTGTGGAATTTATGAACAGTTAGGAAGTACCCGTGATGATGCAGCAGGGGAAGCATTTGATAAAGTGGCACGATTGTTAAACTTGGGGTATCCCGGAGGCCCTATTATTGATAAATTAGCCAAGACAGGCAACCCTAAAAGATTTAAGTTACCAGAGGGAAAAGTATCTTTACCGCAAGGAGGTTATCATCCTTATGATTCGAGTTTTAGTGGTTTAAAAACAGCCGTTTTAAGATTAGTTGAAAAATTGAAACAAGAGAACCCCAATCAATTACCCATCGCCGATTTAGCAGCGAGTTTTCAAGAAACCGTTGCTCGTTCTTTAACCAAAAAAACCATTACTTGCGCTTTAGATCATAACCTAACTCATATTGCTATTGGAGGAGGTGTTGCAGCTAATAGTGGACTCAGAAACCATCTTCAAGAAGCAGCCAAAGAACATAATTTAACCGTTCATTTTCCTCCCTTAAACCTGTGTACGGATAATGCAGCTATGATTGCTTGTGCGGCCGCTGAACATTTAGAAAAAGGTCATGTTTCCTCTTGGAATTTAGGGGTACAATCTCGTTTACCTATTACTGAAGTGATGGAACTGTACAACAATGAGTGAGGAAAATTTAGAATTTAGAATGCGCGAATTTAGAATTAATTTTGACTGCTCATTCTTCACTCTTTATATTCTTAGTTTTTTTTCGGCTCTAGAATTTGGAAATCATAACCAGTGGGGTGATTTCTAGAGCGTTGAACTTGAATGAGAATGCTTTGACCTTTGCGATCGCCGTTTGCCAAAAATTTCACTTCTCCATTGATAGTTTCACTGCTAAATTGAGGGTTATCTAAAGCATCTTGTAAAGTGTCACGGGTTTGACCTTGTTTTAATCCATTAATCAGAACATAGGTAGCATCATAAGTTGTGGCGGTACGCCAAGAGACATTGCCGCCCCAAAATTGTCGAGCGGAGGCTGCAAACTGCTTATTTTCTAGATTTTTGGGACTCCAGGACACAACAATGATAAGTCCTTCCATAGATTTTCCTTCTTGGAGGGTGGTTATGGTATTGAGAATTGAGGGTCCTAACAATTGTAATCGTCCTTGATTGGCTTTGCCTAATTCGTAGGCTTTGTCAAGTTGCTGAATGTAGGGAAGTATCAGCATAGTATCGGCTCCATGATCGAGAGCTTCATTTATTTCTTGATCAGCATTAAAAGCAGGTAAAAACAAATCACAAATACTATTAGCTAATTTATCTTTGTCTTTTCCTAAAGCGGCCGTAAATTGATCTTTAAAAGATTGGCTAGCTAAAGATTGAAAATTATAACAAATAGCAATTTTTTTATGATTTAATTTTACATAGTCAGCCAACATTCTAGCCATAGATTGAATAGTAGGCAAGGTACGAAAGATATAACTACCGGTATCAGTAATACCATCAGCCGAGCTAGTTGGGTTAATCATTACTAAACCTTCTTGTTGATAAATCTTAGCACCTTCCAGAGATACTTCTGAGGAATTATGTCCAATCACTGCCATGATTTCTGGATTTTCAACTAATTTTTTAGCTACCTTTTGAGCAATTCTTGGATCATTATCATCATTGACAATGGTAATATGTAATAAACGTCCATTAATGCCACCGTTTTGATTGATTTCTTCTTGTGCTTGTCCTACTCCTCGCAACATTTCTTGAGCGATATTAGGATTATTTACGGGAATAACTATAGCTATTTTAAAATTTTTATTAAGTTCAGCTTGAGCATTATTTTTATAAATAATAACTTCAGGATTATTTTTCTTCTTATCTAAAACTTTTTGAAAATTATCTTGAGCTAATTTCCATTTTTTCTGTTGATAATATTGGTTTGCTTGTTGAAGTTCTTGATTATTTTTGTTAGGTTCAAAAAAACTGATTTCGCCTTGAGTAAAACGAGAATTAGAAGGATATTTGTTTTTAAACAATTGGTAGATTGATAAAGATATTAATAGAGTAACGATAGGGATAATTATCCAAATCCATTGCTTATTATTATTAATGCTTTTCCAAATAATTAAAGGACTGGTAGGTTTTTGATAAAGGGTTGGTAACCAACTAATTCCTGGTAAGGTTTGTTCATATTTATCTTCTAAAATATTTCGACTATAGCGAAGAGATAAATCTAAAGATTCTCCTTGCGAAAACTGTGAAAGAAATGCTTCTAAAAAATCATGAGCAACTTTATCAGGAATAGGTTGTCGCATAAAAATAATGTTACTAATACCAAATTCAGCACAATTACGAGCCAAAGATAAGCCGTCACAAGAATTAAAAATACAAATTTTTAGTCCTTTTTGTGCTGCTTTATTTAAAGCAGTTTGTAGCTCACGTAAAGAAATTTTTTCATTTTGATTAAGTGAGATTATACCATTTTCGGGTTTATTTGGATCATACAATGAATAACTATGACCAGAAAAAAACAACATATCCCAAGATTGTGTTGATAATAAGTTAATTAATTGGTTTCTTGTTATTCTTTCTTCGTTTGATCCCTCTAACCATGTAATTTTAGCTCCTTTTGTAGTTAAGGTTTTAAGAATTTCTTTATCTTTTTGTAAATTGAGATTTTCGGCACTTCCAAAAATCACTAAAATTCTAGGTTTTGTTATTGTTGTAATGTTCATTGACACCGTTCCTAAGACTAATTAATACTAAATATTGATTCTAGAAATTAGAGGGAGAGAAACTTGGTTCGAGGAAAGGAAGACGCTCAAAGAGTTTCCATACTTTCCAGGGCAATTGTTGTAACTCATAATTATCTGTACTAATGATTAGCTGGACAGATTCTTCTTTATAAACTTCACATAAAATATGTTCTGTTATATCTCTCATTTCTTGAGAATTGAACCATTTTTCCAGAGTTTCTTTTAATGTTTGGTAGCTCTTTTTATAGTCATCTTCAGAAATAACCTCGGTTAAATCATCTAAGAATTCAATTCGGGGGTTTCTAATACCTTGAGAATGAATAATAGGATGCCCATAGTAATGGTTTTGCCATTTCTTATAAGCTGGCATGATATCAAGATTTTTTGGAAGTTTTCCTTGATAATTAGACTGTATCGGTTGTCCTTGTTTACTAATTTGTACAGTCACGGAAAAACCCTTATCAAAACTACCTTCAATGATTTGAAGAATAATCTTTTTGTCCATAATTAACTCCCTATTTATAAGATAAAGTGTTCAGTGAAGACTTTATCATCTAATGTAAGTTGAAGGGTAAATTGCTCACCTAACACTGCATTAAATTTTAACTTAATTTCCATATCCAAAGGTTTAGATTTAGTGACAATCTCTTTTAAGAGCTTATCAGTTCCTTCAAAAACCCTTAGGATTAATTTGGGTGGTAATGTATTGTCAGGAGTGAGGGAATTAACTTCCACAGCAATAGCTATTGTTTCTTGTTTCTTTTCGACAATATGTATTGTCAGAATAATGGCACTTCCTAGATATTTTTTGAGTGTTTTAATGCGTCTAATTCCAATGTCTGGATGAGAGGGTTCTAGTAGTCTTAATAATTCTACTGACTCCCAGAATTTTTTGTTATTTTCTGTAGATTTAATAATCTTTACAAGCTCATTAATTGGTTGCTCTAAGTTAATATTATCGTTGAGGTTTCTCAATTGTTCATCAAGTCCAGTTATGGGTAAAGAACGCAAGACAGGAAACAATCGAAAGGTTATTTGTGGTTGAAGCTGAGATGATTTTATAATCTCTTCTAATGACAGCCAAGAGTCACTAAATTTATGATTTAACCACTCTCTCAAATTAACTGATTTTGTATAAATAAAATCTAGGAATTTATCAAGAGATTGTAATTGATTAATAGATATTATTTCTTGATTAACAGTGGGTAAAAATCCCAGAATTAAGCCCTCTTTATAAGAGTTATCAAATTGAACAAAAATATAGGCAATACGATTTTCCCAGACATCCATAGGAATATAAATATCGTCGTCATCTTTCATTAAAGGGCGACATTCTAAATGTCCTTGTTTTTCAAGATTATTATCAGTAACTTTTAAGTCAGCAATATCTCCCGTTAAATGATAAAATTTTTGAGAAACATAACTATTATTAAAATCTGATTTAATACCAAGAATGTCAAAATAATGTTTAACAACTAAGCTGGATAGTACATTAACATAAACCTGTTTTTGTTTACTTTTAGTTGGTTGATGCGCAGCTAATTGTAAAGCAAGATCATGATCTTTTCTTGTTAAAGGAATGGTAACAGAATTTAATGATTTTTCTGAAGAATTATTCATAATTTTATCTCCTATTAAAATACAGTAATCAAGTCATACTTTTAAAGTTCATATACTTGATTTTCTAACCAACTTATGAAATAAGGTCGACATTTTTTTTGATAGTGAGTATTGAGAGTTTTTGCATTACTATTTAAGTCTTGTGCTAAGTCATCCCAAGGTGTTTCCAAAAGAACACGCTGTCGCAGTAAATAATGACAATTACCTTGAGGGCAATTTCTAGGATAAAGAGCCTCTAATTCTTGGTGATTATCATCTAAAAAGTGAGCAACTATTTCTAATATGTTTGATTGATGAGCAGGGGCTGGGATTAAATCAATAGGGTGAATATATTCTCCTATTTCTGAATCAAAAAAAGGAGCAACGATTCTATTTTGTATTGTCTTTTCTTTGTTGCATTCATCCTTGAAACTATATCTCAATTTTGTATTAAACCATGAATAAATATTCCCCTTTTCTGGATCATAGTTATGCAGCTTAATACGTAGCCATTTCCAAGTTGTTACGAGAGCATTATGATAAGAATCTTCATCTAAACTAGAATAATTTTTCCAGATTCTTCCTGACTGATACATCAGAGACATAATTTTAGTAAAGAGTTTTTGATACGCTTTACTATTCGCTTCTTCTTTAATAGCTTGTTGAATTAATTGCTCCAACTCTTCCATCAATTTTGCCCATACAAATGAGTGATTATCAGTTCAAAATTTAGCTGATATTTAATTCTGTTGCTCGTAATCATCACAATCAGTTATCTTTAATGATTGAAGCTTAAATCGGAGAAAATTATCCGTATCTCTGATTAATTTTGGGCCCCATAACTGGTCTTTCAAGTAACTTAAATTTAGCAATTCTTTGTTAAAATCATCTAACAGTAATTTTGATTCATTGTCTTGATTTTCTCGAAAACGAGACACCGCTAAAGCTAATTTTCCCTCTGGTTCTTTAGTGAGAGATACTGCTTCTTGAAATAATTGCATGGCTGGCTGAATTGGTCCTAATTCGTATAAAATAAGACCTAAGTTAATTAAGGAAGGACAGTGTTTACGGTTCATTGTCAGCGCGTTTTTAAAGTCTTCTCCAGCTAACTCTATTTGATTCTGCTGATAAAAAATAACCCCTCGATTGTATAATGCAGACTCGTTGGGGTTCAGTTTTATCACTTTGGTGAAATCCTCTAGAGCTTGAAACAAATTTCCTGAAAGCGCATGAAGAATGCCTCTGTGGAACAGCGTAGAGCTATCTTTTGCATTAAGCTCTATTGCTTGGTTAAAGTCTTTGAGAGCAAGGTTCTTGTGTACCTCAGCTTCTTTGTAATATAATTGTCCCCGATGCTGGTAAGCCAATCCATACCGGGAATTCAAATTAAGGGCTTGGTTAAAGTCTTTTAAAGCCAAATCGAACTGATTTTCGTTCTTATACAAGATGCCCCTATGTACAAATGCCCAGGGGTTGTTTGAGTAAGTTTCGATAGAACGATTGTACACCTGTAGTGCTTCCTGAGACGGCTTCAGTCCTTGCCAACTGGTTTTATTCTTATTTGAATCCAGATGATATTTCATGATTTCGTGTTGCCTTAATCTTAGTCCTAATAAGTTATCGGCAAAACCAACAGTCAAATCTGAATTTTTTAACAAAACTTTACTTTGTGTAATCAGTAAACGTTAAAATTGCTATTGTAAATCCATCTTCCCCGGCTCCCCCTGCCTCCTCTGCTCCCCCGGCTCCTAACCTATGGCATTCAACAGGATTTGGTATGAAGGGTAAGTAACAGTTCCTTAGTTGACTGAGTGGGAACACCGTAGCCCGTCGCCGCGATTATCCTAGATTTTATGGATTATCATAAGCTTTAAGGAGCGGTATTAATGAGCAATTAGGCGATCGTCATCCCAGAGAAAATCCTCAAAGGGGGTAACTTTCTGCTAATATCTTAGAGAAACGTTAAGAAACATTACAATTTTATATAAATGAAGTTATTAATCGTTGGCGCAACAGGGACACTAGGGCGACAGATTGCCCGTCGTGCCTTAGATGAAGGGTATGAAGTGCGTTGTTTAGTGAGAAATGCCAGAAAAGCCGCTTTCTTAAAAGAATGGGGTGCAGAGTTAATGGTAGGGGATTTTTGTAAACCCGAAACCTTACCCCGTGTTTTAGAAGGAATGGAGGCCATTATCGATGCGGCCGCCGCTAGACCAACCGATAGTCTTTCCATGAAAGAGATAGACTGGAACGGAAAAGTCAACTTAATCCAAGCGGCTCAAAAAGCAGGGATTAACCGTTACATTTTCTTCTCCATTCTCAATGCCGAGAATTATCCTGACGTTCCCCTGATGAACATTAAACACTGTACAGAGAAGTTTTTAGAAGAGTCAGGGTTAAACTATACCATCCTACGGCCTTGTGGCTTCATGCAGGGCTTAATTGGTCAGTATGCAGTCCCTACTCTAGATAACCAAGCAGTGTGGATCACCGGAGAAAGTAGCCCCATCGCCTATATGGATACCCAAGATGTGGCCAGATTAACCATTCGTGTCCTAGAAGTCCCCGAAACCCAAAAACAGACCTATCCCATGGTGGGAACTAAGGCCTGGACCGCCGAAGAAATTATCCAATTGTGTGAGAGACTCTCAGATAAGTCGGCCAAAATTGCCCGCGTTCCCTTGGGACTGCTAAGATTTTTGCGTGGCTTTACTCGTTTCTTCCAATGGACGTATAATATTTCTGACCGCCTAGCGTTTGCTGAAGTTTTGGCCAGTGGTAAACCCTTGAATGCCTCAATGGATGAAGTTTACCAAACCCTAGGGGTTGATGTTAAGGAAACGACTACTTTAGAATCTTACTTACAAGAGTATTTTAGTCGTATTATTAAAAAGCTCAAAGAAATCGATTACGAAAAGAGCAAATCGAAGAAGAAAAAGAAAACCCCTTTTAAATCTTCTGTTTAAGTCAACGCTGCTCCAGGATAGTTTGTTGTGCCAAAAGTCGGCATCATTTTTAACGATCTCAAACCCGTCGCTTGTAAAGTCGCTAAAGAGTTACAAGAGCAACTGACGGAACAAGGCTGGACTGTTGTTTTAGAGACTGGCCGAGGAGGACTCCTTGGCTATTCTCATCCCGAACGTCCTGTCTGTCATACCCCCATCGATCATTTAATTCCCCCTGACTTTGATAAAGAGATGGTTTTTGCCATTGTTTTAGGGGGAGATGGCACTGTTTTATCTGCCTATCGACAACTGGCCCCTTGTGGCATTCCTATCTTAACTGTTAATACAGGACACATGGGCTTTTTGACAGAAGTTTATCTGAATCATTTGTCAGAGGCCATTGATAAAGTCTTAGCAGGAGAGTACAAGATCGAAGAACGAACCATGTTGACGGTTCAGTTATTTCGTGGAGAGACGTTACTCTGGGAAGCATTGTCTCTCAACGAAATGGTAATTCATCGAGAACCGTTGACCAGTATGTGTCATTTCGAGATAAAAATTGGTAGACACGCACCAGTGGATATTGCTGCCGATGGCTTGATTTTATCAACTCCGACGGGATCGACTGCTTATTCTTTGAGTGCCGGAGGTCCAGTAGTGACCCCTGATGTCCCTGTGTTACAGTTATCCCCTATTTGTCCCCATTCTTTGGCTTCTCGTTCTTTGGTCTTTTCTGATAAGGAAGCGGTGAGCATTTTTCCTGCCACCCCTAACCGCATGGTGTTGGTAGTCGATGGCAATGGGGGATGTTATGTCTTACCTGAAGATAGAGTTCATGTAGAAAAGTCTGCTTATACTGCTCGTTTTATTCGTTTAGAAGAGCCTGAATTTTTCCGCATTTTAAGGGAAAAGTTGGGTTGGGGATTGCCTCATATTGCTAAACCCACTTCTGTTGAGTTGCCTTAATTTTGATCAACGAGACAATTCTTGCCACTGCTTTAACAACATTGGCCAACCGAAAAAATTCGGTAATATCCCTTCTAGGCGACTTGACCAAGAAGGTTCATCGTGTTGGCCTTGGGGATCTTCAACAATAAATAAATTTTCCTGATGACGATACCCAAATTTATTAACTAATAAATCCCGCATTTCCCTCCCCCTTGTGGTTGCCCTCTCTTCAATAAATGAGTTGTGTTCCCCTCCTTCACGAATTAGTCCCCAGTCTAAATAAATTTTAGGTTGTAACTGGGGGTCTTCTAATGTTTTTAAACCAGCAACCATTAAGGCAGAATATTCGAGGGATCTTAATAAATCTCCTGATAAGCTTAAAAAGCAAGGATCAATCATAGAATCTAATCCTACCCAAAAAGAAGGAGATAACGCAGCAATACAACCGAATTTCTGAGGGTGTTTGATCACGGTATAAAAGGCGGCCAACCCTCCATGAGATGCCCCTAAAACCATTGAGGTTTCAGGTAGTTTTAGGGTTCTATAATTCTCATCAACAAACCCTTTTACTGAGTGGGCAACATAATCAGAATAATCGTCTAAACCGCCCCATTCTCCTCCTTTTATAGGGGCATGAGTATATTCATAATTACGGTTGATTGGACATATTGCTACCACAATAACTCGACAAATTTGATTGGTAATATACAATCGGGTCAAAATTTGCCCCATATTCCAAGTTTTATAATACTGACCCCCAGGAAAAAAAGCGGTATCCCCATCATTCATATAAATAACGGGGTAGGGTTTCTGAGTATATTCATAATCTCTGGGCAAGAAAATATGGATAGTTCTGGCTTTACCCTCAGAATCACCTAAGTTAAAATCATCATAAGTATGAAAGTAACCAGCCCAATGCCCTTGATCATAATACCACCCATTTTGTCCACCTATTGTAAAGGGTTCCGCCATTATCTTGTTAATTAAGGTTTATCTTTTTAGAAACTTTATTAGGCCATAATGATTACTTTTGAGATGACAGTTTAGTTCTAATTTCTTCGACTCGTTTACGATTTAGTCCTAAATCAGATTTTCCTAAACGAGAAGCTGATCTAACATGAATAACTTGTTCATTGGTATCACGATAAAATTCTACATCATCAACAAAGCCCATTAATGGGGTTTGAAATTCTGCATAAAGATAGTTCTCTGTTTCTTCAATAATCGTTGTTCTTTCCATACTTTCAATGATTTTTCTCAACTCAGAAATTGCTATCAGAGGAAGGGGCGCAATTTTTGATTGATTATCTAAACTCTGACTGTTTACGCAATTCGGTGTTCCTGGACAAGGGGTTAATTTACCATTATTAACTCCTAAATTTTTCGGTCGATTTCCAGAAAAATTAAACATGATTATATCTCCTTTTTTCTTTGTTTTAGAGTGGTAATTTTTAGCGATTTTAACATGAGTTAAGCTAGGGTTGATCTTTCCTTGTTCATGCCTTGAGCATCACTGAAACTCATAACCCTTGAGGATACTGTCTTAGTTTATCAAACTATGGAAGAAGTAAAAAGCAAAACAAAGGGAAATGGAAATATCATGAAAGTGACGAATAATCGTGGCTTCAAATTGAGCTAAAGCTGATCTGATTAATTTTTCTCGCTCATCTAAAGTTTTAAATTTTTTTTCAATGGTTTCTTGCAGGGTTTCTAAATTTTCATCTTGGACAGCTTGCAGCGTAGAAACAAAAACATTATCTCCCCGTTTAACTAAAATCCCTTCATTAATGGCTAAAAAAATCTCTTGATTCGACTCTAAAGTATAAGCCAAAATACCCGGCACTAAAGCAGATAAAAAATCCACGTGACGAGGTAATAAACAAAAAGAGCCATTTTCTCCTTCAGCCACAACTTTTATGACAGTTGTATCTACAAAAATTTCTGTAGGAACTAAAACCTTAAGATTCATCATTCATGGTTTCCCCTAAACTTCCTAATTGCCTCATCAATTGTACCAATCATATACAAAGTTTTTTCAGGATACTGAAGGAATTCATCGTTAAGAATGCGCTCACATCCCTCTAGGGTTTGCTCTAAATCAACCGTTCTCCCTGCCATTCCTGTAAACTGTTCTGTGGTAAAAAAGGGCTGAGTTAAAAACCGTTCTAACCGTCTCGCTCGATAGACAATATTCTGTTCACTTTGCGCCAACTCTTCTAATCCTAACATGGCAATAATATCTTTTAAATCTTCATAATTAGCTAAGGTTTGTCGCACCCCTTGAGCAATTTTATAATGGCGATCGCCGACTACTTGAGGGGTCAATATTTTTGAGTCTGACTGTAAGGGATCAACGGCAGGATATAACCCTTCACTTACCCGTTTTCTGGATAAAACAATGGATGCAGAAAGATGGGAAAAAGTATGAACCGCAGCCGGATCAGTAAAGTCATCCGCAGGGACATAAACCGCTTGTACAGATGTGATCGAGTTACTATAAGTATTACAGATTCTTTCTTCTAATTCTGCTAATTCTGTCCCTAAAGTAGGTTGATAACCTACCCGTGACGGAAGGTTTCCCATTAACCCAGAAACTTCCGATCCTGCTTGAATAAAGCGAAAGATATTATCAATCATTAATAATACATCTTGATGGGCTTGATCGCGGAAATATTCCGCAATGGTTAGGGCCACATGACCCACTCGAAAACGCACCCCCGGCGGTTCATTCATCTGTCCAAAAACCATGATGGTATTATCAAGAACCCCTGCTTCTTTCATCTCTCGATACAGTTCTTCTCCTTCGCGCGATCGCTCTCCAATACCACAGAAAATACTAACCCCTTGATAACGACTAACCATATTATGAATTAACTCACTAATTAACACTGTTTTTCCTACCCCTGCACCCCCAAATAGTCCTGCTTTCCCCCCTTTTTCTAAGGGAGATAAGAGGTCAATGACCTTAATTCCTGTTTGAAAAATTTCGGTTTTTGTGGCTCTTTCTGATAAAGGAATGGGTAAGGAATGTATGGATTTTAAAGGTACATTAGTAATGGTTTCTTGGCGATCAATTGTATCTCCAAATACATTCAGCATTCTTCCCAGTAATTGTTTAGTAACTGGTACTTCTAAGCTATGTTCAGTATCCCTAACAATCTCCCCTCTTCCTAATCCCTGAATCTTGGTGAAAGCTAATCCTCTAACGGTTTCTTTGTCTAAATAAGTGATCACTTCTATGATAATTTTATTATCTTTCCCTGTCGTTAAAATATTATGAATTTTCGGCAATTTTTCAGGAAAACATACATCAATCACACTTCCTCTAACTGCCAAAACTCTACCTTGATTAACTGTTGAATTATTCATGTTTTAATTTCTCGTTTTTCGATCATATTGGTGGAAAAGTTTTCTGAGTAGGACTGATACCTGATAACTGAATTGTCTATTAAGTGAATTGCTCCTATCTCTTTATATTCTACTACCAATTCTCTCAGGGTAAACTCATCTAAAAAAGACTTGACAAAAAGCATTCAGAAGAGTCATCATTAATTGTCGTTCATAGCAGCTTGCTCCATTTTTTAGCGAAAACTGTCCTTTAAGGTTTTCTGCTGATCAAAAACATTATATCCTATTATTAAAAAGATGAATAATCAAATATTTTTACAACGTATTTCTGATGAAATTTATGCAGAATCTGTCAATTTTTTAAGCCATGAATATAATTTCTTGAATGGGGTTGAAAATGGCGGTAAAATGAGATTAGCCAATTATTTTGTCGGTATTTCGCAGAGTTTGGCAGATAATTTTATCGCTTTTATTGATTATGTAGTAGGAGAAATACAAAATAATGATTTTCCTGAAATAACTTTGCCTAAAGGTTTTGCTAGTCAAGATAAAAATTTAACCGATTTTGAAAAAACTAACAAATTTTCTTTGGGTAGTTTTGATATGGCAGTAACAGAAGATGGTTTACAAAGTATTGAGTTTCAAGCTATAGCGACTTATCCATTTACAGCCGCAAAGCTTAATCAATTTATTAAAAATAAACTTAATCTATCCAATGCTTACATTTTTGCCAATAATCAAGAGGAAACTTGGGCTGATTTTATTAGCATTTATCAAAATATTATGGGGGGTAAAGACAAAAAAACTATCATCTTAATGGATAGAAATTTGCAAAATCAAAAGACTAATTTTGAATTTTATGCTATGCAAAAAGAATTAGGAATACCTGTCGAAATAGTGGATGTTGAAGATATATTTGAACAAGATGAAATGCTATTTTATAAAACAGTGACCAACGAAAACAAAAAAATAGAACGTCTTTATAATCGTGTTTTACCTTCAGAAGCGATTTATGAAGACCATTATCCAACTGATTTTAAATGGGGATTTCGCTATGATAAATTGTATCAAGATTTGAAATTTATTAATCATCCGCAAAAGCTATTTGAAGTATCTAAACGATTATTGCCTTATCTTAACCACCCTTTGAATCCACCTGCTTTAGAGTTGAAAAATGTGGTATCAGAATTCTTAAATGACAACCTTTCTTATCTTGATTATGTTTGGAAACACAAAGAAGGTGCAGCAGGTTTTAGGCTTATTTTATCCCCAACTGAAACTATTTTAAAGAAATTAATAGAAGAAAACACACTATCCGATTATGTGGTACAACGTAAGGTGAATTACAAAATATTTAAAACTGATGATGGGTTAGAGAAAATTGTGGAGTTGCGATTTATGACTGCATATACAAAGGAAACTACGAACATTATACCTATGGCAAGAATTGGGCATTGTGTTCAACAGAAAGATGGTTTAATAGTGTATAAAATTCATTTTGGTGATAATAACCGTTTGGGTTATGGTTTTGCTCCTGTTTTGATTTTTTCATAGGGTTAGGGTTTTTTTTTGACCGAAAGAGCGCAGTAATTCTAAATTCTAATTAACAATGTAGTCAGCTTTTTTCTGATGAATCTAATGCTTCAAATCCTGAGACAATATCTAACAATTCCTCAGTAATACTGGTTTGACGTTGATGCTGAAATTCACTTTTTAAGGTTAATAATCTTTCCTTAATATTCTTTTCAGCCACCTGCATAGAGGCCAGACGACTAGCATTTTCACTGGCCAAAGATTCCGCACAAGCACGATACAAGGAGACAAAAAAATGCTGTTTAAATAAATAAGAAGCAAGACGGTTTGGAGCCATAGTATAATGGGGTAAACTAGGGGAGTTCCAGGGTTGTTTTTTTAACTCTTGAAGTCTCTGAGAATTTAAGGGAAAAATTTGTAGAGAACGAGGATAATAAGTTGACCCAGAAATAAAGTCATTATGGAACACCATGATTTTATTAATTCCTTTTTTTTGTCGCCATTTTTCAAGAATTAAAACGGTTTCTTGGATAGTTGTCGTAATTCCTTCTAGGGAACTAGGAACGCTTAAAACTTGTTCACTATTATAATTTAAACTCTGTAAACGATCAGCTAAACGTAAGCCAATCGTTAACAATGTTAGGTTATCTTTAGAAATGTTTAAGCTTTGAATTTTGTCAAGACTATAGTTAGCAATTTTTTCATTAAACTGACCACACATTCCTTGATCTGAGCCAAAAATAACGATACCTAATTGTTGTTTTACTGTTTGATTCTTTTCAGGATTTAATAAGATTTGAGGATCATTTTGTAAAAGAATATGTAAACCCATTTCTAGGGTTTTGTCGTAGGTTTCTAGAGAAATAACCGCTTTTTCATACTGACGAATACTAACAGCAGCTAATGCTTTCATCGTCTTCACGACAGACTGTAAATCTTCTGCTGTATCTATTTTCCGTTTAAATATTTCTAGATTGGACATATAGACTATTTACCTTTAGCATCTGAATGGTAACACAGCCTTTTCGATGGTAACAAACAAGATATTTTTCCAAGGGTATTCACGACTCAAATGTCAACCCGATGAGGGACGCTGTCTATTTTGGCTGTTTACTTTTGCTTGAGACACTGTATCTTAAACAAAAGATAACTCAGACAAAAAATGAAAAATGTCTGTGAAATTACGGAAGTCTTATAATTATAAACACTGTAATATAGATAGTAACCCAACATTAAAGTCTGGTCAAGGAATTTCTTATGTCATCTGTTGTCAAGGCAGAGAATTAAAACCCTATCTTTATTTATAGAAAATCTTGAGACTTTCACCAGTCCTTTATGGAAAAATTCTCAATTATTGCTGATCGTCAAAAATTAACATTTTTACTTTTGAAGTGATGCGGATTTCATTAAAAAAGTTGATGGGTGTTTTTTGACATTAATTATTACTTCTACTATGAATACTAAGAATCGTCAAGAATTATCTGTGAATTTTATCGAAAAATTACCCAAATTTTCTCCTAGTGAAATTTTAGAAAAAATTGTAAAAATTAAAGCAACGGGATGTTTAATTGTTTCCTATAATTCAGTGACTTGGAGACTTTATTTTCATTCAGGCGAACTGATTTATGCTAATCATTCTCTTGATTCTTTTGGGCGTTTAGAAAGACATTTACGCCGCTTCAGTTATCAGATATCTAGCTTAACATCTTCAATACGAAACCAAGTAAGATTAAAATTTGAAAATGATAGTCAAATCCAGGAAACATTGCCCCCTGAATATCAAGCTATTAGTTGGCTTGTAGAAAATAAAATCTTAGAAGATTCTCAAGGAGCAAAATTAGTAAGATCCTTAATCCAGGAGGTTTTTGAATCATTTTTATTGTTAAAAAATGCTCAGTATAAATTCAGAAAAAAGACTAAACTATCTCCCCAATTACTTCGCCTCAATACGAGTGAAGTTTTAACAGATTGCCAAAATAAAATAAAAGCTTGGCAAGTATTAGCTCCCTTAATTAGTTCTCCTGAACAACGACCTTATTTTTTCAGTAAAAATCAAAGTGAGGGAAAAATATCTCCTGAACAAATCGAAAAATTTAGTAAACTTTTGAGAGGATTTAGTTTTCGACAATTAGCAGTTTTAACCAATCAAGATGAAATAAAAATTGCTCAATATATTTATAAATTCATACAAAATAGAATTGTAATTTTACGAGATCCTCAAGCCCCTTTTGATAAACTACCTGAAATTAAAGCAGATAAAAAATCTCTTAAAAGCTTACCCAAAGATAATAAATTAATCAATCTTCCTACTGTTAATACAACCAAAAATTATAAATTAGTTTGTGTGGATGATAGTCCAACGATTTTAAAAGAAATTAGTCGCTTCCTTGACAAACAAAACTTAGAAATCAAAGCAATTACTGACTCTAAAAAAGCATTATTACAAATTATTAGATTCCAACCAGATATTATCCTTTTGGACGTAGGAATGCCAGGTATTGATGGGTATAAACTGTGTCAACTGATTAGAAATCATCACCTATTTAAAGAAACTCCTATTGTCATGGTAACTGGAAATAGAGGATTAATTGATCGGGCAAAAGCTAGGGTTGCTGGTGCATCAGATTACTTAACAAAACCCTTTAC
>JBFRWG010000193.1:0-18734 GCA_051439445.1 Crocosphaera sp.
GTGCGCCCGATGAAGTTATCAAGAAATATATTCAGAATCAAAAGTCTCCCCAGTAGATTCTGCCCTGGCGAGAAATCCCTCGATTTTCGTTCCTCAATCGGGGATTTCTCGCCAGGAAGAGGTTAAAGAAATGAGCAAAGCCTATTGTGCAGATAAATAACCGTATCTATCAACAATAGGAGGAATTATCGAAAATAATTGGGTCTAAAACCCCACCTTTTAAGGAACCCACAGTTTTTGAGACGGAGCATATCTCTTGGTGCGGGTTCGGTGGGCGATGGCGAATCGCCGGGGTCGCACCGCAATCTCTGTCTCAAAAACAACTTCTGTGCGATAGCGCGCCCTACGTAGTGAGGAACTTTTGACTTGTGACCGAAAAAAAGGGTTCCAAGTCTCCTCTTTCAACAGGATGAAAAGCGGTCGAGGGATGGCGAGGTTTCCTCAGCATATCCAATCGACCAAGAGAAGAAGAATTTTCGTTGTTTCAAGCCTCCAACTTCAGGGGTCGGTAATTTTATATTCTACATTCTGATTGACTTCTGACTTCGTTAACCCCCCTAACCTTTCCAGACAAGGAAACTTAATTCCCTATTTTCTTGCTAACTACTTTTTAATTGCCTAAAACCCTTAAAAAAGTTATCCATTTACCAATTCTTGTGTTAAGTTATAGGTAAGGGTTTTAAGAATTTACCCCTTTTCCCAAAAAAGTCACTAACCAAGAAACTTATCTGAGCTAGTGTCAGGGTTAATAAGGGATGAGTTAGTCTTGAGTGACTGACGATTAACTGAATCACTTCGCAGGTTATTTACCTGTTGTCATGGAACTGGCAATCAACAGTAATAGACAAGGAAGCAATCCTAGCCTGTCACTGTAAGGGTTCCGGATAGTGAAATCTCTTGATAACAAGTTCATCCTATTACGGGGGATGATACTTGTCAGTCTCAAGCAGTAGGATTTAGAACAACTGCTGCTTTGGTCTACCTAATAAAAATCTCAACCCCCCCATTATAACACAATGTCCACCTTAGCCATAATAACCTGAAGACAAAAAGATGCCTGTAATCACACTCTTTCTCGCCGCCCTCTATTTATTGATGATTTATGGATTGTTAATGCTTGCTCAACGGTCAGGTAAGTGGGAAACCCCTACTCGTCGTGATCTTGGATAAAATAGCCATTTAGCAAAACGAAGCATAAAGAAAGTGGATAATCAACCACAATATAAGGATTGGTAAGGGTGTGAGGAGATCAGATCAAATAACCAATCCTTAGTTTATTCTAGAACTTCTACCTGTTCCCAAGCCAAGGTTCGACTGAGACTCAAAGGTAAAGAGACAGACTCAACGGAAGGGTAATAGCCCAGCCATTGTCGAGACAGTTGGGAAAACGACTGAGGACAACCACTAACGGCAAAGCGAGTGGGTAAGGCAGAAGCACTTTGAGGGAGTCCCATTAACTCCAACTCTTTTTTAGCTGCTTGTACCACATAGCAAGCCGGATCGATTAAGCGCACAGTTCGAGGAATAATTCTTTGAATCACTCCCTGTAAATGTCGGTAATGAGTACAACCATAAACCAGGGTATCAATACCAGAGTCTACTAAAGGACTCAGATAATTACGAGCAACCTCTTGGGTATAAGGGTCTCGGATGCGATTTTGTTCGATTAAAGGAACAAACTTCGGGCAACCCACTTGCCACACTTGGGCCTGGGGATTAATTTCTTGAATCGCTTGACGGTAGGCTTCACTTTTGGCTGTAGCTGGGGTAGAGATAACACCAATTCGTTTCCCTTGTTGAACAGCTGCCTTAGCCCCTGGTAAGATGACCCCAAGAATAGGGAAAGGGAACTCTTGGCGAACCGCTTCTAAAGCCAAAGCTGAACTGGTATTACAAGCCATAACCACCATCTTAACTTTTTGTTGAGTCATCCAGACCAGAATTTCTCGAACAAACTGTAAGATTTCCGCCGCCGAACGATTGCCGTAAGGCAGTCGTGCTGTATCAGCAAAATATACAATGGATTCCTGGGGTAACTGTCGGTAAAGTTCCCGTAAAACAGTCAATCCTCCCACACCACTATCAAACACACCAATAGGACTGTTTTGAATCTCTCTCATGTTTTGATTAGGTCAATAAAGAAAAAGTTAACAATTGAAACACGGCTTGAATGAAATAACTCTATTGTAAAGACAGAAATCGAATTAGAGTCTTTTTTGCTGAATATAATTCAAAATTCCTTGAGCGATCGCCCTAGCCATTTGACTCCGATAAGCCGGATCTGCCAGCCTAGCATTATCCACAGACCCCGTCAAAAAACCCACCTCTACTAAAGCGGCTGGCATTCTTGAGCGTCTTAACACATAGAAACGGGCCCTTTTCACCCCGCGATCTCTAGCCACGGTAACATTGCGTAAAATACTCTGATGAATGGCTGCAGCCAACTCTCGGTTTCCTGCATAAAAAGTCTCCATACCATTCACATTCGTCCGCCCACCCCCCACCGCATTCG
Source organism: Crocosphaera sp. (assembly GCA_051439445.1). Lineage (GTDB taxonomy): Bacteria > Cyanobacteriota > Cyanobacteriia > Cyanobacteriales > Microcystaceae > Crocosphaera. The sequence goes on from JBFRWG010000193.1 coordinate 2,513, forward strand.
CATGGATACTGACAAAAATATCTGCCCTTCGTCTATTGGCAATAGCAGTACGGCCTTGCAGACTGATAAAGTAGTCTGCACTCCGGGTCATAATCACCTCTACCCCTCGCTGTTTGAGCAGTTGACTCACTTGTAAGGAAATGGGCAGAATGACATCCACTTCCCTGAGTCCCCTCAACCCGATCGCCCCTGGATCTTTACCCCCATGACCGGGATCAATCACCACTAATACCCGACCCCTAGGACTGCCCGTATTGGGAGGTAAGGGGTTAGGTACAGAAGGATTATTAGAAGGGGGAGGTACAGGAATCCTTGTCGGATCACTGGGGGGCGTGGTGGCTCGCAGCGATCGCACTTCTAGGGATAGGGTTTGGGAGTTAGGTTGTCGTAACCCCCCAAGACGTACCCCTAAAGAGGGTTGAACTTGTATCACCACTGTATCCGCATTTACCTGTCTCACCCGTAACTGAAAAATGGGACTATTGCGACCGAGTTGCGGTCCCTGAATCGGCTCTGCCAGTTTTGCGTTGGGAATGCGGATTTCAAACACTCCTGTACGCCGATTAATGCTTCCTCTTCCCTGAATGGGGCCGTTGGCTCGAATCAGTAATTGACTATTGTTATTGGTTAATTCAACGGTAGAAATGGTGGGGTTTTCGTTTTGAGAAGGGGGAATCTTGACTTCCGGAGAGGGTTCAGGGGGTTTGAGATCCTGTACCTGAGACAATCCTCCTTTGGGCAACAAAACCAGTCCCCCTAAGCGAGAATAATAACCTTGCCATCCTGGACTGTCTTTGGCCACTCTTAGGGTTAAACGCGCTTGAGAGGGTTCGGGTTGTTCAAATTTAATATCACTAACACCATATTTATTAACCAAAAGGGTTTTATTGATCAGTGATTGAGGTAAGGATGTTCCCGGAAGGGTAAAGATGATGGTTTCTTGTTGTTGATCTTCTTGAATCAGAATGTCTCTATTTTGCCCTTGTTTATCCAAGCGAATAAATAACCCATTACGAGTGACTTGGAAATTGTTATTTTCTTGATTTGAAGAAGGTCGATTTAGAGGGGGTGAAGGTCTTGGGTTTGGGTTTGGGTTTGGGTTTGGGAGAGGATTAGGTCTAGCATTGGGACGGGCAATGGGTTGAGGCGTAGGCAATTCTACCGTCCATTGCGTTGGAGAAATTCCCCTTACTTTTACCTTTGTCGGATCAACGGTGTATCCGGGGGCTAATTCAATCACTAAGCGAGTGGTTTGAGCATTAAATTGACCCACACGGACACTTTTGATTCTGCCTCCAATGTTTTGATCCACTGTGGAACGTCCTAAGGTGACTCCCGGTAAGTCAAGAACAATCCGAGTGGGGTTGGGAATTAATTGGGCCCGAGGTTGAACCCGTGCGTCTGTGGTGAAAATTAGACGATTTTCTGTCGTTTCAAACCGCCAAAAGAGCAGTCTTGCTGCTTCTGCTGGTAGGGCGAAAATAATAGTGCTGAGGATACTTAATAGTAGCCAGTGAAATCTCACAATGGTTGCTCCTATGGAGAATAACGGTTTTCTTACAGCTTAAAGGGTAATGGCAACCGTCTTACTCATCAACTCCACAAGACGAAAAAAGTAGCCCAAGGTTTCTCAAATTCAAAGCTTTTAATTGCGGGTTAGTTATCTCCAAAAAGCAGAAAGAGAACCGAAGACTTTCCGTGTTTCGTCTCGGTTCTCTTTTCTGGTTCGCTCCTCACACTACATATAACTATATAGGAAGGTTGATCTTTTGTCATTTTACTTAAGATTTATTTTGGATTTATTACGTATTTTTATAATCTGTTACATTCTGATAAACATATTCCTTGCAGTAAATATTGTGTAATGGCAACTAAACCCAGTCTTGCTTGAGATAATTGGGGATTTCTTTGACTGGTTTCCCCAAAAATGCGACAGTAACGCTCAAAATTCAGAAAAGACTGACTTAAGGCTAGTCCTAGTTTCATTGTTTTGTTATTTGACTCCTTTCCTAAACTATCCACAGTGGTGATCAGTTGAGAAATTAGCGATCGCTCTATTTCATTTAATTCTAAGTTTTCCCAAGTAATAATCGTTAAAATTGACCATGAAGGTTGATTGGTCTGAAAATTGCTGTTTTTCAGCTTGATTAGTTTTTCTTGTTCTCCTAACCTTAATAATGAACAACAACGACTATAAGTATATTCGATTGGCCATAAATTGTCAGGATTTCTTGACTTTAAAGGAGATATGTGATAAGGATAGGGTAAATATTGCCAAGATTGTAACCACAGGGCTAAACTGCGATCGCATAAGGTAAACTCTAGGGAGCCTGAGTGCAGAAGTTTAAGGGTAAAGTTGAGGTACAGGGTATCCTGTTGGGGGGTTGGTTGTGGTTCGATGTTGTTAAAAAACTCTAGTGCTAGGGTTATGGGAGAAAGAGAGGAATGACGGGATAATTGAAGGGCGATCGCACAACGATAGGTTATGGAATCGATTTTAGGTAAACGGAAGAGGGAAATAGGGTTATTACTCTCAGTAAAATGAGATAGATTTACTGTCTCTAAGTTGCTCAGTTGAGTGAATAAAAATTGTTGTAATTGTTGTTCAATTGAAAGATGATTGAGTTCAACTATTACAGGATAATTAACTTGAATAAACTCATGCTTATTCATCTTCTTAAAATGTGTAATCATAGAGTTTATTGAGAATATTATTCATTTTCAATGATAATTTATCCCATTAATAACATAAGAATTTTCAAGTTTCATAAGACAATTAAAATACTTAACTATACTTCTTTCATGGATAAACTAATCCGTTTTAATTTCTCATCAATTTCTAATACTTTTACTTTAACAACTTCTCCTACTTTGACAACGTCTTTGGGATCACTAACAAAATAATTAGCGAGTTGAGAGATATGAATTAACCCATCTTGATGCACTCCAATATCAATAAATGCACCAAAGTTAACCACATTGGTAATAACTCCTTCTAGGATCATTCCTTCGGTTAAATCACTAATTTCTTTGACTCCTTCTTTGAAGGTTGCATACTTAAATTCTTCTCTGGGATCTCGTCCTGGTTTTTCTAATTCTACGATAACATCTTCTAAGGTTGGTAAACCAATAGTATCAGTAATAAATGTGTTTAAATCTAATGCTTTTAAACGAGAACTAACTTGATTGATCTCAGAGATGGAAACTCCTAATTGTTTGATGATGCTTTCAACAACTGTATAACTTTCAGGATGAACTGCGGTATTATCTAGAGGGTTATTTCCTCCTCTTATTCTCAAGAAACCTGCTGCTTGTTCAAACGCTTTTGGTCCTAATTTAGAAACTTTTAATAGTTCTTTTCTGTTGTTAAATGTTCCATTTTTGTCACGATAACTAACAATATTATTAGCAATACTTGGAGTAATTCCTGAAACGAAAGTTAAGAGTTGTTTTGAGGCGGTATTTAGATCAACACCGACATAATTAACACAACTTTCTACTGTTTCTTCTAGGTTCTTTTTTAATAGTTTTTGTTCCACATCGTGTTGATATTGTCCAACTCCAATAGATTTAGGATCAATTTTCACTAATTCTGCTAAAGGATCTTGTAATCTTCTACCAATACTAATGGCACCTCTGACAGTAATATCTAAGTCTGGAAATTCTTCTCTTGCAACATCACTTGCTGAATAAATGGACGCTCCTGATTCATTGACAATCACTTTTATGGGTTTATTTTCTAATGGTTTAATGACTTCTGCCACAAATTGATCTGTTTCCCTAGAAGCAGTTCCATTCCCAATAGCAATTAATTTTATATTGTACTTTTTTATGAATTTTTCTAAGGCATTTTTCGCTTCTTTCTGTTTACTTTCTCCAGTATGAGGAAAGATCGCTTGATATTCTAAAAATTGACCTGTTTCTGATAAAATAGCGACTTTACAACCAGTACGAAATCCTGGATCAATCGCTAATGTTGGTTGCATTCCTGCGGGGGGAGATAATAGTAATTCTCTTAAGTTAATTTCAAAGGTTTTAATGGATTCAATATCAGCCCAATTTTTTCTATCTGCTCTAACTTCTCTCAGTAATGAGGGTTTAATTAAACGGTTAAAGGAGTCTTTGAGCATTGATTGATAAAAGACTTTGAGCGGTTTATTTTTAGTTTTAATTTCTTGTGACTCTAAATAAGAAAGTACAAAGTTATCATCAAAATCAATATCAAGAGAAATTATTTTTTCTGCTTCACCTCTAAATAAAGCTAAGACGTTATGAGGAGCTATTTTAGTTACACTCACTTGAAAATTACGATACATTTCATATTTGGTACTGCCTTCAGGATAATCTTTTTTTATTTTAGAAATAAAAACACTTTTTTTCATTAAATAGTCTCGTAAATAAGCTCTGAAATTAGCTTTTTCAGCAACTTCTTCAGCTAAGATATCAGATGCACCTTGTAATGCTTCCTCTATACTTTTAACACCTTTTTCTTCTGAGATATAATCTTGTGCTATTGCTTCTAAAGATTGGGGTTTAGCTGTAGGATTATTGAAAGATTTTATAATTTTGGCTAACTTTTCTAATCCTTTTTCTCTGGCGATCGTTGCTTTAGTACGTCGTTTGGGTTTATAAGGTAAATATAAGTCTTCTAGTTCGGTTTTTGATAAACAAGCTTCTATTTTTCTCTGTAATTCATTGGTTAATTTATCTTGAGATTTAATCGCTTCTAAAATTGTTTCTTTTCGCTTCTCTAACTCGCTTAAATAATTATAACGTTCCCAAATATCTCTAATTTGAGTTTCATCTAGTGATCCTGTTTTTTCTTTACGATAACGAGCAATAAAAGGTATGGTTGCACCTTCAATTAATAATTCAAGAGACTGTTTAACTTGTTGCTGTTGTAAGGATAATTCAGTAGCAATAATTTGGTTGTAGTCAATCATGATCAATTATTTTACTTTCATTTGTAACCAGCTAAAAATTTTGTTAGCGGTTAACTCTAGTTCTATTTTATCCAAAGTTGGCAATGTTTCTTGTTCTATTTGGCTATTGGATAAATCAGCTTTATAGATTTTAGGGGTTTGTTGTGGTTGAAAAACGAAAATTGATCTTTCATCCGAATCAATTAACCAACCTAACTGACTCCCATATTCTAAACAATATAAAATATTATCGATGACTTTAGTTGCTTTTTGATTCGGGGAAAGAATTTCTATTGTCCAGTCAGGAAACGAATTAAATTGATTGGCAATTTCTCCTTCTTCTGTTACAGGTATTCTCTCCCAGTAGAATATACTAACATCAGGAACAATAGAGCGATCGCCAAAGTTACAACGTAACTCAGGTAAAGCATAAGCAATGTTAGACGTTTCTGCAACCTGGTTAATAGTTTCGCATAGTTTATATTGAAGCTTACTATGTTGTCCTTGAGGCATAGGTTTTTGTATTAGGTCACCATTAATATATTCCCACGCAGGAGATTCATCAATATGAGGTTTCTTAAGGAAGTCGTCAAGAGTTAAGGGTAAAATGGGGATAGTAGTCATACATATTTAAAGATACACTGAGTTATCCAAGGAATATATTTAGTTAAAGAATATTTATCTAAACAAATCATCAACAATATCTGGACTCCATTTAAAAACAAATTTCATATATTTATCTAACAAATAAAAAGTATGATTGTTTTCAAATTCAAATAATAAAGGAAAATCATCTTGTTTTTTAAGGACATTCATTAATTCTGTTAATCCATTTTTGAAATTTTCTAGACTTGTTTCTGTAAGTCCTAGATTTAACATACCTTTATATAAATCTTCAATATTTAAACCTTGATCTGGAATACCATTAGCGTTGATAAATTTAAAGAGCCATCGAAATTTTTTACAAGGAAAATTAATTTGAACTTCTGAACAAACTTTGTTAATAAAATTTTGATAATATTCCTTATTATTACTATCATAACGAACGATTTCATGACAAGCTTGAGCAAACAATGATTGTTGTTCAATTCGTCTAGTTTTATCTTGAGTTTGATTAATTTCTTCCATAATACAAATCCGTAAGCAAATATTTTGAGCAATAGAAGCACTTCCTAATGATTCTGTGATAATTGCTTTCTTTATTTCAGGTGAAAATCTAATGTTAAGTGCAAATTCCCCCAGTTCAATAATATCTCCAATTTGCGTGGGATTAAACCACTCTACAGGTATTTCAAAAATTCTTTGCCCTAAATCCATATTATAAGGCAAAATTTCTGAGGCTCTTCTCTTAACACCGATGATTATCCAAGGACATTGTTCGTCTGAAAAGGCTTTCAAATCTTGAGCAAGAAGTTTTTTAAAGTTTTCATTGGTGTAGTGAAAGTCCTCAAGAACAATAATTTTTGGTGTTTTTCGTAGAAATTTAATAACAGTGTTGGCATCTAAAACTGGGTTAGAAAGTCTAGAGCTTTTTTCCGTTGTCGATTGACTTTCTCCTTGTGTTCCCCTCAAAGATGCTTGAAAGGTGGGTAAAATTGCTCTTAATTCTGAGGCTAAACTGCTATTTCTGACTTCTTGTTTTGTTTGCTCAGACGAATAGAACTGATTTAATTCAAATAAAATACTTGTATATAGTTTTTCAACTGTCGAAGATGAATTACACGCAATTTTAATAATATCTTTTTCAGCAAGACGAGTTGTATGGTTTGAAACATAACCCTTCCACAAAGTAGTTTTACCTGACTTAGAAGGTCCAAAAATTAAAAGATGTTTAGCTCTGCTTAATTCCCATGATTTCATGGATCTTTCTAATTCATCTCGTTTCACCCTAGTTGTTTTTGGAACACCAACAGGGATAAAAACTTCTTCTAAAGGATAATCTGAATGTTTCATAGAGGTCATTTCTTAAAGCAGATGGTTTAATAGATTAAAGATAAGCTAACATAGAAAGGAAATGGTTCGTATCAATACACTTTAACAGTGATGTCGAAATGTTAAGATTGACTCTTATTTGTTATGTCTTGATTATAATCATATACAACAATCAGTTTAACACAATCATAGCATATCTTCTCACTGTTAATGCTCTATAGAAAACAAGATGAATAAATCAGAAGAATTCTTAGAATTGCTTAAAAAAGATGTCACTGCTTGGAATCGATGGAGACAAGAAAACTCTCAAGTTGAAATTAATTTTGAATCTGTAGATTTGTCTAATTCTCATCTATCTCAGGCTAATTTAAAAGGTATCAATTTTAAACGTAGTAATTTTGGTGGTTCTGATCTCCGTCAAGCTGATTTAAGTGATAGCTGTTTAAAGGGGGCTAATTTTGAACAATGTGATTTACGTAATGCTAGACTTAAACAAGCAAATTTAGCCAATGCTAATTTAAAAGCAGTGAAGTTGAGTGATGCTAATTTAATTAGTGCCAACTTAAGCCGAGCAATCATTATTGATGCAAGATTGATGAATGCTGATTTGAGATTCACAAATTTGAGCTATGCAATTTTAACTAAAACTGATTTAAGTAGTAGTGATTTAGAAGGGGCTAATTTACAAAAAGCAAGTTTAGACAATGTTAATTTAGAACGATGTATTCTGGATAAAGCAAGTTTAGAAAATGCTATATTAAAGCAATCAAGTCTCAAACTAAGTAGCTTAATTGAAACTAATTTAAGGGAAGTCAATCTTAATCAAGCTAATTTACAAGAAGCAATTTTAAAAGATGCAGATTTAAGTCAAGCATCTTTAATTAGTGCTGATTTACAAATGGCAGATTTGAGAAAAGCTAATCTGAGTACAGCAAATTTTGCTAATGCGAATTTGAGTCTTGCTGAATTAACAGGTGCTTGTCTTGAAGATTGGAATATTAATAAAGCAACAAATTTAGATGGTATTGTTTGTGATTATATTTATTTAAAATCAGGATATCAAGAACGCTATCCTTATGATTCTAATAAAGTGTTTACTCAAGGAGAATTTTCAAGTTTATATCAACAAGCATCGGAAACTTTGGATTTAATTTTTAACGGTAGTATTGATTGGAAAACTTTCGCTAAATCTTTGTCAGATTTACAAGTAGAAGCTGGAGACTATTCATTATCTGTTCAATCGATTGAAAAAAAAACTAATGGTTCTTTTCTTATTAGAGTTAGTGTTCCTTCTCAGATAGATAAAGAAAAAATAGAAGAGTCTTTTTGGAACAAATATAATTTGATATTAGATGCTAAAAATGATCAAATCAATTTTTTAAATCAAGAAATAGATTTGAAACGAAATGAAATAATTACAAAACAAAAGGAAAACGATAGACTTTTAAAACTTGTTGAAACAATGGCAAGCACCGATAAATCTCAAGCAAGTCATAATACAACAATTCCTCTGCCCACTTCTACCATGAATTTTTATTATTCAGGTGCTTCTGGTGATATAAACACTGTAATAGGAGACAGGAACCAACAAGATACAATTGTCAATAATCCTCAACGTAATTTAGCAGAAGCAGCAGCAGAAATTCAACAACTTCTTGAACAATTGGAATCGACTTATCAATCTGATTATTCGGTTAATTCAACTCTTGGAAAAATGCTACTTGCGAGTAAGGCTATTCAAGAAATAGAGAATGACAAATCTTGGAAGGAACGAGCTATTAAAGCAGTGCAACAGGGTTCATTAGAAGCCTTGATTAGTCACCCAGTAGGAGGTTTTATTGCAAGTGCAATACAAGACTGGAAGGAGACTGATGAAATGAAACAAGATAACGATGATTCGTAGCATTGTTTTCGTAATTTTATTTTAATTAACTGAGAGAATGAAAGCTACTTTTGTATCTTCCATTCCCTTTAAACTAAACAAAATTAAGCACTAATAACACTACCTAAAGCACGTCCCATATTAGCCGGGTTCATGGCATCAACGGCTGCTGTGGGTTCATAACCACAATGTACCATACAGTCTGCACACTGGGGATTACCACTGGCACGTCCATAGTTTTCCCATTGGGTTTCTTCCATCAATTCATTAAAGGTTTGATAATGACCTTCATTGAGAAGATAACAGGGTTTTTGCCACCCTAAAACGCTATAACTGGGACTTCCCCAAGGTGTACACTCATAATCTTTTTCCCCCAAAAGAAAATCTAAAAAGAGAGGATTATGATTAAAGTTCCATTTCTTCTTACCTAACTTCCAAGGCATTAAAATTTCTCGGAATAACTTTTTAGTTTGTTCCCGTTTTAAGAAATTATCTTGATCTGGGGCCCATTCATAACTATACCCTGGAGAAATCATCATTCCATCCGTTCCTAAAGTCTCTAAGAAATCAAAAAATTCCTGCATTTCTTTGGGATCAGTTCCTTCAAAAACAGTGGTATTTGTAGTGACTCGAAACCCTTTGGCTTTGGCTGCTTTTATTCCTGCGATCGCTTTATCAAAAACTCCTTTACGATCCACACATTTATCATGATGTTCTCTCAAGCCATCTAAATGCACACTAAAGCAAAAATAAGGGGAGGGTTCAAACTTATCTAAACTCTTTTCTAAGAGAATGGCATTGGTACAAAGATAGACAAATTTCTTCCTTTCTACTAACCCTTTAACAATCTCATCAATTTGAGGATGTAATAAGGGTTCACCCCCAGGAATAGATACCACTGGCGCACCACATTCTTCTACTGCTTTAAAGCATTCTTCGGGGGTGAGATTACGGGCTAAAATGTCTGTGGGATGTTGAATTTTTCCACATCCAGAACAGGCTAAGTTACAACGAAATAACGGTTCGAGCATCAACACTAATGGGAAGCGTTGACGACCTTTTAAACGTTGGCTGATAATATAAGTACCCACTGTTAGGGCTTGTTTTAATTGAACGGCCATAGACTCTCTTCACACCTTCTAATTTCTGCCCATTATAGTCTTTATTTTGGGTTGTCTGTTATGTTTCACCGAAAGTCTCTGGATCTCCCTCTTTAGATAATTTATTTTAATCATATTTTTTGTATTATATTTGTATTTTCAAACTAATCTAAACCAGCAAAATTGCTCCAAAAAAGTAACTTTTGATACAAAAAAATCCTTAAAAGTTCATTTGTACCATATTTTTATCAGAAAAAATTATCATTAAACAACGAGATAATTAGGGTTATAGACCATACTACTTTTTTATGTTATTATTAATGATAGTCAGGTATTGTGGGTGAAGTGTGTGCCTAGATAAAGCTTGGCTGAACACTTCTTATTCTTAATTATCATGACAGTTACCATTGCTATTCCGAAGATAGAATTAACCCCTGGTAGTACCATTACGATTCCTAATCTCAGTTGGGATGATTTTGAGAGCTTATTAGATGATTTAGGGGAGAAACGAAAGACACGACTGAGGTATTATCAAGGCAGTTTAGAAATTATGTCTCCTTTAGCCCTTCATGAACGTCCCCATCGTATTATTGCTTATATAATCACTACTATTTTAGAGAATCAAAGACGCAATTGGGAAGACTTTGGCTCAACAACTTTAAAACGAGCAAAAGTGGCTGGAGTTGAACCAGATAGCTGCTTTTGTATTGATCATGCGTCTGTTGTTCAAGGTTGTACAAATCTAGATTTAGAGCAGTATCCACCTCCGGATTTAGCGATTGAATGTGATGTAACTTCTCAAACCACAGTTAATGCCTACACAGCCTTACAAGTCCCTGAAGTTTGGATCTATCGTCATCATCAATTAACCATCTATGTGTTGGAAAATAACAGCTATCGTGCAGTAGAAAATAGTTTGAGTTTTCCTAATTTTCCCATAAAACAGCTTATTCCTCAACTGGTACAACAAGCCATTGAAAAAGGGACTCGTCCTATGTTAAAACAACTGAAACAATGGATAATGGATAATTGATAATTAATAATTAATAATGGATAATTGAAAAGACATTGTTAATCAATTAATAAAGAATGCAGCTTGATTTACGCAATATTAATACTCTCTGGTCTTCCATTATTGTAGAGACCTTATCTCGTTTAGGGTTAACCACTGCTATTATTTGTCCTGGATCTCGTTCCACTCCTTTAACCCTTGCTTTTGCCAGTCATCCTAATATTCAAACCATCCCTATTTTAGATGAGCGATCGGCTGCTTTTTTTGCATTAGGAATAGCGAAACGAACTCATTTACCAGTTGCTTTAATTTGCACATCAGGGACAGCAGGGGCCAATTTTTATCCCGCAGTAATTGAAGCCAAAGAAAGCCAAGTTCCTTTATTAATTTTTACTGCCGATCGCCCTCCAGAATTAAGAAACTGTCATGCAGGACAAACCATTGATCAAGTTAAATTATATAGTAATTATTGTCATTGGTACACAGAATTATCCTTACCTTCAGTCAAGATGAGAATGTTATCTTATCTGAGGCAAACGATTATCTCTGCTTGGGATCATGCTTTATTTCCTTCTCGGGGAGTTGTCCATTTAAACTGTCCTTTTCGTGAACCATTGTCTCCTATTTATGATCCTAATATTGAGACTTTATGTTCTGAGATAAATTTTGATAATTTTTTTAAAAATATTTATGCAGGGAATAAAAAATTGACAGGTGGTTATTTTATAGCTGACTATTTACACCACTGGTTTTCTAAACCTAAAGGCATTATGATTGTTGGAGTTGGTAATTCTGATAAGACCTCTTTCTATTGTCACCAAATTTGCTATTTTGCTGATATATTAAACTATCCAGTATTAACAGAAGCGTTATCTCCTTTTAGAAATAATGCACAAGGTTTTCCCAATTTAATTAATACTTATGATATTATTCTTCGTAATAGTCAACTTGCTGATGAGTTGCGTCCTGATCTGGTTGTTCAAATTGGGGAATTCCCTACCAGTAAAGAGTTAAGAAGATGGTTAGAAAATAGTAATGTGGAACATTTTATTATTGATGATCGACCGGATAATCTTGACCCGCTTCATAATAATACTCATTATATTAGAGTCAATGTTAATGATTTAGAATCGGAGTTCGATGTAAGTTATTGGGATGAAAAACCAGATTTATCTTATCTGAAAAAATGGAAAATAGCTAATCAAAAAATCAATAAAAATATCAGAGATAGCCTTGGAAAGACTAAAGATTTATTAGAGGCAAAAATACCATTCTTGCTTTCTAAACACTTACCAGAAAAAACACAAGTTTTTATTGCGAATAGTATGCCAGTGCGTTATGCAGAATTCTTTTGGATGCCAAATAAGCGTCAATTAATGCCCTATTTTAATCGTGGGGCAAACGGGATTGAGGGAACATTATCCACTGCTTTAGGAATGGCTTATAAAGCACAAAGTAGTATTTTAGTAACAGGAGATTTAGCCCTATTACATGATACAAATGGCTGGTTAATTACTCAACAGTTTCAAGGTCATTTAACCGTGATTTTAATAAACAATAATGGAGGCGGTATTTTTGAAATGTTACCAATTTCTCAAGAAGAATCCTTTTTTGAGGACTATTTTGCAACACCACAAAATATTGATTTTTCTCAATTATGTGCTACTTATAATATTGAACATATTATCATCAAAAATTGGTCTCAATTCAAACGATTATTAAACCCCTTACCCCGCACAGGAATTCGTGTGTTAGAATTACAAACAGATCTGAAACAAGATGCACTCTGGTTACAAACTCATTTACCTAAATTTGCGCAAATAAATGATTAATAATAATATAGCGTTAATATTTAATCTGTGAGAAAATTAGGTGGAGGATTGAACAGTGTTAAACCCCTAGGAGGGTATATTTGTAGGGACATAATATCATTATGTCATAATTGCTTCTGACTATCTTAAAATGATAGATATCACAAAGAATGATAGAGTAAATAATGTTTAAATCAACACCTAATGACCAATGTAATTTTTCAGAATTCGATGAAACTTTGCTAAGTTTTGAAGCTATTCAAGAAGAATTAAACTATAAACAAGCACAAGATAGTCTGAGAAATTTAGTCCATCATCTCGACTTAACAACAGAGGAAAAAAATGGCTTAGAAATTGAATTAGATAATCTGATAGCTATGTTAGAAAAACTAGAACAATCTCAGGTACAAATTGCTGCTTTTGGTATGGTTGGCCGAGGAAAATCTTCCGTTTTAAATGCTTTATTAGGACACAATATTTTTGAAACAGGGCCTATTCATGGAGTCACACAAACTATTGATACTGCCAATTGGAAATTAGAAAAAGATCAGCAGATAAAAGGGTTACAAACAGTCGCTTTATCAGGGTGGGGAAAATCCCAAATTCAGTTAATTGATACCCCTGGTATTGATGAAGTTGATGGGGAAACAAGAGAAAAATTAGCCCATGAAATTGCCAAACAAGTTGATTTAATTTTATTTATTATTTCAGGGGATATGACTCAGGTAGAATTTGCCGCCTTATCCCAATTAAGAGAAGCAGGAAAACCGATCATTTTAGCCTTTAATAAAATTGATCAATATCCTGAAACTGATCGTTTAGCTATTTATGAAAAAATCCGAGATGATCGGGTTAAACAATTACTATCTCCTGATGAAATTGTCATGATTGCTGCATCTCCTTTAGTGATAGAAATCACTCAAGATAGTCAAGGCAACTTAAAACAAAAAAGACGACGCGGCAACCCACAAATTGAACCCTTAAAGTTAAAAATCTTAGAAATCTTACATCGAGAAGGCAAATCTTTAGTTGCTCTTAATACCATGTTATACGCCGATGATGTTAATGAACAAATTGTCGCCCGTAAGTTAGAAATTAGAGACAAAGCAGCCAATCAATTAATCCAAAAAGCGGTCATTACCAAAGCTATGACCATTGCTTTAAACCCGGTTACTGTGGTGGACTTATTAACAGGGGCCGTGGTGGATGTTGCTATGATTTTAAGCCTATCTCGTCTCTATGGTATTCCCATGACTCAACAAGCAGCGATCGCCCTTTTACAAAAAATTGGGATGAGTATGGGGGGTATTAGTGCCAGTGAGTTTGTCACCGCTTTAGGGTTAAGTTCCCTTAAAGGAATGTTAGGCCTAGTTGCACCGACAACTGGGGGGTTTTCTTTGCTTCCTTATCTATCTATTGCTATCACTCAAGGAAGTGTTGCCGGACTGTCTTGTTATGCTATTGGAGAGGTGACCAAACGGTATTTAATCAATGGCGCATCTTGGGGACCTGAAGGACCAAAAACAGTGGTCAAAAGCATTTTATTATCTTTGGATAAAACCTCTATTCTAAACCGCATTAAGTGGGAGTTGGGGGCTAAATTAAAACGAGTTCAATAATCATTCATTATCTTTATTTTTCAACAAACTGTTTAAAGATTCAATACGAAATCCTGGGGCGTTATAATCATCAGGAAGATAGTTTTCTGGGATAGTAATTTGATGGCCATCTCTCACTGCTGAATAGTGAGGGGAAAGAATTTCAATATCCGCTTCATTACATTTATCTTGAATACTTTGATGCAGTTTTGAATAAATGAATCCCATTTTTTCAGGACTATTAGTAAATGCTTTTAAGGTGTAGGCGACATAAAAATCATCTAAACTGGTTTGTAGTACAAAAGGTTCGGGATCTTGCAGGATTCCTTCGCTATCTTTCGCTGCATTAATTAAGGTTTCATGGACTTTTCTCCAAGGAACATCATAACCTAATGTAACAGTTGTTTTTAAGACTAAGGGTTGTTGTTGATCTCGAATAGAGGCAGTATAGTTAGTAATATCACTGGCTAAAAGGGTAGCATTAGGAATGGTAATCACCTCGTTATCTGGGGTCATAATGCGTGTCGTTAACATACTTTTTTCAACCACTCGACCGGTTTTATCATTGGCATTAATGACATCTCCCAGTTGAAATGCTCTGGTATAAATTAAGACAATACCACTGACAATATTGCCCACAATAGCAGTTGAACCTAAGGTAAATAAAGCCCCTGCAAAAATAGAAATCCCTTGAAATCCTGCTGAATTTGATGCTGGTAAATAGGGAAAAATAAGCACAGCAGCTAAGGCGATAATAAGAAATATAACAAGATTATAGGTAGGTTCTGCCCATTCTGGATAGAAGCCATTAAAGACAATTCTTTCTTCTCCAATTGCATTAAATAAAATTTTTGAAAAGCGAATTAAATAGTAAGCAATAATGGCAATAATGGCAATAATAAAAACATTAGGCAAATAGGATATAATACCACTAAAAACTAAGTTAATAGAATTCCAGAAATAACTTAATATTTTAATTCCTATTGGTTGCGTCCAAGGAAAATAACTTAAAATGAGAGGAAGATAAATATAAAAAACTAAAAAGATGAGAAAAATACGAATAAGCGTAAACAGAAAAGAAATACATTTTGCAACTTGACGACCTGAAATAAATTGTAATCCCTGAAATTCCACAGATTCTAATCTCTGTCTTTGCCACCTCCTCACCTTATTAAATATATTAGGCAGCACTTTATTTAATAGATATAAGCAAATTACAGCAACAATGGTGGCAATTATGGTTTTAATAATCCCCCAACTAATGGAGGTTTTAGTTCTTGATTCTCGATAATCAATAATACCTTGTTTAATCTGGTCAACTCGTTCTATAACTAATTGAGATAAAGGTAAATTTTCTGCTTCTCCATCTCCTTCCCCAAAGGCAGCAATAATAATATTTTTGGCTTGAATAAATTGCAAGGGTTCGACATTAACAACTTTAATATCATCAGGAACAATACTGTAATTTTGGGCAACTTCTTCTAATTTATTTTTGATTTCATTCGCTCGAACTTCTGGAGATAGTTCCCCCAACTTACTTTTAATAGTGAAAATTTCTTTTCCATCCACTAAAACGGGGGCTTCTTTAACTTCGTCTTCTGATGATTTTTCTGTTTCTTCTGTGGCAGTTTCTTTTTCTTCTGATGTTTCAGAATTACTGTTTTGAGCTACAATTATGGATGATTTTGGTTGAGTGTCTATTGTTTTAAATAAAATATCTTGACCATGACTCCAGGGTGCAATAATAACCGTCAAAAAACCAATTAACAGACAAATAATAATCGTCTTCAATGATGATGAAGTTAACCCCATGATGTTCTTTTCTTTATCAGTTGATAGTAATGTCAATCAAATTGATTAAAATATCTCGAAGTCTAACAAAAAGAACCAAAATATTCAAGGTAAAACGTAGGGGTCAACGGCCGTTGAACCTGTCTCTTATAAAAATCTGACGCTGACGACGAA
>JBFRWG010000194.1:0-20141 GCA_051439445.1 Crocosphaera sp.
TTTTATAAGAGACAGCGTTAGAGTCGAGGGAAGCTAACACGCTTCCCTCGACTCTACCTTTAAGCTTTCCAGTTCACCCAATCTTGAGGTTTCAAGAAAGTCTTATATAACTCATCTTCAGGAGTACCAGATTCAGGTTGATAACAATATTCCCAACGAACCAAAGGAGGTAAAGACATTAAAATAGACTCCGTACGACCATTGGTTTGTAAGCCAAAAATTGTCCCACGATCATAGACTAAATTAAATTCAACATAGCGTCCCCGACGATACAATTGAAACTGTCTTTCTCTGTCTCCATATTCTGTATCACGACGTTTTTCAACAATAGGAAGATAAGCAGTTAAAAAAGCGCGTCCACAGTCATTAACAAACGCAAATAAATCTTCCCAACTGCGGTTTTCTAACGCAGGAAGTTGATTACTATATTTCGCAGCTTCTTTATCAGCATGGGGACCTCGATATAAGGGATCGGTTCCATCTTGATAGTCAAAGAAAAGACCACCGACACCCCGTGTTTCTTGACGATGTTTGAGATAGAAATATTCATCACACCAAGGTTTAAACACGGGATAATATTCAGGGTGATGTTTATCGCAAGTTTGCTTCAAAACCTTATGAAACTCATGCACATCTTCAGCAAAAGCATAATAAGGAGTTAAGTCAATCCCACCCCCAAACCACCAGACAGGACCCGCTTCAAAATAGCGATAATTGAGGTGAACGGTGGGAACATAGGGGTTACGGGGATGAAGTACCATTGAGGTTCCTGTGGCGTAGAAACCATGACCTTCTGCTTCAGGACGTTGCTTCAGGATAGAAGGAGGTAACTGTTTCCCCCAGACTTCAGAAAAATTGACCCCACCCTGTTCTAACAAATTACCGTCTCTGAGAACGCGAGAACGGCCACCACCCCCTTCTTCTCGTTCCCAACTATCTTGACGAAATTTTTGCCCACCGTCTGCTGTTTCCAGTCCTTCACAAATTTCATCTTGAAGGGTTTTCATGAAGTGACTTACCCGTGTTTTAGCATCTTCGGGAGGTAAAGGTTTTTGTTTTGGTGTCGTAACGTCTGTTGTAATAGGGGTCATAATTGCGCTAACTTAGGACTTCGATCTAAATTTCAAGGAGACTTGTCTATTCCACTGACAAGCTTCCACTATGATCAATCTACGGCTTGATGGGTCATAAGTATCATTAAGTTTGATTAACGATTTCATCTTTTAGATGATTTTTTAATTTGTTTAAGGTATTCGTTAGCTTATTCTTAGTATTAACATAATAAGGTTTCATTTCTAATGCTTGATCAAAGGAAGCGATGGCCTCATCAAATCTTCCTAACTCATCTAACGCATATCCTCGATTAATCCAAGCTAAATGAAAATTTGGTTTAAATTCTAATGTTTTATCAAACGAAGCGATGGCCTTATCAAATCTCCCTAACTCATTTAACGCTAATGCTTTATTGTACCAAGCATTAACATAATGAGGTTTTATTTCTAATGCTTTGTCGTAGCATGTAATCGCCTCATCAAATCTTCGTAACTCATCTAAGGCTAACGCTTGATTATACCAAGCCTCATGATCATCTGGTTGAAATGTTAAGGCTTTGTGGTAGGAAGTGATCGCCTCTTCTAACCTTCCTAAGTTATATAGAGCATTCCCTCGATTAATCCAAGCATTATGATCATCTGATTTAATTCCCAAAGCTTTGGCGTATGATGAGAGCGCCTCATCAAATCTCCCTAACTCATTTAACGCTAATGCTTGATTGTACCAAGCATTAAGGTAATGAGGTTGAATTTTTAAAGCCTTGTTGTACGATGAGAGGGCCTCTTCTAACCTTTCTAAGTTATCTAAAGCTATCCCTCGATTATTCCAAGCTTCATAATAATCAGGTTTTATTTCTAATGTTTTGTCAAAGGATGAGATCGCCTCTTCCAAACTTCCTAATTTGTCTAATACATACCCTCGGTTATACCAAGCATCAACATTATTCGGTTTAATTTCTAATACGTTTTCAAAAGCTGATAATGCTTCCTCATAATCCTTATTGGCAGTATACAATATCCCAATTTCACACCATAAATCAGCCTTTGTATTATTCTTTTGCCGAAAATCATCAATTAAATCTTTTATCTCATTCATTTTCTGATAACGTTCTTGAGGGGTTAAATGACGATATTGATTATAATTACCTTGATCTATCATTTGTCTGGATTCTTTTAGTAATAAATCCTCAGTAATTATAAACTTAAAAAGACCTGATCTCCAGTCAAAAAAATCAGGCGCACGACGCAATAAATATCTTAACCCAAAGGGAGGAACAAAAAAAACCAAAGGAATATTAAAGTTATCTCTAAATCGTTCCCTTTGTAGGTTTAAATGTCCCAATAAAGGAGGAAGATTATCTAACTTATAGTAGTCTCCTTGTCCTCCAATACCTGGTTTAATATAGTTGATAAAAGATTTTTCTATACCCTGAATCATCAAAACATCAATGCTTCCATTTTTCTCACTATTGATGTCCACATAAGTTGAATGATTAAGCTTTTTTTTCTCTAACTTGTCTTCGATGAGTTGATAGATATTATCAATTTCACTGTTTAATTTTAAAACATCTATTTTCTTGTTTGGTAAATCAACTTGTAGCTGACTAATAATCTGTTTTTCTTCTACAGGAGTACAACAAACAAAGAGAAGACCGAACCCTTTCCTTCGTTGAAGATTTCGTCTTAACGCTTCATAAGTTTCTTGATCTTCTTTTGTTGATAAAAGTCTCATATCCATTGACACCACATTCTGATTATGAACACTTTAACACACAGATCCTGGTTGTCACAGCCATAAAAAGCCTATTTACTAAGCGTGCTAGGGTTTTATTCTTGAAATCAGTGCGATCGCCTTTTCAACTGTTGCGCTATAGTAGCAGTCCCAAAAATCTAGTGCTAGGGTTTTAGTTCTCACAATGTGGCGATCGCCTTTTTTACTGTTGCGCTACAGTAACAGTTCTCAAAATCTAGAAATCATCTTATTTACTAAGCGTGCTAGGGTTTTACTCTTGAAAATGTGGCGATCGCTGTTTCAACTGTTGCGCTACAGTAACAGTCCTCAAAAATCTAGAAATCATCTTATTTACTAAGCGTGCTAGGGTTTTATTCTTGAAATAAGTGCGATCGCCTTTTTTACTGTTGCGCTACAGTAACAGTTATCAAAATCTAGAGATGATCTTATTTACTAAGCGTGCTAGGCTTTTACGCTTAAATCTCAACTTATATAACCTGTTATAACAGGTTATATAACAGGGAAAACAAAAATGTCAGTTCCCTTAATGCTTAGTGCTATAGGGTTTTAGTTCTCACAATGTAGCGATCGCTGTTTTAAACTCATCAATATCTTCAATCAAAGGATGAACATCATACCAACGTTTAATGTCTCCTGTTTCATCAGACTCTCGATATTCTAGGACACAACGACGAAACAATAAACTACGATATTCTTCTTCATTCGGAATATTTTTCGTTTCAGAAACAATCACTAACTTTTCCCATTCATGACTATCCACTGCATTACGATAAGTGTTGTCTCTTGCTTCATTTAACGCACGATTAACCGCTTTTTCAGTAATCGGTAAAGTATCAATATAGTCCATTGCTGTTTGCATAAATAACATTAATTCTCGTATATGTCCGCCAGTCAGACGACAAAGTTTTAAACAAGTTTCTTGCTGATCAAAAACTCCCAGATAATATTGTTCAAAATCAAGATTAACATTAGTTTTCGGACTGGTCAAACGACGAGTTATAATTGTTTGTAATATTGCTATTCCTTTCTCATAAATCTCATTATTTTTATCCCTAATCATAATCATCGGTAATACTTGAGGTGTATCATATAAATTTCGTAATTCAGTAGCACGATTAGAATACACCAAAGAAATAGGAACCGTATAAATAATATGACAATTCAAAGCTGTTAGTTGGGTACTATAGTTGATGAATATTTCATCATGATTCACCTTGCCATTATTACGAACAATGGGAGGGATTCTATCTAAGTTATCAACAATTATTACTAACTTACACTGATTATTGGGCAATTTATCAATTGCTTCTCTGATAAAGTCATTCAACGCTTCAATCAAAGAAATGCTATGAATATCAACTTGTTTCCGGATTTTTTCTCGTTGACTGGGAATACGACGAATACTCGCTGTTAACTTTGTAAATAGTCCAATTTTTCCATCAACTGTTAACTTATCAAACTCATAATCAGACTCAATTAAATCTTGGAAAGAATCCCATCTTTGCTTTAACCAGTTTAATAAAGGAGCAGGATTAGAATATTTTTTTAACTGTTCTAAAATGTGTCGAGTACATCCCAATAAAATGTCAGTATATTCTGCATCTTGTTCATCAATATCCCCATCAGTTGCACCAAAATAGACCACAAAACAACCATTTTTTTCTAAGTATTGCTTTAACCTTAATAACTCCGTTGTTTTTCCACCTCCACGATGTCCTGTATACAGTTGACAAGTAAATTGATCAGAGCGAATTATCTTTTTTCCCACCTCATTAAAAATGTTAGCATCTCCTCTAACTTCTCGACAATCAACATATTCATAATCATCAGGTTGTAGAGAAAGAAAAGGATGAAAAGAGTTATAAATTTTAGCAATAATATCTTCTGTCATCTTGACATACTCCCCCGTTAAGATAGTGTGTCAGGTGGGCAATTTTTAAAAGATCATAAATAGTTGATATAAATCTCTGATTTGCCCACCCTACGGTCTTTTAAGAAGTTTATCTGACTTCTGACTTCATTTAACGACCGCCAACGGTAATTTTATCTACTTTTAAATGGGGTTGACCCACCGTAACATAAATACTACCACTGACAGAGCCACAGAACCCTGGAGCTAGTCCTAAATCTTGAGAACACATAGATATTTCGTTCATAATATCTTTAGCGGTTCCGATCAAAGTTGCCCCTTTCAATGGTTTTGTGACCTTCCCATTTTCGATTAAATAAGCTTCAGAAACGGAGAAATTAAACTCACCGGTGGCACCAACACTACCACCTCCCATTTGCTTACAATAAATCCCCTTATCCACTGAAGCAAAGATATCATCCAGAGAATAATTACCAGAGGCAATATAAGTATTACGCATCCGAGAAGCGGCCGCATAAGCATAACTTTGGCGACGGCCACTACCCGTACGAGGATGGCCTGTACGGATCGATCCCGTGCGATCGGCTAAAAAGTTCTTGAGGATGCCATTTTCAATCAATAAGGTGCGTTGGGTGGGCATTCCTTCATCATCCATATCAATGGTACCAAAAGCCAAATCAGAACGTCCCTCATCCCATGCTGTCAAACTTTCATGGGCGATTTGTTCCCCTTTCTTGTCCATAAAAGGAGTGGTTTTATGTTCGATTTGTGTCGTTTCTAAAAGATGACCACAAGCTTCATGGAAAATAACGCCACCGAATTCATTCGCCATAACAATCGGATAATTACCCGACTCTACAAAGTCAGCATAGAGCATTTTACCCGCCGACTCGGCCACCCCTTCCGCCGCGGTTTCATAGTCCCATTGACGCAAGAAACTGGGATCGCTGGTATCCCCAAACCGTTTACCCATCGAAGCGCGATGATCGCCATCAGCACAGAATAAAGAATAACCCACTGACTGAGTCAACCGAATATCTCTGGCAAACGTTCCATCACTAGCAGCGACTAACACTTCTTGCCAGTCCCGAAAATAACTAACACGACGGGACTGAACATGACTGGCCTTTTGGCCTAGTTTTCCATTGGCTTGCAATAAAGTATCTCCCATTTCTGCAATGGAACTACATTGAGACAACCAACCCTCTTTATTTTTAGTCACTGCATAATCTCGCAATAACTCTAAATTAATTTCTGGGATGTAAGCATTGGGGGAAGGTAAGGTCAACCCCAAGATAGATAAGCCCTTTTCTAAGGCAGTTTTTAGCCCCTGAAAAGACAAGTCGTTGGTACTGACATAACAATCAGCTTTGCCCTTAAAAATGCGGATTCCGGCCCCTGTGGAGAGACGGGGGGAAATACTGGTAATGACATCTTCTTCGGCTAAACAGCTAATATAATTGACTCGTTCGAGAAAAAACTCTAAAAAGTCTGCCCCGGCTGCCCTTCCTAACCCTAACAAGGTGGAGAGGGGATCTTGCCAACTGTTATCAAAGCGATCGCGGCTAGACTGATAGGTTAGTTGAGGTAATTCTTTCGAGATTAACAAGGTTGCTGTCATAAGATAGTTTCCTGTACTGGATTTTATTCTGGTCGAACTTGCTTTCTCTCTAGTTTGACATTTTTATAATTAGAGTGGAAATTATTATGATGGATAATAGTGAATTCCCATTCAGCCTTTAAATACCTTACTCTGATTAAGGACATTCCTTTAAACTGTAAGTTAGTTGATAAAACACAGGAGATAAATTAGCTTATGCAAGAGCTTGCTTTACGCTCAGAGCTTGATTTTAACAGCGAAACCTATAAAGATGCTTATAGTCGCATCAATGCTATTGTTATTGAAGGGGAACAAGAAGCCTATCAAAATTATATTGATATGGCGCAACTCCTTCCTGAAGATGAGGCTGAGTTAATTCGTCTCTCAAAAATGGAAAACCGCCATAAAAAAGGCTTTCAAGCTTGTGGCAAAAATTTGAGTGTCACCCCTGACATGAAATATGCCGAAGAATTTTTCTCTAAACTTCATGAGAACTTCCAAACTGCTAAGGCAGAAGGAAAAATTGTCACCTGCTTACTGATTCAATCTTTGATTATCGAAGCCTTTGCGATCGCTGCTTATAATATTTATATTCCTGTGGCTGATCCCTTTGCTCGTAAAATCACTGAAGGGGTGGTTAAAGATGAATATCTGCACCTTAACTTTGGAGAAGAGTGGTTAAAAGCCAATTTTGAAGCATCTAAAGCCGAGTTAGAAGAAGCTAACAAGGATAATTTACCCATCGTCTGGAAAATGCTTAATGAAGTAGAAAAAGATGCAGAAATTTTGGGTATGGAAAAAGAAGCTTTGGTTGAAGACTTCATGATCAGTTATGGAGAAGCTTTAAGTAATATTGGTTTCTCTACCCGTGACATCATGAGAATGTCTTCTTATGGGTTACGTGCTGCTTAAGAAACCTAACCATAACCATTAAAACACTTGTCGGGGCTTAATATTATTAAGCCCTTTCTTCTGTTTCTTAATTCTCCATTCGACCTCCTAAATTCTTCATTCCTTCACAGAGAGTTTTTCAATATTCCAAAAAGCACCTCCTAAAGCGGAATATTCAATCCCCTCAAAACGATTTTTTACCGCAGCTAAGGAATAAGGATTAACTAAATAGATAAAGGGTAAATATTCTGACACTAATTCTTGTGCTTCATTATAGATTTCTTTACGTTTCTCTATATCAAATTCCTGAGAACCGGCAATATATAACTGCTCAATTTTTTTCTCCCAGTCTGATACCACCCTTCCTGTAATTTTTTGTGTCTTACCTTGAGGTTTTTGGTTAAACATATGTAGGTTACCATCGGTGTACCAAAGATTAGGAGAATGAGGTTCATTGCCTCCTGTAAAACCAATAATATGCGCCTCCCAATCTAAAGAATTACTCAATTTGTTCACCAAAAGATTGAAAGCGAGAGGACTGAAATTAACCTGCATTCCTAATTTTCCTAAATCTTCTTTAATTTGCGCTCCCATAGCTTCTCTAATTTTATTACCGGAATTAGTAATTAAATTAAATTCAACTTTATTCCCTTTAGCATCGAGTAATTCTCCTTCTGAATTATAACTAAACCCTTCTTGTAATAATAATTCTTTTGCTTTGTCGGGGTTATAATCATAGCCTTCTACTGATTTATTATAATAAGGAGATTGTACAGAAACTTGTGTATTTTGGGGACTTCCTAACCCTCGATAAATATTATTAATAATGCGAGGTCTATCAATACCATAAGCTACAGCTTTTCTAAAATTAAGATTGTTAAACCACTCAGATTTTATCGGATCAACGAAAGGTTGTCCGTCTCTCTTTCCTCGATTTTGATTAAAGGAAATAAATACGGTTCCATAAGCAGCACCACCATTATAAATTGTAAAATTAGCCCGATTTTCTTCTTTTTTTAATAAGGAAAAATATTCAGGGGTAACATTAATTGAATCTAAACTACCTGAACGAAATTGTAATAAAGACGTATCAGTTGATTCTACAATTGCCCAAACAACATTTTCAATCTTTGGTAACTGATTTGCCTGTGAATCTTTTTTCCAATAATAAGGATTTTTTTCAAAAATTACCCGTTGACTGGTAACATATTCTTTAAGTTTATAAGGCCCATTAACAACAATTTTGTTCGGGGGAGTATCCGTTCCCCAAGTTGATAAAAATAAGGGTTTTGCTTCACCATCTTTTTCTTCAACGGTTTGACTAAGAATATGTTTGGGTAAAATAGGAACCCCCGCATTATCTAAAAAAGGTGCAAAGGGTTCAGTTATTTTAAATTCAATTCGTCTTTCATCGAGTTTTCTAATCGTTGGAAAATCCCCTTTACTTCCCACACGAAAACTATCCCGATAGTTATTAGGAATTTCCTCATTCAAATATAATTTATTATAACTAAAAACAACATCATCCGCCGTTAAAGGTTCTCCATCAGACCATTTTAGACCTTCTCTTAACGTAAAAATAATCGTTAATTTATCCTCAGAAATATCCCAAGATTCTGCTAAAGCAGGTTCTTTTTCTGCGGTTAGGGGATTTTCTGTAATTAACCCTTCATAAGTTAAACTAAAAATATTAGGTGACTCTTGAGATAAAACAGCATTAAAGGTTTTAGGATCACTCAAAATAGAAAGAACCACTTGATTGTCATTACTGGTTGATGCGCAAGCTGTTAAGGTTAACATGAAAACCCCAACTAATATTAAAGTTAAGAGTCGTTGATAAATTGTTTTGATTTTGTTCCAATATTTCATAAATTAAGCAGTAGAATTTTCATTGATGCAATTGACTATAAATTAAGGATTTAATTCAATTCATCGATTTAAGTTCCTTTTTATCAAGATAACACACCTAAGCTGTTCCTATTTAGACTTTGATTTATGGATTCAAGTCTCGAAAAATATATTCATCCAGTTGCTCATCCTCTCCAGGCAATGTTTGTTCAAGATCGCCAATTTCCCTTGCATATTCGCTGATAACTTCACTAACTTCATTAGCACTCAATGAAGTTATAGTTTCCAAAGGTTGTTCAAGAATATCTAAAACACCAGCTACTTTTTTACTAAACTGATGCTTAACCCATATTTGGGACTGTTTAATTTTATTAGTTTGCTGATCTCGATAAGACTTTTCTAGGCTACCCAATATAAATGCCCATGCTGTCAATTCACCTAATTCGTTAGCCAGTATTTCACGTAATATTTTCTTCTGTTTAAGAGATAGATTTTGATTATTGATATGAGCTAAACAAACTTTCCCTATTTCTTGTAATTGAGAACTAATTTCTGACGCTTTTAATAAATCATTGAAATGCTCAGATAAGCTAGGCATCTGATATAAAGCTAGTAAACCTAAATAGTTTCTAACCGTTTCAGTTGGTCCTTCAAAGATACGAAGTAAACGGACATCCCTTAAAATTTGAGGAGCGATATTCGATTCGATATAACCTCTTCCACCTAAAAGTTGAATCAAATTATCTGCAGTTTTCCACATCAATTCAGGTGCAATAATTTTCGCTGTTAAATATGCTTCTTCATAAACAGTTTTTTCTTGATCAAGCAAATTAGCCATAGTCTTGACAAAACACTCAATGGCCGTAATTGCAGCATTTATATCCCCAAGACGTTTTAACGTAATTTGTTTATCCAGTAGCTTATCGGAACCCATCATATCAATTGAGCGACGACTACCATAACGAAACATCAATTGAGCGCACCGTTTCATGCCACCAATACAGATTGCTGCAATTCCCAATCTTCCTAGTCGCATGGCTCCTTGAGCGACCTCAAAACCTGAGCCAATTTCTCCCAAGACATTTTCATCATTAACTGGGACTTGCTCGAAATAAATAGAATTTTGAACCATCCCTCGCATTCCCATAGTTAGGGCTTCAGGACCGTGTTTTAATCCTCTGGCGTTTTCTGGAATGACAAATGCAGTCGTTTTGGAAGCTCTGCCTTTTTCATCTACGATCTTAGCAAAAACAGTCATAACACTTGACCAAGAGGCCGAACCACTCCAAATCTTAGTGCCATTGATAAGCCACTTGCCATTACCATTAGGGATAGCTTGAGTTTGAATTTTATTGGGATTTGAACCCGCATGAGGTTCTGTAATAGCAAACGCAGCTAAATCCCTTCCTGTTGCTAAAGACTTTAGATAAGTTGTTTTTGTCTGTTCATTCCCATATTTAAGAATTGGGTAGATTCCTAAGACATTATTAAGACCGACAAATGTAGCTAAACTAATATCAATTGCAGCGAGTTGTTCAATAATTTGAAACATTTGATTATAAGTTAATCCAAGGCCACCATAGGATTTAGGGATAATCATGCCTAATAAGCCTTGTTTCCCAAAGTCCAGAACAATATGAGGAGTTATACATCGCCGCTCATCTATCAGTCGTGAGTTAATTCGTCTTTGAGAGTAGTCACGAAGCCAACTTATTAGATGTTCCGTCCCTTGATGACTGTTTAGTGGAGGAGTATTTGAATGGTTTGTTGTCATATCTTACCCAAAGTATTGTGAAGGAGAAATTGAACGAGAGTCCTCTTACCGAGATTTTAAATAGACATCAATATATTTATATTTTAGGGGCTTGTGCAAACAAAGCCTAACTGGTTGAGTGAGTCATGGAATAGATTTGATCCAACAAAAGATCAATAACGAATTCGAGGATCAATATAAGCGTTGACTAAATCAATTAAAATGCTAACAACTACCACAATGGCTCCAAAAAAGACCATAATACCTTGTACCGTCGGATAGTCCCTTACAGCGATCGCCTCATACAACCGATTTCCTAACCCTGGCCAAGAAAAGGTCACTTCTGTTAAGACTGCCCCCCCTAATAAAGCAGCAAAGGTCAAGCCTAACACGGTAATAACAGGGATCAGAGCGTTTTTAAGGGCATGGGCTAACAAAATTCGCCTTTCGGGTATCCCTCGGGCCCTAGCGGCTTCTACATAGTCTGCTTCTAGGGTTTGTCTTAGGTTAACCCTAACCATACGCTCAAAAATACCACTCAATAATAAGCCTAAAGTAAAACAAGGTAAAATCAAATAGTAAATTGATGTAAAAAACTGCCCTAAATTACCACTCAAAAGACTATCAATCGTATAAATGCCTGTCAATCCACTGGGTGCGGTTTGACCAATGGGAAAGCGGGTTCCTAGGGGAAACCAACGCAACTGTACGGCAAAAATTAACTGAAACAGCATTCCCACCCAAAAAATCGGTAAAGAATAGGTAATAATCCCGAATAACCGCCCACTAACATCTATTGCGGTATTAGGTCGAGAGGCTGAAAGAATGCCAATAGTTACCCCCATCATGATGGCGATAATCATACTGTAAAAGGTGAGTTCAGCCGTTGCTGGAAAATGCTCGGTGATGATTTCCCAAACGGATTGACCTTGACTGGTAATGGAAGTTCCTAAATTAAAACTGAGCAGTTGTCCCAAATAAGTCAAATATTGTAACCATAGCGGTTGATCTAACCCTAAACGCTCTCTTAATGCTTCTTTAGTCGCTTCTGGCGCACGGTTTCCTAAAATAGCATCGGCTGGATCACCAGGGGTTGCTCGCAAGAGTAAAAAAACTAGGGTAACAATAGTCCATATCATCAAGGGGGCAAGCAGAAGACGGGCTGCTATATAATATTGTAGGGCTTTAGAACGGGACATTAAATTTTTTTTAAAATTGAGGGTTCAGGTAAGAAAATATTAGCACCAAAAATTGCGCGTTGATTGTAGATGTACAATTTGCATTCTTAGGATGATGGTAGCGAAAAATTAAAAAAATATTATAATTTTTCAGACCAGATCACGATAAGCTAGAAAGAAGAGGCCAAGCAGGACAGGATTATTATGGCTCTAAGCAATGTTATCAAAGTCTTGTTAATTGAGGATAACTTAGCAGAAGCTAGACTATTAAATGAAGTTCTAAAGGGAGCAACTAAACAGGAGTTTCAATTAGTTCATGAAAAACGCCTACAATATGCTTTAAATGAGCTAGAAAATCAGATATTTGACATCATTTTACTAGATTTAACCTTACCAGATAGTCAAGGACTCGATTCTTTAGGGCCTATTATTATCAAAAACCCTCACATTCCTATCGTAGTGTTAACCAATATGAATGATGAAGAATTAGCCTTAGAAGCGGTTAGAAAAGGGGCTCAAGATTATCTGGTTAAACGTCATATCACCCTTGACATTTTAGTGCGTTCCATTTGTTATGCAATTGAACGTAAACAGATGGAAGACAAGTTAATAGAAGCTAATCAAGCCTTAGAAAAAAGAGTAGAAGAAAGAACAATTCAACTCTTAAAAGCTCAAGAACTGAATCAGTTAAAGTCAGAATTTGTTTCCATGCTTTCCCATGATTTTCGTAATCCTTTAAATACCATTTTATTATCCACAGGTTTATTAGAAGATAGTCATGATCAATTAACAAGGGAACAACAGTTATATTATTTTCAGATGATTCGCCAAGCCGTGCATGATATGAATCAACTTTTAAGTGAAGTTTTACTATTAGGAAAAGCCGATGCTGGAAAATTAAAAGCTAATTTTGAACCCCTTGATATTAAGGAATATTGTCAACAAATCATTAATTCTTTGCATTTGTCCTTAGACAATAATCATCAAATCACTGTAGCCTTTAAAGGCAACCTTGAGCAGGAATTATGGGATGCTAAACTCCTATGGCATATTCTTCATAATCTTCTTAATAATGCGATTAAATACTCTCCTAAAGGGGGGAAAATAGAAGTGAAAATTATTAAGGAAGAAAAAGCTGTTATGTTTCAAATTAAAGATCAAGGAATTGGCATATCCCAGACAGATCAAAAACACTTGTTTGAACCCTTTTATCGTGCCGATAATGTCAATAATATCTCAGGAACAGGATTAGGATTAGCTATTGTTCGTAAGTGTGTAGAAGCTTATGAAGGGGAGATTCTTGTAGAAAGTCAGTTAGGAAAAGGGACAACCTTTACGGTAATTTTACCTGGACAGTCACACTTATAGGTAAAATAGGAAAAGATCCAGAACAGCTATCATCATAAGTTAAGGATTATGAGTACACAAAAAGATTCTCATCCTAGCGAATTTATCCGTACTCCTCCCTGGGGGACTGTTACGATGTTGGAAGAAGGTCCGCGTTATCGCATTAACCGCATTGAGGTTAACCCAGGACAACATATTAGTACCCAGATGCACTATCATCGTAGTGAACATTGGATCGTGGTATCAGGAACGGCCAAAGTGGTTTTTGACGGAAAAGAACAACTTTTAAAGCAAAAAGAATCTACTTATGTTCCCATGAACACTCGTCATCGTGTGGAAAACCCTGGAGTTATCCCTTTAGTGATGATTGAAGTTCAAAATGGAGAATATTTAGGAGACGATGATATTATTCGTTTTGCTGAAGAATAGAGCAAAATTAAAAATTTTAGATGAGGACTGCGCAAAACTATTTTGTTCAAAGGCCCCAACTTAACCGATGAGTATCGTTGGGGTAGTTCACTTAATTAGGCTTCTTCTTCGTAATATTCCGCTTGTTTTTGTTTTTGAGGAATATTTACAGGACGAGGGTTATAGGGTTCGGGTTCAATATCATCATCCCAGACATCCCCTTGAACATCCTCATATTCGTATTCCTTTTCCCGACTCGGAGGGTCATAAGACACTGGTTGTTCGCGCGGGGTTTCTCCCCAGTTATCCTCCTCATAATCATCTTCGTATTCGTCGTAACGGATAGACTCAGCTTGTCGTCTGGGGGGAGGGGGAGTAATAGGTTGTTCCCAGGTATCCTCATCCCAACGTTCTTCCATGACAGGTTGTTTCGCTTTGATGGGGGTTTTAATCGGAATACCCGTTCCTAACTGATTTTCTGGTTTAGCTGTTGGGGGAGAATAGATATAATCTTCGTCCTCGTTTTCCCAAGGAGGACGACCAATCCCTAATCGTTCCAAGACACCCACGGTTAACTGGGTTAAGCGTTCTTCGGCCCCTTCAAAGACGATCAAACGATTAGGACCACTGCTAACCACTTCCTCCATCGATATCTCGTATGTACTGAGAACTTGATCCGGAATTTGAGGATAACCAAAAGAAGCGATGATAATCGAAGAGACTTGACCTGTTGCTAAATCAAATTGAAAGTCTCTGACGCGGCCTAACGGTTCCCCTGCTTCGGTAATTACTTCACAGTTAATAACAGGAGAGTAGAGATCAATATCAACGGTTTCGATCGCATCTTCATTGTCAACGAGAATGACATCACCAATTTGACGAATACTGGAAATGTACATATATTGGGGCATACCAGAGAGGGACAACATATTATCCCTTAATCCGAGAGCGACAACCTCCCGTTGGTCAATATCGACCAAAATCTCTTTAACAACCCCTAATTTTTTACCCCCTTCACGGGTAATTACTTGTGTATTAATAAATTCGTTGCGTAGTCTAATGTTATCTGTGGTCATTGTGTCTTAGGTTAGCGTTTTGGCTTTCTAGAAATAGAAAAATTCAATAACAGGTGTTTTGGGTGGATGATTCGACTGCGCTTATGATAATAGCTCAATCTGAGTTTCCACCGAGTTTATCCATTAGTTGTACGAATTTCAATCATAATCAGGTTTTATAGAAGACAGTCTTAAACTCCCAATGACTGTGGAGTAATTCCTAAGTTCCATTCTAACCAATATGTGGACAAGTTAGAGCCGTGTGCGCTCAAAAACAGTTGGGGATGAGAATATTGGGGGACTCAGAGATTCGGGCCTGTCTGCAAAGTTACAGCAAAACTAATCATAAAATTAATTCTCTGCGATCGCTCATTCTTGGTTGGTTGTTTTTCTTCAGACATAATTATTAATGTTATTGGTTTGCTCTCATTAATAAGGGTTTTGGTAAAGGCGATCGCCTATTCTTTGTTAGGTTTCCTTTCTCACCCCAACCTTCTTCTAGGTTGTAAAAAGCAAGATGCTTATGTTACGGTATTTACTAATCAATGTAATATAGTGTAGACATTAATAATCACAAGAATTTCTAATGGATATTAGACAATTTTACCGTGCAACTAATCCTAACAAAACGCTAAATATTAAAGAAGAAGAAGAACGTCAATATTATGTTGATTTTTCTGAAGTGCGAGGTGAAGAAATTGTTGGAAAATTAAAGCGTCCGATTATTTTTCCTGATCCTAATGAACCCAGTTGTACTCTTTTTACGGGACATATTGGTTGTGGAAAATCTACAGAATTATTATGCTTAAAAGCTGATCTAGAAAAAGACAACTTTTTTGTTATTTATTTTGAATCTGATCAAGATTTAGAAGTAACAGATGTAGATATTGCTGATATTTTATTGGTTATTGCTAAACAAATTAGCAAAGGATTAGAAGAACAGAGTATTAAATTGTATCCCACAGGATTTAAAAAGTTATTGCAAAATTTAGGCAGCATTTTTAACATAAAACTTGAAGGGATGACGTTGCTTGCGATCATTGCTGAAATTTCTATTAAAGTGAAAGAAGATAAAAGTTTACGACAGCAAATGAACCAATATTTAGGTCCTCAGAAAAAAGAGTTAATCAACCTCATTAATACAGAGTTAATTAAACCAGCGATCGCACAACTTAAAGAACAAGGAAAACAGAGTTTAGTTATTATTGTTGATAATTTAGATCGGGTTGATAATACAGTTAAAGAGTTTGGAAAATCTCAACAGGAATATATTTTTATTGATCAAGCAGAATATTTACAAAAGCTGAATTGTCATTTAGTTTATACTATTCCTTTAGGGTTACTTTTTTCTAATAGTTATGGGACATTAACTCAACGGTTCAAAGATCCAAAAGTTTTACCAATGATCAAAACAAAGTTACGAGATGGTAGCATTTATGAACCAGGAATAGAAAAACTCAAAGAGATGATATTAAAGAGAGTGTTTCCTGAGTTAAGCAATGAGAAAAGACAAGATAATATTCGTGCTGTTTTTCAGTCTGAGGAGAGTTTGACTAAGTTATGTTTAATGAGTGGTGGTCATGTGAGAGATTTGTTAATATTATTGAATGAATGGATAGGAGAAGATATGGAGTTTCCTCTGACTGATAAAAGTTTAGGACAAGTTATTAAAGAGCGTCGTAATGCGACGACTCGTTGTATTTCTGAGGAAGAAGAAAAGATGTTAGAAGAGGTTAAAGTCACACAAAGAGTTAGTGATGAGGAGGGTTATCAAAAGTTAATTCGTAGTCGTTTTGTTTTTGAATATCTAGACGAAGAGGGATCTTGGTATGATGTTAATCCGATTATTAATTTATAAATAGTTTTTAATTAGTTATGTAACAATTATGGATAATTATATTACATCAGAACAAGAGAAAACTTTAAAAAAATTAGCTTGGTCTATTGAAGCATCAGAGGGAGAATTTAAGTTAATTTTTGCCCATTGTAATTATGTTAATTTACAACAGTGTTTTAGTGAACTTCTTCAGGAATTGTGTGATATTGAAATACTCTATATACAGTCAACTGATAAACAACTTTATACAGTTATTAAAAATCAAATTAAAGGAACACCAAAAGCAATACAGTTATTGGGTTTAGATCAGGTTACTGACTTAGAAGAGGTTTTAAAATCTGCTGAACGAGTTAGAAATGATTTTAAAAAAAAGTTACCTTATACTTTGGTTATTTGGGTTAATAATAAAGTTCAAAATCAGTTGAGAAAAGTTGCACCTAACTTTGAGAGTTGGGGAGTGATAATAAGTTTACCTATTACTGTTGATTATATTAACAATTTTTTGCAGGATAAGGTTAGTTATATTTTAAATAGTCCTATTAAATTATCTCATCAAGCAGTTAATCGTTTAAATCAAGAAGTGATAGCAGCTAAGGAATATTTAATAGAAAGTGATGGAGAAGTAGAATTTTATCTCAATTTTCTCTTAGGATATCTTGAAGAAGTTAAGAGAAATTTTGAACAAGCGATCGCCTATTATCAAGAGGCAAAAAAAAATTTAGAATCATGTTCATTATCCGAACTATTTAAGGTGGGTTTATGGGTTCATTTAACCTATTGTTCTTATGTACACGCAAGTCACATAAAAGAGATTGAAGGGGTTGATAAGTGGAAAGAAACGCAAGAATATTTAGAGAAAACATTAGCGATATTGAAAGTGGTTAATAATCGAAAATTGATTGCTAAGTTTCTTGGTTTTTTGGCTAATGTTTTGATTGAATTTCAATATTGGGATCAATTAGAACAGTTTGCTAAATCGGTATTAATGATACATCGATTAGAAAAAAATTATTATCGACTTGCTCAAGATTATGGATTTTTAGCAGAAGTTTATTTGTCTAAGAAACGTTTTAATACTGCAATTAGCTTAGGGGGAAAAGGGTTAACAGAATTAAATAAGCTAGGACTATCAGAGTTAAAATCTCTACAATCTCTACAAAGATCAAAATTATTGTTAATTATTGGTCAAGGGACAGCAAAATTAGGACAGACTCAACTGGCAATAAATTCTTTAGAAGACGCAAAATCATATAATCTTAATCTAGATGAACCCAATGTTTATATTGAGATTTTAGCGCAGCTACATCAACTGTATTTTGAAAAAGAGAAAGATTATTTGGAAGCATTTAAAATTAGACAAGAAATTGTAAAAATTAAGAGAAAAGTAGGACAATTTGCTTTTATTGGTATTAGCAAAAATGATTTACCCATTATCACAGATGAGCAGGATACAATTGCCCCTGAAATCATAGCATCGGGAAGAGAAAATGATGTTAATAATTTGGTAGAAAGGATACTGAGGACAGATTATAAGGTGATTGTTATTTATGGAAAGTCTGGGGTCGGTAAAAGTTCGTTGGTGAATGGGGGTTTTATTCCTTGTTTAAGGTCAAAAAGTCTCGCTGAAGGTAAAATTTTTCCTATTTATATTAGGGTTTATTCTAATTGGGATGATAAGAATAAAGAAGAAAACTTATTACATCAATTACGAACTTTAGTGAATCAAAAGTTCTTTCCTGTTTTAATTTTTGATCAATTTGAAGAATTCTTTTTTTTCCAAACAACTACTAGGGAACAACATAATTTTTTTAACTTTTTAGGTAAATGTCTTGAACTATCCAATGTTAAAATTGTTTTTTCTCTTCGCAAAGAGGATATTCATTACTTATTAGATATCCCAGGAATGGATAAAATTAGTAATGATATTTTAGGAAAGGAAGTGTTATATAAAATTGGTGATTTCACTCCCCAAGAAACTAAAGATATTATCTATAAAATGACTGAAACCTCTCAGTTTAAATTAGATGATGACTTAATTGATAAATTAGTAGAAGATTTAACCGAAGATGATCGTATTCGTCCTATTGAATTACAGATCGTTGGCTCTCAGTTGCAGCAAGAGAATATCACTACTTTAGCAAAATATTATCAAATCAACAGAGGGACAGAAACTAGAAATTATAAAGAAAAATTAGTGCAGGACTTTTTAGATGATATTGTTAAAGGATGTGGTACAGTAAATGAAGTTATTGCAGATTTAATTCTCTATTTATTAACGGATGATAAAGGAACGAGACTAATAAAAACTAGAGAAACTATTGAACAAGAATTGCAGGATTTTCAAGGTTTGTCTTCAGAGGTTGAATTTACTGATAATCAGTTAAATTTGGTGTTAGATATTTTAGTTATTTCTGGGTTAGTGATTCGCTTAAAGGAAAAATTTCATGAGAATTATCAACTTTGGCATGATTATTTTGTGCGCTTTATTCGTGAAAAACAAGAACCAAAGATTCAAGCAATTTTAGTAACATTGGAAAAAGAAAGAAAGAAACGTCTTAGTGCAGAAAAAAGCTTAGAAAAAGTTGAAAGAGAAATTTATGTGGCAGCAACTATTAAACAGCAATTAGAAAAACAAAATCGTAACGCTAGAAAATGGGTGAAAATCAGTGGTGGAATTTCATTATCTTTTTTGTTAACTGCAGTAGTTACAGCTTTATGGATAACTCAAATAATTAATGATGCTAATATGAAAATTGCCAAGTCAGATCAAAAAGATCAACAGTCAGAAATTAAAGCTAAAGAGGCAAAGGCTAAAGTGGAGGGAGCTAATCAAAAGCTGGCTCAAGCTCAACAAGATGAACTAATAGCAACAAGGGAACATCAAAAAACTAAGAAACGATTAACAGAAACAAATAAGGAATTAAAAAAATCAAAACAGGAATTGGGAAAGAAAAAAAAGAAAATACAGAAATTGGAAAACGACAAACAGGAATTAGAAAAGAACACACAGGAATTAGCAAACGAAGTTCAAGAAAAACAGAAAAAAACTCAAGCTCTTCAGCAACAAATAGACGTAAGAGAAAGTAAAAAAGAACAAGTACAGGAGCAAATCGAACAAGGGGAACAAAAGCACAAGGATGCCAAAAAATCCTACTTATCATTCACTATTCAATCAGCAGATAAACTACGAACTCAACTTGAAGAAAATCTTGCAGTTAGTAACATTACTAAATGGGAAATAAAAATAGATTTACAACAAGCAATAGAAACGGCAAAAGAAGACAATGGTTTTAAAGGACGACATGAACATGAAAGTTGGGTTAGCAGTGTAGTGTTCAACCCTTACGGTAATATCCTTGCTTCTAGCAGTGATGACGGTACTATCAAACTCTGGGACACTTCCACTGGACAACTCATTAAAACCCTTCCCAAAACTAGCAGTTCTGTTAATACTATTGCTTTCAGTCCTAATGGTAACATCCTGGCTTCTGGTAATTATGACGGCACTATCAAACTCTGGGACACTTCCACTGGACAACTCATTAAAAC
>JBFRWG010000195.1:0-4244 GCA_051439445.1 Crocosphaera sp.
AGATTTAATGGGGATGTGATGGTTGAAATATATAGAAAAGTTGAAGGAATACTCTTGATAGATTAAAACAAATCAGTTTCATCTTCGACTTGCAGTTTCAAAACTTTTTTAACCTCTTCCTGGCGAGAAATCCTCGATTTTCGTTCCTCAATCGGGGATTTCTCGCCAGGAAGAGGTTAAACAATTTTTCATTCATGCCTAAGTTGAATAGTTAAGACGTTTTCTTGATGAGGGTTTTAGGTTATAGCGGAAAGTCAAGTCGCTCCTATTCGGCGTGGCTTTTCACACCATTAAAATTTTACTCAGAGAAAATAAATCTTTATGAATACTGTTGTATATACATATTTACTACCTCTGTAAGATTTCCATAGGACCACATTTCGTTAGCTTCAGCAATGGTTATTTTTTCATACTTTCCATAAGTTTCATGAAGTGTGTAATTAGCAAAAAGAACTTCTTTAAAAGGATCGTATGTATCAATATGTTTCATAAAGAAAGCGTCTTTTTCTTCAAATATTCTTTCTTTAGAAACAAACATAAGTTCCTTTTCTAATCCCACAAACCCTCCACGCCCTAAAAAGGGAAATAAACTAATCGCTAGATCCCCCATTCTAACTTTTTCCTGGATTTGATGAGGGTTGGCAGTGTATAACCTTTTGCCTGTTTTCTCAATACTTTCCATATTAATCTCGGAAGTAGCTTGATTTATTGTTTCTGTCGAAGAGTCAACATAAATCTTTTCCCCATCACTCTTGATCACCCCCAAGACCTCATCATCGTCATCGTAGGGAAACTCCTCATTGAGTCGAACAAGGAATTCATAACAAGCATGATCAAAAGGTTGATTCCAATGAGAAAGAGGAAAACTGTTTAAACATTTTTGACACTGACTTAAACCATATTCTGCACTTTCTTTTGTGTAATGGGGGGAAATTCCCATGACTTGTTCCAATTGTTGAATCCAAATCATTCGCTTGTTTGTCTGAGGAGATGGAGCTATATATAACCTTGGTTTTCCCTGACTTGGCTCTTTTCTTCTTTTATTATATTGATAGTAACCATCCTTGATTTGATCGGGTCGCCAAGGAAAACTGACAACTGTTTTGTCTTGAGATAACGAGACAGATTCGAGATTAATGATTACAATATCATCATCTGGATAAGCCAAATCAAACTTTTTAAACTTGGCACTCTTCTCAGCACATTCTCTGGGCAAAATTCCAATATTATCTTGAGAAAAAATTATAACAAAACCTCTCTGATACTCTCTTTGACATTCGTGTACTTTCTCGATAAGTTCTGGAGTAATTTGATAAAATTTTCGGTCTTGTGGTTTGAAAAGTTTCTGCTTCCCAAAGTTAGGGTCTAATTTTTTACGGCGTTTAGCTTCACCCATTTTGTCTGAATTAATAGTTTTAAATAGGGATATTCTTTTCAGAATAACATCAAACAATTAACTCGACCTCATCCCAGAACACCGATAACTGATAACGAGTTACTTGATCCACAAATTCCACCAACACCTCCGACAGCTTCTCGGATACTGAGACGATCCTCCCTATCTTCATAGTGGCTTGAGTGATGATCTCCATGCCCACTTTTAACGGTGTTGTTTCATCGGTACGAGGGGTCGACTTATTGTATACGGTCTGTCGTGCTACAGGTTCAGAAGCGGATAGAGTTGGTGGTGGCACTACAGTTGTCAGCCCCTCCCCATTGGTACGAGGGGTCGACTTATCGTATACGGTCTGTCGTACTATTTGATTCTCTTGTGCTTTCTCTATGCTTTCGGATGACACCATACAAGATTCCCTATCTTTGGTCAGCCAGTAATTAAATATCTCTGAGCGAGTTTGATTCGGTAGCAGATCCACTACCTTATATATATATTCTTGTTTACCATCGATTATCCGCCGTTTACTACGTTTCAAATCATGGCCAATTAGATTAAGCTGCTGCCGTGCCACTTTAATAGAAGGTATGGTTATCTCTCCCGTTTTCGGGTTCGCCGTTGGCTGACAAATAGAAATCCCCAACAGGGTTTTAATTTCTTCTGTATTGTGGATGGCCAACTTAGCCCGGTCAATTAGATCCTCATCCGTGGCCACAAACTCCCGTTCCAAGTCCACCAACTCTAAAACATTTAACGCCTCTAACCCTTTTACTTTGTTAATTTTTGTTACACGGTTCACATCAGGGATAAAGGCCGCCCCCTCATTATTCTCTAACAAGGTTTTCACCTTAGCCGTGTCTTTGGCTTCGATAAACTCACGTCCCATAGTCAGATGATAATGAAGCTTCAATTTAGGATGTAACCCTACCATATCA
Organism: Crocosphaera sp.; assembly: GCA_051439445.1. Lineage (GTDB taxonomy): Bacteria > Cyanobacteriota > Cyanobacteriia > Cyanobacteriales > Microcystaceae > Crocosphaera. The sequence goes on from JBFRWG010000195.1 coordinate 2,329, forward strand.
GCTTTGGCGATTTCTTTAGTTACTTGTCCATACTTTTGTTTGAGTTTATATCGTTCCAATTCGGCTTTTTCTTCTGATGTTTTAATGATAGTCTGTTCTAAACGTTTAGCCTCCTCACCATCAATCTCTTTGGCTTGAACTCGTTGCTCACACTCTGAGTCCATCCCCTGATCTCTATTATCCGTTAAAGCCTTTCTTTCTGCTTTTCTCTCTTCAGGGTCTAAACAATCTGACATAAGAGAACGTCGATGGTTTTGGGCATCTAATAAAGCATAAACTGTGGCTCGATAGGCTTTATTCTGTTGATTAATTCTCGCTCCCATTTTAGCCCAGGTCTTCATACAAACTGAGTCCATAGGAGCATCTATATCTTCTACACAAAGATAATCAAAATCCTTTAATGATTGTAAAGTTAGCTGACATTTTTTCTTTTCACTACGCATTAAATGGACGGGATTGGTTGACCCATTTCCCACTCTCCCAATATTACTAATTTTATCTACATAAATAAATCTCGGTACGTTATCCCGTAATCTCCATAGGAATTGGACAAAATTACTGGGACTAATGGCTCCTGTGGATGAAGCCCAAACTTCATCAAAATGTCCTTGAAAATCTAAACTTACCCCACTGACAATAGAAGGAGAACCCACCACAATATCATATTGTTGGAATAAGGAATTTAAGTGGCCTTTATTTTCACAAGCAGGATGTCCTTTTTCCGTTAGGGTTTCACTGTCATATCTTAATATCCTGAGATGGGGAAATAGTTTTGTTAATCGATTATAAATGGCTCTAGTCCCGTTCTTAGACGTTACCTTTTGAGCCGCTGTTAGAATTAATAACTTTTTCCCTTCTGAGACTTTTTTGATTAGCCCTGAATGCCATTCTAACAAAGAAGAGAAAGTAAAATTATCCCACCCTTCATGTTGATAGTCATTGACCATAATATAGGGTTCGACATTTTCATTTAATAACCCTTGAATAAAGTCAATACTCTCATTGGAGAGGTCGGCATCAGCCAAGATTATTTGATGGGCTATGTTGACAAGTTTTTTCAGTTGCTTAAGAACTTGCACTCGATGTTCTTTAATGTCGGTTTCACCATTTAGGGTATGCCAGATGACCTGTTCACACTCATCGATGATCACCAGTGGTGCTTTCCTGTCTTCCCAGCGTTCTGGGTCCCAATGATTTGCATCAAACCCTTTTCGTTTGGGTCTTAAAGAATCAGTTACTAACGCATACCCTAAAATATCACCATCTTCATTCCTTTCGGTACGATAAGGAACCCCTAGCCGTTCTCCTAATGCCCTGGCTAAATTTTCTAGGTGGGAGAGAATGAAGATTGGCCGCCCTTTCTTGATAGCTCTACGACAACGACGGGATAACTGCTCTGTTTTCCCTGTGTTTTGAGGGCCTTTGATGGCCACTAACTTATTATCGGGAATTTTAACGTTAAAGTAACGTTGATTAACATTGACAGAGGGTAAGTAGGTTAAATAGTTTGTTTCAACCTGACTTTCTAACCATTCATCGAAGGGAATGGCGTTATCTAAGATTTCCTGTACTTTCTCTAAGCCATGATTGGCTGCTACATCGTCGATGCCTTTGCCTAGTTCTCGGTCCCAAACGGCGACGTAGGGCTGTCCTCCGTCATTTTTAATGGCTTGGCCTAAGTGTTTTGTCCCTTGTTGAACGGCGTTGATAGATTTAGGGTTCGTGTCCCCCTGATCCATCGTAATGATAACTTTTCGCTGATCTACTAGGGGTTTAAGTTGGGGTATTAATTCATAGCGTTTTGTCAGAGCGTTCCATTTTGCCCCACAGGTGCAGCCAAACACGGAAACTGAGGCATTACCACCTGAGAGGGTACAAAGGGCTTTCTTGACCCCTTCATCGAGGACTAGGGGGAT
>JBFRWG010000196.1:0-22018 GCA_051439445.1 Crocosphaera sp.
AAACGGAAAAACATTTCACATAATTCTCATTCATCAACTTGGGCCTTAAGATTATTACAAATTCAAATGTGTTTAATTTATTTATCTACTGCTTGGGAAAAAATGAAAGGAGAAGACTGGATCAATGGAACTGCTATTTATTATGTTAGCCGTTTAGATGATGTTTTTGGTAAATTTCCCGTGCCAAATTTTATCTTTACATCTGTAATAATCATGAAATATATGACATGGTTAGTTATTCTTGTTGAAATCTTTATTCCCTTTGCTTTTTGGTTTAAAGAAACTCGTCGTTTCGCCTTATTTTTGGCAGTGGGACTTCATTTATCCATTGAATATACGATGAATTTATTTTTGTTTCAATGGTTAATGTTAGTCGGTTTATTATCTTTTACGGAAACCAAAGATTATCAAAAATTAAAACGATTTATTACTAAAAAATTTTAAGTAGTATCTCATCAAAGAGTAACTTTCCTCAGGATTAAGACTTTACCAAGGTTCAGTAGTAATACTGTTTGATTTAACAATAACCTGATTAATAATGGGATAAAACAATAAAATATAATTTCTCTAATGACTTCCAATCGTACCAAGATTCAAAATTTAGAGTTAATAAGAACAAGACTTCAAGTTACCAAGCTGCCTAGTAAATTTAAGGCTCTCCCTTCAAGAACTATTGTCATATTCGCAGATGATCCTGCTCTTGATCCAGCTATTCAGATAATCATTGATCAAAACAATACAATCAAATCAGCCAATGGCCGTCGTCTTGTTGCAGAAAATAGAGTAGAAACATTAAAATTAAAGCTTGAGGAATTTATTAATCCTTCAAAAAGCGAAATCATTAAACTCTGGTGTAAATTCTTTGGAAAAGCAACTCAAACCGATGACAAAGTTTTTAGCGAGATTGGAGTAATCTCAAAAGAAACTGCAAGACAAGACCTAGAGAAAGCTGAAAAAATTAGCGAAGAATCAATTCATATAGCTAAACAATATAAAGAAAAGTATGGTGAACTATAACGAATGAAGTTCCCTAAAATCTTCAAATAAAACTAAATAAAAACAACAAAAAGAAATCAGTTAAACCAATGCCTACTAACCAACAATTAGACGGACTCAATTACAGAGAAGCTCAAAAACGTAACTCAGAAAAATTTAATTCCTTGAGTCAAATAGAACAGAAACAAGCTCGACAAAAAGGCTATAAAAATTTAGGTTGGGATAATGTTCGCAAGTCTTGGAATATTATGTTAAATTTTATCCCTTTATCTCCCATCGATTTTACTAGCTTTGCTATAAAAAAAGCTGAAAACCAATACGAAATAGCTAAAAAAGGTGGAGACTTACTAGAAGTGCTTAAAGCGGGTAAGAGAGTTATCACATCTCTAAAACTGAAATATCAATAGGATAGGAAGATAAAATAAATGTTAGTTAACTTATATCCTAACTGGGAAGAAATCTTAACCGATTTAGCTAGGTTGTTTGTCTTTGAATTTAAGCTAGTCGATCAAACGATCAACAAATTAGGTAAGCTTCAAAATAGTTACAGTATCTCTAAGATGTGTTATGCTCAAAAGTCTGATTTAGATGATTATATAAAAAATGGTACTGTTGGCTCCTCTGAGTATGCTAGAGCCTCTGTTTTATACGCTTTATACGCCTGTCGCTATCTCACTGTAACTGATCTTGAGTATCCAAATTATCAAGACTGGAAAAACAAATACGGTTTATCAATAGATCGTAGCTTACCTAGATATTGGTTTCCTCGCTTAACCTTTGATTGTACAAATTGGAAACCTATGTCATTTCAAGATAATCAAAACAAAGGAGATGACTTTTTGGATGAAGGTATAGAAAGATTGCAATGGTTATCTACAAACCTTAAAAATATTAAATCTAAATATTTATGAGGAACTCATCATGCACATCAAAGACTTAAGAAAATATCTAAAACAAATGAGAACCTTAGGAATTATCCCTACTAAAACAAGGAGTTGAAGATTTACAAAATGAAATCCACAGATTAAGCTTCAAAATCTCTCAAAAGATCCGGGAAAATGAGACAAAAGGTTTAGCTTCAGTGAAAAACAAAGAAAAACAACTCAAAGAAAAGTTAGCCCTGTCATGGAATCTACTGGTCAGAAAATACCCTGAATGTGAACCCAACGATTTTGAGTCTGACGTTGGCTTCTATCTTCAGGGTGGGTATCTTTGGTTAACCAGTTTAGATTCCTCTAAAATCCAAGATGTTATCAATTTTGCCAATTACGAGAAAGGGTATCCCGAAGACTGGATTCAAAGCGATGCTGTCCCTGTTCCTTGAAACATCACCCAAGACAAAAAGAAATTAACCACAAAAACCGCTAATAATGAGGTTACCACTGCCGTTGTCGTGGACTGTCCCACCCCTTTTGCGCCTCCACTGGTGGTTAGGCCCCAACTACAGCCAATCACAGCAATTAAACCACCAAAAGCGACGGACTTAATAATAGAAGTCACCAAATCCCACAATTCCAAAAAGTTACGCACTGAGGTTAAGAAAACGTAAGGAGAAATCTCATAAAGTCCATTAGCAATCAATAGTCCTCCTGCCATTCCTGTGATTAATGATAAAATGTTCAACACAGGTAACATTAAACAACAAGCCAACACCCGAGGCACCACCAAATAGTCAATGGGATCGGTTTTGAGCATATACAAAGCATCGATTTGTTCTGTCACCCTCATGGTACCAATTTCAGCAGCAAAAGCTGATCCGACTCTCCCTGCAACTACCACTGCTGTTAAAACAGGGGCTAATTCTCTAGTTAAAGCTAACGCTAAAACCCCTCCAACGGTTGACGCTGCCCCAAAACTAATAAACTCTCTAGCGACTTGAATCGTAAACACCATTCCCACAAAACCGGCTGTAATTAAAGCAATGGTTAATGATTCTGGACCAACCACACTCATTTGTTCTAGGGTGTTTCGTCGGTGAATTCTGGTTTTGAGAAGATGAAAGAAAACTTGGCCCCCTAAAAGAATAGCTGCGATTAATCGCTCAAACCAGATACCAAGTCCTCTTCTTGAATGTGTGGGGTTTGTCATTACTCCTCATGTCCGATCAGTCTTTTTGCTTATATGTTATCACTTTTAACTTTAATGCTTAACAATCAGTCAAAAAGAATCCGAAAATTATTTCTCATAATGACCATTTAATTTAAGACTTGTTTAATGGCAGATTCCAACTCTTTTTGACTTAAATCAGTTACAATGAAAACTTCTTGAACCGTTTTGCCCTGTCGTGCGATCGCCTTATAACCCCCACGGATCGGAACCGATACTCGTAATTTTAACTGAGGAGAATGACCTTTAGACCGACTAATAACCCCTGGGGTCACCGTGCGAATACCAGTAAAATTAAGCAACTTTTCTAGAATAGGGATTAACCCATCAACATGAGTTGAATGATTCCATACTAACCTTCCTTTATCCTCTTGGGTCATGACTTATGCTTCCTCCAATGGGGCCATGGTCAATCCTTCACGACGTAGCTGCTGATGATATAACTCTGCTTGTTCTTGCGGCCCACTCCAAACAATGGCTAACCCTTCAAAATGGACTTGTTCTGTCAATTCCCAAGCGCAATCCCTACTCATTCCAGGAATATATTTAAGTAAACAGTTGGCTACATGGTCAAAGGTGTTGAAGTCATCATTGAGGACAATTACCTTATAGTTGGGATAGGGTTTACGGTCAACAACTGTTGAGCCTTTTGGGGCAGTTGAGGTTGAGGTGGCCATCCCTTTAATTGCAATGGATAGTCTTTGACTCATGGATATTAGTTACTCGAAAATTTTTTTACTATGACGGACACCGTATAGTGATTAGCGTGACATACTCCCACGCACGCCACTACGTTTTGTGCGGGGAACTTCCCTAACTCACGATAGGGCATTCGGAGGTTATTCTCGCTCATGGGAGCTTTCGCCACTTATCTAGAACACTTATGTAAGAACGATGAGTACATCTCCCACTGTTGGTTCTCTGACAGAACGACTAATCAGGCGTTTTGGTTTCCCAGAGTCCCTGGGTACTTTGTCTGGTTTATTCAATTTTTTTTCGTATTTCCCAAGCTCTGGAGGTCCCGTTTTCCAACTGTCTTTTACTCTCATCTTGGATGGATACATTCCAAGTCTGGCTACAATTCAGGTTTATACCTTATGCCTACCTCTAGTCTATCACAAAAATTCTGTCGTGGCTCTCATCCGGAGATTTTCGTTCCTCAAGCAAGAGCAGGTCTTGCTCAATCGGGGATTTGTCGCCAGGGGGGTTAACAATTTTTAGTTAAAAAGCATAGTCAGCAAAAAAGCGATCGCTCAGAGACAATGCGATCGCCTTTTTTACTTAGGCAGTCAGTTATACAGAAATTTCGCTAAACTCACGACTCATGTGATCAAAAGGTTCATCTACAAAAGAAGTATCGGCAATTCCAGCATCAGCGGCCATTGCTTTGATCTTTTCTTTCATGATTTGAATACCCCGAACCGTTGGTGCAATGGGTACTCCTAGGGAGTTATAGGTTTCGCGTAACCCTTGCAAGACCCGTTCATCGAGAACGGTAGAATCACCAGCTACTAAGGCATAACTAGCATAGCGAAGATAATAGTCCATGTCCCGTAAACAAGCTGAATAACGACGGGTTGTGTAAGCGTTACCCCCTGGACGAATTAATTCTGGAATTTCCTCAAACAGTTGAAGTCCAGCGTCTTTAACGATATCAGGGGAGTTTGCATTAATTAACCCAGCCACACTAATGCGATCGGTTCCCGACTCAAAATAGGATTTGAGGGTGTCCATCGCATCTCGATCCAAATAACGGCCAGTTAGATCATAGTTTCTAATTAATGAGGTAACGGCATCTCGCATTAAAGTTTTCCCTGTACTAAACATTATGGTTAAATAAGGAACCCATAGGTACACTTATCCTATGGGTTAAACTTTTATTAATTATACTTGGTGTTAGGTTAATTCATTAACCAACTCATTGGATTCTTTGCAGTAAACTATCTGGAAAAAAACAAGTTATAGTATAAAAATACTATATGTTAATTTTTAATAAGACTCTGTCGTTAACGACGGGGTTTAAAGAAATTTTGTAACATTATAGATTGTTAAATTAATCATGAAAAAAAACGAAATACTAATTATTGGCTATGGTAATACCTTAAGAGGAGATGATGGAGTTGGTTATAAAATAGTAGAAATCATTGAACAATGGAACCTTGATAATATAACATCTTTGGCTGTTCATCAACTCACCCCAGACTTAGCAGAAAAAATATCTCAAGTTGATACCGTTATTTTTATAGATGCAGTACCTATGACTGATGTAAACACTGCAAAACTTGAAATGAAACCCATTTCTATTAATCAAAAAATTAATAATTTAGCCCACCATAATAACCCCCAACAATTATTATCTTTAACCCAAGCGATTTATCAAAAAATTCCTAAAGCTTATTGGCTCTTAGTGCCAGGGCTAAATTTTAATTTTAGTGAAGATTTTTCCCCCATTACTCAAAAATATGTTACTCTCACTTTAGAAAAAATCAAAGATATTTTATTAATTAAATAATTATTCATGATCATCGAAAGTGCAGAAATATTTGTATTTGAATTACCTTTCATCAAAAGTTATCAAACTAGCTATGGTGAAATGAAGCAAAAAAGAAGTATTATTGTTAAACTATCAACTTCTAATTTATCCGGTTATGGTGAAGCATCAACCTTACCATTTCCTTTCTATTTACCTGAATATACTGACACTTCATTTCTGGTTTTAAAAAATTTAATCATCCCTCAAATTCTTGGCAAAAAGATTAATCATCCCAGTCAAATTAATCAAATATTATCTCATATTAAAGGTTATAACTTTGCAAAAACAGCTTTAGAAACTGCTTTTTATGATCTCTATTCACAACAGATCCAAACCCCCCTTTGGCAACTCTTAGGAGGAAAACAAAAAGAGATTAAAATTGGGGGAGCAGTGGGAATAATTAAAGATAACAATAAACTCTTAGAAGAAATTAGTTTAAAAATTGAAGAAGGTTACAAAAGAATAAAACTCAAAATCAAACCGAGTTGGGATATGAAACCCCTAGAAATAATCAGAAATAAGTTCCCTGATGTTCCTTTAATTGCTGATGCAAACTCCGCTTATAATATAAAAGATATAGACTTATTAAAAAGTTTAGATCACTTTAATTTAATGATGATAGAACAACCTTTAGGTTGGAATGATATTATTGATCATGCTGAACTTCAACAACAGATTCAAACACCAATCTGTCTCGATGAAAGTATTTTATCTCTAGAAGATGCTCGGAAAGCGATTAAAATAAATGCCTGTAAAATTATTAATATTAAACCAGGAAGAGTTGGCGGACTTACAGAAGCAAAAAAAATACATGATTTATGTCAAAAGAATAATCTTGGAGTTTGGTGTGGGGGAATGCTAGAATCCTCAATCGGGGCATTTTTTAATCTTTCTCTTGCTACTTTAGATAACTTTATTTATCCCGCAGCACTAAATACAAATGACTATCTAAATGACATTGTTACTCATAAATGTCTTTCAGAAAATGGAACGGTAACAGTCCCTAATTTTTTGAGTGATTTCGCAGTTGATGAAGAGAAACTGAGATATTATCGAGTGACCTCTCATAAATTTAATTTAAAAAGTTAGTAATTTTTTATAATATTAATTTAAAAATCAAAGATACGCTGATTTACAAGTAAAAATGCAGGAATACTTAGAAAATGGAGTTAAATTAGGTTGGTTAATTGAGGCGGCTACAAAAAAAGTCGAAATTTATCGATTAGGACAAAACTCGAATAATTGCGCTCCATTAACTCCATCGGTTTTAGGGGGAATCGTATCTGTATTGAGTGAGCAGCAAAAGGTAATAAAATGGAATTAATAGTCGTATTACGCCTGTCTTTTGGTTACTTTTCAGTTTGAGTGAGTTGAAGTCATAGCAAATGATGGGCATTCTGCTTCAAATCTATCTAAACTACTAAGGTTTCACTCTCAACCTTTGCTTGGCCTATGCTCCGTCGATCCCTTTCCAAAGGGCAAGAAGCATCTTCGTTGATAACAATGCCCTAACAATGAAGATGCCTCCCCTACTAAGGTGAAGAATTACCTTGAATGAAGCAACCTGTGAGACATCTTCTGACATTCATCCTGACAAATATTTTCTTTCCTGTCAAGAAACAACTGAGTGTCTGATTTATTGCATTTAACGGGTAAATGCTACTAATTTTGGCTACTAGATGGTTAGATCACCTGATACAAAAGAACGTACGGTTCAGTTCCCTGTGTGCTACGGAGCAAAGTCTTGGGAGTTAATCCCACCAGTAGTCCAGTTGTCAATCGTCTCATAAGCGGTAAAACTTTTCTTCAGTGAAGTTTAAACTTTTGAGAACAACCATAGACAAAATTACCTCAGCATCGGATGATATAACTATCCAGTTATATAGCAATGGTTATGGTTAAAACTCCTGTTAAACCCGATCAACCGAAACCAGGAACAAAAGCACCTTCTAAAGAAACTCTCCTCACCCCTCGCTTTTATATTACAGACTTTGAAACTGCGGCCAACCTATCTTTAACGGAACAGGAAACCGAGTTAAATGCGATGTTGACGGAAATGCGTAACGACTACAACCGTCATCATTTCGTCCGTGATGAAGACTTTAAAACCGGAAACTGGGATCATTTAGATGAAACAACAAAAGAAGGGTTTATTGAGTATTTAGAACGGTCTTGTATTTCTGAATTTTCTGGCTTTTTGCTCTTCAAAGAATTGTCTAGAAAACTCAAAGGCCGTAACCCCATTTTATCAGAAATGTTTCATTTAATGGCTAGGGATGAAGCTCGTCATGCAGGGTTTTTAAACAAGGCCATGGCTGACTTTAACCTCTCCCTAGACTTAGGAAAAGTTACTAAAACTCGTACCTATACATTCTTTCCTTTAGAATGGGTTATTTATACCGTTTATCTATCTGAAAAAATTGGTTACTGGCGTTATATTATCATCTTCCATCACTTAGAAAAACATCCCGAAAAACAGTTTTATCCTATTTTCAAAAAATTTGAGAACTGGTGTCAGGATGAAAACCGTCACGGCGATATTTTCACGGCTTTATTGCGTTCTCAACCTAAACTTTGGAACACCTGGAAAGCACGTTTATGGAGTCGTTTCTTCCTCTTATCTGTGTTTGTGACTCACACTTTAACTGTGCATGAAAGAGCCAGTTTTTATGAGTCATTAGGGTTAAATGCTACGGAATTTGATAGAGAAGTCATTCGCAAGACCAATGAAACCTCTGCTAGAGCATTTCCAAGTGTTTTAGACGTGGATCACCCCGAATTTTATCCCCGTTTACAACGCTGTTCTGACCGTAATTTGAAGATGAAAGAAATCGGAGAAAGTAACGCACCAAAATTCGTTAAAACCTTGCGTAAACTCCCTTTAATTGCAGGGATTTTGGGAGATTTACTGCGTATTTATTTACTCAAACCCGTTGATGCTGAAGCATTACGAGGAACGGTTAGATAGAGTAAAATCAATCGTCACTAAACATAAATTTTGAAAGCTTGTGGCAACAAGCTTTCTTTTTTTGTTATATTAGGAGTCATATGCTCCTGTATTCTGTTTGTTCCCTGTTCCCTAACCTCATAGAGTCATGGAGAAGAGCAAACCTTGACATACTCCACTGTCTAAAGGCGAGCAGATTATGATTCAACAATTACTTGTTGAAACCTACTCTCAAATGATGTTTACTCTAGCTGAGGATGTACTTACCTTACTAGGTCATACATCTTATGTTTCCAGACAACCTGCCGATTCAGGGTTAGTGGTCACTTTCTGGGGGACTGCCAGTAGGTAGCTGAAAATTGCTACACTCCAATTTTAACACAATTACGCCTGTTAGGGCGGGGTTTTAGACCCATTATTTTTCGATAAAAACTGTTCCCTTGAAAAATCTAGGTTTTTTACGAAAAATTTTAGCAAATATATTAGCTAGTTTTAGTCAAAAAGATATCGCTTCTATTACGGGATATGATTTTATTCTTGAGGCTTTATCTGTAGTCGGACTTTAGGAAATTGGTATAAGTTGTCTCGTCGCAGCACGCAATTTCTAACAGTGATGTGGACATACTCCCCCACTACAATCTGTGATGAGCGTGGGGGAGTATGTCAACCCTTGTCGTGTCACTTAACCCATAACTTTGCCCTATCGACAAGCTTATATCTGTAGCCAATAAGCGATCGCTCCCGGAAGAGGTAATAAAATTAATAAGAGTAAACTCAAGGAACCCAAACCAATCACATCTCGTTTATCGTCTAATTCAGTGACATCATTGAGGGCGGGTTGATCAGCAAGAGGCATGAGAAATAAAAGAATTGCCCAAATCAAAAATTCGGGTCGAATCATAGCTAAAACTAACATAAAAATGCGTGTTAGTTGTCCAACGATCATAGCAGTCCTTTGACCAAACATGGCATGAACAATATGGCCTCCATCTAACTGTCCCACTGGCATTAAATTTAGAGCAGTGATAATTAATCCGATATAACCGGCCACCGCTAGAGGATGAAGTTCAATGGCTTTTCCTGCTGCAAAACTACTACCTAAAACCAATTTAACTAGGATCGCAAATAAGAAAGAAAAGCGAGGATCAAGGGCTTCAATATTGAGTAACGAAGCATTTTCTCCTGAAGGTAAAGGCACAATGTCGGATAAAGAGAGTCCCCATATTAATAGAGGAATAGTGATAATAAATCCTCCCAAAGGACCCGCCACCGCTACATCAAATAAAGCCTTACGATGGGGAACAGGAGATTTCATTTGAATAAACGCCCCAAAAGTTCCTAAGAAGAAAGGAATGGGGATAAAATAAGGTAAAGTTGTGGCAATTTTATAACGAACGGCTGTGAAATAATGACTGAGTTCGTGAATGCCTAAAATAGTAATTAATCCTAAACTGTAAGGAAGGCCCTTTAATAATAAACTGGAATTACTATCCAGGACTTCTGTGGAAACTCCAGCTATTTGAATGGTGCCAATGACAGTGGTGGTCAATAGGGTTAATAGTAAGAGTCCTAGGGCAAATAAGGGCCGCTTTAAGGGTTTTTCTGCGGATTGTTGTTGGGTTTCAGTTTTTGACCAAGGGTTAGGAACTAGGGCAAAAAAAGGATTCCCTTGTATCCCTTCTTGAAACAAAATTAAGAAGCGATCGCCAAAGACTTGTTCAATATTATTCTTAATGGATTGATAAGCTTTTTCGGGGGCTGTTCGCAACTTTCCTCGGCACAAAATGGCTTGGGGACGATAATCTAAGTTTTGTAGGTAATATATGCCCCAAGGAAAACAATCTCGTAGGGATTTCTCTTCTGTGGCAGTAATGGGTCGAACGCTTTTGGTTTCTTCGGAGGATGTCTCTAGGTTTTCAAGTCTCACTAGAGAATCTTGAGGTTGGTTTTGTTTCTGTTCTGAAGGGGGAATTTTTCCTAAGCGAATGAGCCATATATATAAAATAAAACAAAGAATTAGAGGAGTCAGAACCCAAACAAGAGGCATATCCTCATCTTCTCCCTTTAGTTCGTACCACATCGTCCAGACAAAAGCTGGCATCATCATCACCAACCAAATAATCCAAATAGGGGTTCGAGTAATGGGGGCGACACTACGCTTGGCAAGATAGTAAGTAATTGCACCTAAAATAATGAATAGTAACCACATATTGACAGTTGAGATTGTGTTATCGATTGTTCTTCCTAGGGAGAATTAACGAATTAAGCAATAATAAGGATATAGTCCCTATTCCCTATTGTAGGCAAGTTGTTGGCAGAAATGAATTCAAACAAGGTTAAAAGTCCAAAAGTCCCTCGTCTGCTAATTGATAGCTTATTTGCCTTTGCCCCTAATCGAGAAATTTTGGGGGGAACCTCTTATTTTATTGTAGAAAAGTCTGGCAACATCTTAATCGATTGTCCTTTTTACTGCGATGATTATCTCGATTTTTTAGTGCAGCAGGGAGGGGTTGAATGGTTATTTCTGACTCATCGTGGTGGAATGAGTTCATCGATTAAAGAATGGCATAATGCTTTAGGCTGTAATGTTGTCATTCAAGAACAAGAGGCCTATCTCTTACCTACCTTGACTGTGACCTCATTTGAGCAGGAAATAAAACTAACGGATACAGTAACTGCTATTTGGACTCCTGGCCATTCTACAGGGTCTTCTTGTCTTTATTGGCAACAACATGGGGGGATTCTCTGTACGGGACGACATTTACTGCCTGATCATCAAGGACATCCCACTCCTTTAAGATTAGAGAAAACGTTTCATTGGTTGCGTCAACTGGATAGTGTCAAAAAATTAGGCGATCGCTTTTCTCCTGATACTCTTAAATATATCTGTCCTGGAGCTAATACGGGCTTTTTGCGGGGTAAGGGGTTAATAGATAATGCTTATCAACATATTACTGCTTTAGATTTCGATAAACTCTCAACAACATCTTTTTCCTAATCTTTTTTTGTCCTGTTTTGTCAAATCTGAAAAAAGTTTCATATTTTTGTTGAGATGGGATGATTTTTTAATATTTTTTGATAAACTGTAATATATTGAAACCTTATTAATCATAAAACCGTTAGGAGAGCAACCCAATCATGGCTGGATTTTTTGGACTTTTTAGTGGACGTAAGGCTGAGTTTGTAGATGACATAGAAAACGCCCCTGTTCAACCCCAACAAAGCAACGAAGCTTTTTTCTTAAATAATGATGAAGCTAAAACCCTAGGGGATACTGAGTTTATGCGTAAGCCTATCACCATCAGACGGACTTTTGCCAACGGTGGTGAACTGGTGCAAGAGATTTCTTCTATGGAAAAGCGTAAAGCTGGTCCTGGTAGTGTTCCTTCTACCAAGAAAAAAGAAAGTACAACCACTCAAACCACTTCATCTGCATCCTCTGCTAGTGCAGAACGCCGTCAAAGCGACGATAGCATGGATATGTTCCGTAATATGGCTCGCAACATCAAAAAATAAGAATTGTTACTTTTCTACATAAATAGATTGAAGTAATAAACCCTTCTCGATAACGAGAAGGGTTAACAATTTTGTTAAGATTAATTTCAGGAATTAGGCTGCCCACTCGGTATGGAAAGCTTCACCTCTAGGCTTATCAACCCGTTCGTAGGTATGCGCACCAAAGTAGTCACGTTGTGCCTGGGTTAAGTTTTGAGGCAGATCAGCACGACGATAGCTATCGAAGTAGTCTAAAGACGCACTAAAAGCAGGAACAGGAATACCCACTTGATTAGCTAAAACTAGCACTTCACGCCAAGCGTCTTGACGATCTAAGATACTTTGTTTAAACTCAGGAGCCAAGAGTAAGTTAGGTAGATCAGGATTGTCTACAAATGCTTTCTTAATCTTATCTAAGAAGCCGGCACGAATAATACAACCACCTTTCCAAATACGAGCAGATTCGGGTAAGCTGACTTGGTTATTGTAATACTCAGCAGAAGCTTTAGCAATCAAAGCCATTCCTTGAGCATAAGAACACATCTTAGAGCAGTAGAGAGCATCTCTAACCTTGTTAACAAAGGCTTTTTTGTCTCCATCAAAGCTAATGGCAGGTCCAGTCAACTGTTGAGATGCGGACTTTCTTTCTTCTTTGTAGGAAGACATTACCCGTGCATTCACTGCAGCGTACATGGTGGGAATGGGAACCCCTAACTCCAAAGAACTTACTACAGTCCAGCGACCGGTTCCTTTTTGACCAGCAGAGTCTAAAATGAGGTCAACCAGATGTTTCTTGCTGTCAGGATCGACATACTTGAAGATATCGGCAGTAATTTCAATTAAGAAAGAATTAAGTTCATCGGTGGTGTTCCAATCTTTGAACACTTCGTGTAATTCTTCGTTGCTGAGGCCAAGAGCATTTTTCATGATATCGTAGGCTTCTGCAATTAACTGCATATCACCGTACTCAATACCATTGTGAACCATTTTCACATAATGTCCGGCACCACCAGGACCAACAAAAGTAACACAAGGACCATCATCCACCTGTGCAGCAATTTTGGTTAAAATAGGTTCTAATTCTTCATAGGCTGCTTTAGTGCCTCCAGGCATTAAGCTAGGTCCTTTTAAGGCACCTTCTTCACCTCCACTAACTCCCATACCTACGAAACCAAGACCGGTTGATTCTAGGTCTCTGGTGCGTCTTTCGGTATCTTCATATAAGGAGTTACCGCCATCGATAATCATATCCCCTTCTTCTAGAAGCGGTTTTAAATCTTCGATAACATAGTCAACAGGTGCACCTGCTTTCACCATGACTAAGATTTTACGGGGACGTTCTAAGATTTGTACAAATTCTTCTAATGAATAGGCCGCTTTGACATCTTTGCCTTGGGCCCGTGTCTTCATGAATTCTTCTGTTTTACTGGCTGTACGATTATATACAGCAATGGGAAAGCCGCGACTTTCGACATTGAGGGCGAGATTTTCTCCCATCACCGCCAAGCCGATGACACCAAAGGTTCGCTTCGTCATATAATTCCTACCAACTCTACGGGTTGTGCGATCAAGAGGACTTTGATCTTGTTTGACTGTTGAAGTGTCTAGGGAACACCACTGATCAGTGTAACCTTCTGTTTTCCCTAAACTGGGTTCTCTACATAGAATCTTAAGTAATCACCCTTAAAGTGCGATCGTTTATACCAAAAAACTGTGAGGGAGAAATAGCCACCTCCTTTTAAGGGGTGGCAGTGGAGCGGGGGTTTCATAAACCTAGACAAAACTAGACAGACTTCCTTCTAGTCAGGGTTGTAGGCTACTTGTTCAGTGGGACAAATCGCCCCACACTAAGTATCTCTGAACTAAAAATAGGTAAAAAGGTAAGTCCTTTATTGTCAATGGGAGAAATATTAAGTCAATTAACCAACGGTATAATCGATTCGTGGCTAAACAGAAACAAGGGAAAACTCAAGATTACTGGGATGATAAATTAGAGCAAGCTACTCATAAACGCAATTGCCAGATGCGAGATACTGTTAATAAAGCAGCAAGGTTTATTATCAATTATTGCTTAAAACATAAAATTGGCCATATAGTTTTTGGATGGAATGATGGACAAAAAGACTCGATCAATATTGGTAAGACAAATAATCAAAACTTTGTACAAATTCCAACAGCAAGGCTTAAAAAGCGTATTCAACAATTAGGAGAATCCCTAGGCATTTTCTTCACTGAAACAGAGGAAGCCTACAGTTCTCAAGCTAGTTTTCTTGATAATGATTTAGTACCAAAATATGGTGAAAAACCCAAAGGGTACAAGTTTTTAGGAAAACGAATTAAGCGTGGTTTGTACCGCACTGCTCAAGGTTGGTTAGTTAATGCTGACGCTCAAGCAGCAGCAAACTGTTTAAGAAAGGTAGCCACACAGCTAGGTTTCAATCTAGCCAAGGTGGGTAAGGAAGTTTTGGCTCTTCCTAAACGATATGATCTCGATTCTCTAACTAGATCATATCGTAAGCAAGCTTCCATGTGGCTTCAGCCCATGGAAGCTTAACCGCTTTAGAATCCAGGCGGTTTTAACCCCTGGAGAAGTCAAAAACTGACAGTGCCACGGCCTGGGATGATTTCCACTTCCTGGTTGAGTGAATATTATGACATCTTTGCCAAAGAAGCCACTTTTGCTCTTGTCGAAGGGGTTAAACCAGTTAATTCATCAAGGGTTAACCATCTTTCTTTAACTAACTGAGCTAAAACAAAAACGGATGCAGACTCTCTAAAGTCGTACTTCCCATCAATATTGTATCGTTGACTACTCAGATAGTCATTTAAAGCCCATAGGTCGTCGATTTGAGTAATTTGGCTGGCTTTTTGGTTGATTTCAGCCACCAGTGCTTCTGTTTCTCTGGTATAAGCTTTTTCCAATGCCTCTTGAGCAATTTTTTGATCTGTTTGGGACCATTGTTGAGTGTTCGTTTTCATATCGGAGTTTTAAAGTTATTAGAATACGCCCTAACCAGTAGAGCGTATCTATCGTATCAATTATGGTTTTACTATCCTTAAGAACATAGCAAAAATTTTGCTAATTAGCGAACTAAGTTCAATAATTCTTTAGGAGAGGCCAGTAAATCAATGGCTACAAAGAAAATTTTATTTTCAGGATTCAATAAAAATCGCCAAGCAATATTCATACCAACACCACCACCAAACCAAGGAGTTTGACACTTTCCTGTGACTTTAATTTGAGTGAAACCATCCTCAGCCGGTTCAATTACCCCTCGTTCGGGAATTAAATTAAGATTTTGACATTCTTCACGGAAGAAACGAAGCACGTTGTCCTTACCAATGATAGGTCTGCGGAATGGGGGTTGTAAGGCTCCATCTTCAGTAAATAATGCGATTAGAGCATCAAAATCATTAGCATTCAAATTATTCATATAGCTAAGGATAGTTGAATTGTCAACCCCTTCGATCTTCACTTGAGTCCGTTGTGATATTTCTTTGGGGGGAGCAACGGGTTCAGTAATCTTCTCGAAATTGCCCATTTTATTGGGGTCATAACCCATATCCACCACACAGTTACGGAGAACGGTAATTTGTTGACCAGATTCTAGGCCAATAATGGTCACGAGGATAGCATTAGCATTGGCCGAGAGCTTATAACCTTGAGGAATAGGTGCAATTTTGCCCTGTTCCATTAATTTCCCTAATTCATACCAAAAACCAAGCTTGATATTAGGAGTCCAAGTGCCATAAGTCCGACTAATCGGTGTATCAGCACGGTTCGCTAAGTCACACATGGCCTGACTTTGCTCTAAAGGAGTCATTCCAAGCATCTCTTTAAGAGTCCCTTCCGCAAACTGCATATTGGCTGCACCAGGAGCAGCAACGGTAATCGTTTTACCCATCTCTAGATACGCAAACCAAATCAGTGCCAGTTGGTCTTCAGCACTCAGTTGCTCGAATCTAGCTATGGTTGCAGGAACAGCATCAGCAGCTAAGGTATTCGGAAAAATGTTACGGGCCGAATCTATAGAAAAAGGCATTTTTATCCTTCGGTTTGTGAGGTTTTTTGCAGACTAACGTTCATTGAAGTCAGTCCTATTCTTAGTCAATGTATCATGAATAGAAAGATTTATTATTTTTTTATCCGTAACTATTTATAATATTTACTAGGTCAAGTGTGTTACTTTTTGGGACTGCAAGGGAATTTGAGTATATTTTGCTGTGTATTGATAGATAAAATTTCTTGTGCATTTTGAATGAGACTTTTTCCCACTGAAAATTAATTTTGGTTTTCATTTTATAATAGGTTGATTGATAAATATGTAAGATTTTAGATTAAAATAACAAAATAGAATCTTGTGGGTTATATTATAGAGTAGCTGGCAAGAATTTAAGGTAAGTAGCTATGAAGACTACTTTAGATATTGACAACCAATTAATCCAAGAAGCATTAAAACTTGGGGAACATCCCACCAAACGTGCAGTGATTGAAGCAGCTTTACAGGAGTATGTTGAACGACGGAAAAAACTAATGATTACCGAATTATTTGGCACAATTGAATATGAAGATGATTATGACTATAAACAACAACGTCATCAATCATGAAAGTTATTGTTGATACTTGTGTTTGGTCATCAGCATTAAGGAGAAAGTAACAAACTAACGACATAATAACAAACAAATTGAGAAATTTAATTGCTGATGGAAAAGTTGTTCTTTTGGGAACAGTTAGACAAGAAATTCTTTCAGGTATTAAACACCAAGCACAATTTGAAAAATTGAGAGATATTCTTCGAGCTTTCCCTAATATATTAACAAATGCAGAAGACTATGAATTAGCAGCAGAGTATTTTAATATTTGTCGTCGTCGTGGTATTCAGGGGTCAAACACGGATTTTTTGATCTGTGCAACTGCAAAGCGCAGAAATTATGAAATTAATCAAGTCATCTGTTGTCAAACAATATATTGATCATTCAAATTAAACCTATTAATTCTGTTATTTTAGAGACTGATGCAAAAAAATCTTTGGTGAGTAAATCTCAAACTTATCTAAAGCTATTACAATATTTAGAATACTTGCCCACTCTATATATACAAGGTGGAGAAAAAAATTATATTAAAAAATCTTGGATTTTTAAAATTGCATACAATAATGACACCATACATTAACTATAGCACAAAAAATAAAAAATTTGTAGTACGTTCCTCTAACCCCCATTCTTTCGTAGTGTGTTTTGCTTAATTGTCATCATTTCTTGACATAAAGGGTAGTTTTTAGTATTAGATTATACAATTTTTGAAGTAAAAAAACGCCTTCAATGATAATAATTACAAATATACTACGGTCTATTCTGATTAGTCTGTTAATAAGACTCCTTGTTTCTCGGAATGACAACTAAAAAACAAAAACATTGACATTTTGCCACCCCAATCACTCATCTGCATAGCAATATTTGTTCAGATTGTTAAGTTTATGGGATAATTTGTAACATAGATATTAAGATTTGCTTAAAGTAGAGCAATGACTGAGAGACCCCAAGAAAAAACTCTAGCTGAACTCGCACCAGCTAACCACGAATGTCGTCTCTGTGGCTATGTTTATGAGCCTAACAAGGGCGATGCCAAAGGAAACGTTCCCCCTGGAACGCCATTTTCCGAAATCCCTAGTGGCTGGAAATGTCCCGTCTGTGGGGCAAAAACCAACCAGTTCGTCAGTATTGGCGCAACCAATGCCCCCTCTGGGTTCCAACAAAACCTAAACTATGGCTTTGGTGTCAATAATCTGACCCCGAATCAAAAAAATCTCCTAATTTTTGGAGCACTGGCTTTAGGGTTCCTCTTTTTCCTCAGTTTATACGGGTTAAATTAACCTTTTGCCTGGATACTGTCTTAAACAGAGTTGATCAACAAGATTGAACTTTTAGCAGCCTATTTACCTAGTGTTTATGAGAAAACTGAAACAATTTGTAATATTAATAGCCATTTCCTTATTTTGCATTAGTTGCAGTCAAGTCCCGTCTACCCTTAATAACCCCTGGAAAACCCTTTCCTTGGAAACCGATGTCACTTTTGCAGACATTGCTTTTACCGATGATCCCGATCACGGTTGGTTAGTGGGAACCAAAGCAGCTTTGTTTGAAACCTCCGACGGAGGAGACTCCTGGGAAGAACGGAAACTAGAACTCGGTGACGAGAAAATTAGTTTCACTGGGGTTAGTTTCAATGGGGAAGAAGGTTGGATCACAGGAAAACCTGCTATCCTCTTACATACTGAAGATGGTGGGGAAAACTGGTCTCGTATTCCCTTAAGCGAGAAACTTCCCGGCGCGCCAGATGGTGTGGTTGCTCTTGGACCAGAAACCGCCGAAATGGTCACCAACTTAGGGGCTATTTACAAAACCGATAACGGGGGCAAAACTTGGGCAGCTTTAGTCGAAGGTGCCGTGGGTGTGGCTCGTAACATTGAGCGATCGCCTGATGGTCGTTATGTGGCAGTTTCTGCACGGGGTAACTTCTATTCCACCTGGGAACCCGGACAAAGCGAATGGACTCCCCATAACCGTAATTCATCCCGAAGATTACAAGCGATGGGTTACAGTGAAGAAGGCGGTCTATGGTTACTAGCGAGAGGGGGACAACTTCAATTTACTTCCCCAGAAGATTTAGAAGACTGGCAAGACGTGGTTTATCCTGAACCTTCTACCAGTTGGGGTTTACTTGATTTAGCCTATCGCACCCCTGAGGAACTTTGGGTGGCTGGTGGTAGCGGAAACTTATTGGTAAGCTCTGATAACGGAGAAACCTGGAAGAAAGATCGCACCGTCGAAAGTGTACCATCCAACCTCTATAAAATCGTTTTTGTTAATGACCAAAAGGGTTTTATTTTAGGACAAGATGGTATCTTACTTAAATATCAACCCACCTCAGAAGCAGCTTAAAACTTTCTCATTTAAAGAAGTCTGTCAGACTGTTTCGCAAATCGTAGTAGACTAGATTTTGCCATTCGTAATCAATTTTGTTTAGGAGAAACTTAAAATGTCAGGTGTTACTGGAGAACGTCCATTTACCGATATTGTCACCAGTATTCGTTACTGGGTTATTCATAGCATCACCATTCCTATGTTATTCATCGCAGGTTGGCTGTTTGTTAGTACCGGTTTAGCTTATGATGCTTTTGGGACTCCCCGTCCTGATGAGTATTTTACTCAAGAACGTCAAGAATTACCTATTATTCAAGACCGTTTTGAAGCAAAAGACCAAATCACAGAGTTTAATAAGTAGTTTAGTTTAGAAGAGGTTTAAAACAATGGCAGACAACAATCCTAATCAACCCATATCTTATCCCATTTTCACTGTAAGATGGCTTTCAGTTCACGCTTTAGCCGTCCCTTCCGTCTTTTTTGTCGGTGCGATCGCCGCAATGCAGTTTATTCAACGCTAGGAGTTTATTCATGGATAGAAATCAAAACCCTAACCGTCAACCCGTGGAATTAAACCGTACATCCCTTTATCTGGGATTGCTTTTAATTGCGGTGCTTGGCATTCTCTTTTCTAGCTATTTCTTTAACTAATTCATTTTTTTGGGCATTATCTTAGGAGGTAAAATCATGTTTGCAGATGGCAAAATTCCCCTTTGGCTGGTGGGTTTAATTGCTGGTATTGGAGCTATTTCTGTACTAGGTCTATTTTTCTACGGAGCTTATGCTGGCCTGGGATCTTCTATGTAGAAGATATAAGCTTAGTTGGTGATCATCCCTTAATTAAAAGGTTAAGGGTGATGCACCTCATTACCGCCTTTTGTTATCAATAGGCGGTATTTTTATGGATAATTCTTTTTACTGTCATTAATCCCTCAAATACCACAGAATTAACCCATTCTTATCGCAGATTATTGATAGGGATGGATTAATTCTAGTTCACGGAATAGATTATGTTAATTAAGCTTGAGCGAGTAACTTCTCCTCAATAAAATCATAACCTGACTCTTCTAATTCTAGGGCTAATTCTTTACCCCCACTGGTAACAATTTGACCATCATACATGACATGAACATGATGGGGTTCAATATAGTTTAATAATCGTTGATAATGGGTAATTAACAAGAACGCATTATCAGGAGTTGCTAACTGGTTAACCCCATTAGAAACAATTCTTAAAGCATCAATATCCAACCCAGAATCAATTTCATCTAAAATCCCTAATGTGGGTTCTAATAAAGCCATTTGTAGGATTTCATTGCGCTTTTTTTCACCTCCAGAAAACCCCTCATTTAAACTTCTATCGAGAAAAGCAGAGTCCATTTTAACAACCTCTAATTTTTCCTCAACTAAATCTTCAAAATCAAACGTATCTATTTCTTCTAATCCTAAATGTTTCCGACGGGCATTATAAGCAACCCTTAAGAAATCTAAATTACTAACCCCTGGAATTTCTAAAGGATATTGAAAAGCTAAAAATATCCCTTCTAAGGCTCTTTCATCGGGACTTTTATCTAAGATATTTTCTCCTTTATAAAGCACTTCACCGCCCGTAATTTCATAATCGGGATGTCCCGCTAAAACTTTGGATAAAGTGCTTTTCCCTGAACCATTTCTGCCCATAATAGCATGAACTTCTCCTGCTTTTATTTCCAGATTTACCCCTTTTAAAATGGGGGTTCCTTCTACATTAGCGGTCAAATTTTTAACGGATAAGATAACGTTACTCATGGCTTTTTTTGATTATTAATTGTTGACAAACAGAAGACAAGGGTGGGCAGTGCCCACCTCACATTAACAGTAATTAACCAACAGTTCCTTCTAACTTCAAACTCAATAATTTATCAGCTTCAGAAGCAAATTCCATCGGTAACTCACTCAAGACATCTTTACAGAAACCACTGACTAACATAGAGACAGCATCCTCTTCAGAAATTCCTCTTTGAGCAAAGTAAAATAGTTGATCTTCGCCTATTTTAGAAGTGGAAGCTTCATGTTCAACTTTTGCTGTATTATTATCAACTTGAATGTAGGGAAATGTATTCGCTTCTGCATTATCTCCAATTAACATGGAGTCACATTGAGAGTAATTTCTTGCCCCCTTTGCTTTAGGTCCCATTTGCACTAAACCACGATAACTATTCTTAGAGTTTCCAGCAGAAATACCCTTAGAAATAATGGTACTACGGGTATTTTTACCAATATGAATCATCTTAGTTCCCGTATCAGCTTGCTGCATATTATTAGTTAAAGCAATAGAGTAAAATTCCCCAACAGAATTATCCCCTACTAACACACAACTGGGATACTTCCAAGTAATAGCAGAACCGGTTTCCACTTGAGTCCAAGAAATCTTGGAGTTAACCCCTTTACAAAGACCTCTTTTGGTCACAAAATTGTAAATTCCCCCCTTACCATTTTCATCTCCAGCATACCAATTCTGCACCGTAGAATATTTAATATCCGCATTATCTAAAGCCACTAATTCCACCACAGCAGCATGAAGTTGATTACTATCATACATGGGGGCAGTACACCCTTCTAAATAACTGACGGATGCCCCTTCTTCTGCCACAATTAAAGTGCGTTCAAACTGTCCCGTATCTCCACTATTAATCCGAAAATAAGTTGATAGTTCCATAGGACATTTTACCCCTTTGGGAATAAACACAAAAGAACCATCACTAAACACAGCAGAATTTAAGGCCGCAAAGAAATTATCGGCAATAGGAACAACGCTACCCAGATACTTTTTAACTAACTCAGGATGTTCTTCTAATGCTTCAGAAATAGAACAGAAAATAACCCCATCTTCTGCCAATTTTTCCTTGTAAGTGGTGGCTACAGAAACACTATCAAAAATAGCATCTACAGCTACATTACTGAGGCGTTTTTGTTCTGATAAAGGAATGCCTAACTTTTCAAAGGTTTCTAGTAAAGCAGGGTCAACTTCATCTAA
>JBFRWG010000197.1:0-4195 GCA_051439445.1 Crocosphaera sp.
TAGAGGTGGTTTAAAGGATGGGGTAAATGGGAATCCCCCTAACTAGGGTAATGTCTAAACAGGTGGATTTATCCCCTGTTTAGATAACCTCTAGAATCCCTGTCAATTTATTGCAGGGAGTCTCAAATTCTAGGTTTCCCTAAGCAAAACGACGACGTAATAAGGGTTGAATGGCTAATAAGATCACTGTATCAAACCCTAACAGTAACAATAAAACCCCTAGAAAATTAATATCTGTCCAAGGGGTTTCGAGAACAATACTCCCTAAAGACCATTCTCCATTGAGATAAATGTAACGAATGGGTTCAATCGCATAGGTTAAAGGGTTCAAACTGGCGATCGCTTGTAACCATCCTGCCATAAAGGATAAAGGGGCTAAAGCGGTACTGGCAAATAATAGGGGTAAGTTGGTGACAAAAATGACAGCAATCAGTTCAATATGACCAGGTAAGGCAAAGGCCAACCCTAAACTTAACCCGGTTACGCCAGAAACAATTAAAAAGACAATTAAGGCGATCGCTCCTAACCCGACTAAACTCGGTAAACCGGCCCCTAATAAGGCACTGGCTCCCACAATAACCGCAGTTTGAATGAAACTGAGGACAATAATATATAGGGTTGACGCTGCCACAATGGAATAACGAGAAGCTAAGGGAGCCACTAATAAACGGTTTAAAAAGCCAAACTCTCGATCAAACATCACGGGAAGTCCTGCGTTTAAGGCTCCAGAAAAGGCAGTAAAGACAATGATTCCAGGGGCGAGAAACTTCGCATAATTGAGATCCTCCCCAAATAATCCTTGTGGTGCGTTGTAAAATAAAGCCCCAAACAAAATTAACCACATAAACGGCTGAATAATCCCTGCGATCAAGGTTGAGGGACGACGCTGTAATTGAATAAAAAGCCGTTTGGTCATGGCCAAGGTTTCTTGAGAAAAGTCTGAGAACCAACTCCCCTCTAAGTTGCGATCGCCAATAACATTGGGAGCTAAACTGTTCTTACTTTGAGATGGTGTAATCGTCTGACTCATTTATCTATATGTATATTTTTCAGGCTCATCTTTAGATCATATAGTCTTTCTCAAGAGACGGGGAAGATCATAAATACTGTTCCAAAGCTTGCCTAGTTTCCCAACTCTCTACTCTTTCATCTTTCCTCAGAAATAAAAGAGATCAAAAATACTGTTCCAAAGCTTGCTTAGTTTCTAAACTCTCTACTCTTTCATCTTTCCTGCGAAATAAAAGAGATCAAAAATACTGTTCCAAAGCTTCTCTAGTTTCTACACCCCCATATCTAAAATTTTTTGCAATAAAATCTGACGAGTGTTGATCACCTATCTTGCCTAAACTATGCAATTTAAAAAATTCTTAATAGTATTCTCTTGCAAATCTCTATAAATTAGGATTATACTTATTGATAATTAATTGCAATAAGTATCCATTCTCTTTCTGGATTGAAAAGATCATGCAAACTTACGACAATCCCACAGTTAAATATGACTGGTGGGCAGGAAATGCCCGATTTGCGGAGAAATCTGGCTTATTCATTGTTGCTCATGCTGCTCAAGCTGCTTTAATCATGTTTTGGGCAGGGGCCTTTACCTTGTTTGAACTTTCCAACTATTCTCCTGACGTACCCATGGGAGAACAGGGATTAATTTTGTTACCTCACCTAGCCACATTAGGCTTTGGTGTGGGTCAAGGGGGAGAAGTGATTGATACCTATCCTTTCTTCGTCATTGGAGTATTACATCTTATTTCTTCTGCTGTATTAGGAGCAGGGGCTTTATTCCATCTCTTACAAGCCCCTCAAGACCTAAAAACCACAGAAGGAGGCGCACGTCGCTTTCATTTTGATTGGGATGACCCGAAAAAACTGGGTATTATCTTAGGACATCATCTCTTGTTTTTAGGTATTGGTGCGCTGTTATTAGTTGGTAAAGCCATATATTGGGGTGGGTTATACGACTCCACCCTTGAAGGTGTTCGTTTAGTGACGGAACCGACTTTAGACCCCTTAGTTATCTATGGCTATCAAACCCATTTTGCTACGGTCAACAGCCTTGAAGACTTAGTTGGTGGTCATATTTATGTTGGTATTCTGCTTGTTGCAGGTGGAATCTGGCATATTATCATCCCTCCGATGGAATGGGCGAAAAAGCGTCTTATTTTCTCAGGAGAAGCTATCTTATCCTACTCTTTAGGTGGTATTGCTTTAGCGGGTTTTGTTGCAGCTTATTTCTGTGCAGTAAACACCTTAGCCTATCCTCCTGAATTTTATGGTCCGATCTTAGAAGTGAAATTAGGTGTTACACCCTATTTTGCCGATACGACGATTTTAGACTTCGGCCGCCATACATCCCGTTGTTGGTTAGCCAATGCTCACTTTTTCTTAGCCTTTTTCTTCTTACAAGGCCATCTTTGGCACGCTTTGCGGGCCATGGGCTTTAATTTCAAACAAGTGGAAACTGCTCTGAATAACCTTGAGCAAGTCTAAATAAAAAGGGGTTAAGGGGTGTCTAACGGTTTTTTGCAAGACACAGATGGACATCCTCTTAACCTTCCTAATTCAAGTCTACTTTTCATTGTGCCTCAACTATTCTCAATTTGGAGTTTTTTTATGTCTTCTATTCTGACTGCATTGTGGTTAAGTGTGAGTCCTGCATTACATCGCTTTAACCGTCCTTTAATTAGTAAACTTTCTCAACATCATGATCTTGCTTTGTGGGAATACGAGCAAACTCCTGATGAACCCATAACTCTTGATGTCGCGTTGGTGTTATTACACGACTATTGTAAACAACTGGATCGTCCTGTTGATTTGATTGGTCATGGTTTGAGTGGGTGGTTAGGAATGATCTATGCTCAACAGCATCCTGAAAGGGTAAAATCCCTGACCTTATTATCTGTGGGTGCTAATTTAGGAATAGATTGGCAGAGTCATTATTATGCCCTACTCAAGTCCTTACCCTGCGATCGCCATACTATTCTCACCCAAATTGTTTATAGTTTATTTGGTCGTCAATGTCCATTTAAAACGGAGTTATTAATCTATATTCTAGAACAAGATTTATTATCTTCTCCTTCCCCTAACACTTTAATGAAACAATTAAGTGTTACTCCTGAAGTCATTCCGGTTCCTTTGTTTGTGTTAGGAAGTCAAGATGATATGGTCATTTCTTCCTATCAATTAAATGCTTGGAAACCTTGGTTAAAATCAGGGGATGTTTTATGGGAATGCGCTGGAGGTAATCACTTTTTCCATTATATGAAGCCTCAAGAAGTGAGTGAAAAAGTTGCTTTATTTTGGGAAAGTGTATCAATCGAATCAAAAATAGAGGACAGTTGCTTATTAAGTCGTTGTCAACAATCGTAGTAATTTTGATTCAGTTATAAATAGATCCAATGGTTTTGCAACAAATTATTGTTAGCCAAATGGGTTGGTTTTTCCCCTTACTTATTTGGTTCGTTTTACTGTGCTTTTTTTGTTCCATTTTCTTCGCTGTACAAGATGGAGTCATTTACTTAAAAAAACTCCACTCCATACCCTGCGATCGCTGTACATTTTATACAGGGGAAACCTGCTTAAAATGCACCATCCATCCCTACAAAGCTTTGACGGAAGAAGCTATTAACTGTGAAGACTGGGAAGGGAATGCTCGAAATTATTACCGATAATCTGAGTTTATCAAGATTTTCCTTAAGTCAGCGTGGGGAGTGTGGGAGGTATGGGAGGAATTTGTACTTTACATTTTATTCTCTGCCAATCAAAAATGAGACAATAAGCTTTATAAGAGATTTTTGAGGATAAAAAAGCTTTAATTACTTATTTTTATCCAATTTTCTCTATTTATTCTTGATAATCACTTAAAAAGCTCCGAGAAAGCCCTTGAGTTGTGTTGATGTCAGCCTCGAAAATACTCAACTGAAAAAAAAAATTGAGATAGGTATCGAAATTGATCAGCCTTTGGGGTATGATTGGGGTCATTAATAATGTTTTAATCTATTGAAGTAAAACACAGAGGGTAAGACGCAAGTGATTAGAGTAGCAATCAACGGGTTCGGACGGATTGGACGTAACTTTTTACGGTGCTGGTTAGGTCGGGAAAATACTAACTTAGAAGTAGTCGGCATTAATGATACTTCTGATCCCAGAACTAATGCTCACCTGCTAAGATACGATTCCATGCTCGGTA